>NZ_DATJDJ010000168.1:0-1549 GCF_035497515.1 Pararhizobium sp. | reverse complement strand
GGCGCTGGGCTCCTCGGAAAAATTCCAGGACGTGATCCTGCCGGTCGCCGACAAGCTCGGGGCCGCCGTCGGCGCCAGCCGTGCTGCCGTCGATGCCGGTTATGCGCCGAACGACTGGCAGGTCGGGCAGACCGGCAAGGTCGTCGCACCGCAGCTCTACATCGCGGTCGGCATCTCCGGCGCCATCCAGCATCTGGCCGGCATGAAGGACTCGAAGGTCATCGTCGCCATCAACAAGGACGAGGAAGCCCCGATCTTCCAGGTCGCAGACTACGGCCTCGTCGGCGATCTCTTCGACATATTGCCCGAGTTGCAGAAGGCCCTCTGAGCCAACAATCGCTCTTTCCAAGGCGGCCGCGCGAACTCGTGCGGCCCCGCCCCCTTTTCGCCTTTGAGAGACCTGCTATGTCCGCCTATGTCCTGACCATCTCCTGCAAATCCACGCGCGGCATTGTCGCTTCGGTGACCGGGTATCTCGCCGGAATCGGCTGCAATATCGTCGATTCGTCGCAGTTCGACGACCTGCAGACAGGCCTGTTCTTCATGCGGCTGACATTCATCTCGGAGGAGGGAGTGGATCATACCGCGATCAATAAAGACTTCAAACCCGTCGCCGAGAAGTTCGCGATGAACTGGGCGCTGCACAGCAGCGAACACCGCATGAAGGTGTTGCTGATGGTCTCGCGTTTCGGCCATTGCCTCAACGACCTGCTCTATCGCTGGAACATCGGTGCCCTGCCAATCGATATCGTCGGCGTCGTCTCAAACCATTTCGAATACCAGAAGGTGATCGTCAACCATGACATCCCCTTCCACCACATCAAGGTAACGAAGGAAAACAAGCCGCAGGCCGAAGCCCGCCTGATGGAAGTGGTCGAACAATCGGGTGCCGAACTAATCGTGCTCGCCCGCTACATGCAGGTGCTGTCGGATGCCGTCTGCAAAAAAATGTCGGGCCGGATCATCAACATCCACCACTCCTTCCTGCCATCGTTCAAGGGTGCCAACCCCTACAAGCAGGCCTACGAGCGCGGCGTGAAGCTGATCGGCGCCACGGCTCACTATGTCACCGAAGACCTCGACGAAGGTCCGATCATCGAGCAGGACGTTGCCCGCATCACCCATGCGCAATCACCGGACGACTACGTCTCGATCGGCCGCGATGTGGAGAGCCAGGTGCTAGCGCGTGCCGTGCACGCCCACATCCATCACCGCGTGTTCATGAACGGCGACAAGACCATCATTTTTGCAGCGACCTCTGGCTCCTACAAGTCAGAACGGATGGGATGAACCATGAGCGTAATCGGTGATGGTAGAATGGTCGCCGCATTCGAGATGATCTGTTGCGGAAAACGGTGGCGCTAGTAGCTGATGATGAGTGGCGATGGTGATTGCATCAGCCCAGACTACGCTCGTCTCGCAACACCGGCAATCGACCGGCGATTAACGGGACCGCCTGAACACCTTACCGATGAGACCCTACACCACCACCGGCGTCAGCGCTCGCCCAAGCGTGAACCACTGCACCACATTATCGACAACGAGTTTG
>NZ_DATJDJ010000167.1:0-8571 GCF_035497515.1 Pararhizobium sp. | reverse complement strand
ACCCTATGCTGATTTGGCCCGTGTCGCCAACAGCCTTTGCCCGCAATTGCGGCATCCGAATGGCAGCGCCGGCGCGGTCCCCGGGCAAGGCGCGGTCAGGCCGAGGCACGCTGGCGGTCCGCCGGCGTTTCGCAGCGCGCCAGGACGGCGATGCACAGGTTTCCCAGCGTCGTGCCGGTCTCGGTATCGATCCGCGGCGCGCCGGCATAGAAGCGGATGTGCGGACTGCCCTTGACCTGCGCATTGCCGGCAAACCGCACATCGCGGGTGGCGTCGAGAACGACCCGCGCGTCCGGGTCGGCAAGCGCATGGGCGCAGAAGGAAAGGTCGCGCTCCGTGCCGCCCCAGCGATGTCGCAACCGGACACGTGACGTCGGAAAAGGTAGGGCTGGACGATTAACGGCTGATCACGCCGAGAGGGCTACTCCCCAGATATAGCTACTCAAACCCGGTGATAGGGATGGCCGGACAGGATGGTGACGGCGCGGTAGAGTTGCTCGGCGATCAGGATGCGCACCAGCTGGTGTGGCCAGGTCAACTTGCCGAGGCAGATGACGGCGTCCGCCTTGGCGTGAAGCGCGGGATCCAGCCCGTCGGCGCCGCCGATCGCCACCATCAGGTCGCGCTTGCCGCTGTCGCGGTAGTTTCCGATGAGAGACGCGAAGGCTTCGGAATCGAGCGCCTTGCCGCGTTCGTCGAGCAGGATGAGGAGGCTGGACTCCGGTAGGGATTTTTCCAGCAGCGCCGCTTCTTCGCGTTTGCGGGTATCCGCGCTGGAGGCGCGGCTTTCGGCGACTTCGATCACGCGCGAGAATTCAAGGCCGATGGCAGGTCCGGTCTTGGCGAAACGGTCGATATAACGTGCGGCGAGGTCTTTCTCCGGTCCCGCTTTCAGGCGCCCGACGGCAAAAAGACCAACTCGCATGTTCAACACCCCGTTTTCGCTGCTTCGGGGAAGCAATAGCGCATTTTTATCGTCAGGTCCGCCGGCAGAGACGGAGATCATCGGAGGCGCGACACATGGACGACCTCCGGGAAAACCGTCCGTTCGGGAACGTCAGCCCGATCCAGGCGCACAAACAGATCGTGTCACCTGCGTGAGGCAGGTTCCGTCATGCTGTCATCGCCCGCTCGGCGTCCGAGGACGCGCGACGCTCAGTGCAATGTACCGTCTTCCATGTCCGGCGCGGCCCACATCTTCTCGATGTTGTAGAATTCGCGGATTTCCGGGCGGAACACGTGGACAATGATGTCGCCGCCATCGATCAGCACCCAGTCGCCGGTATCGAGACCTTCGACGCGTGCATTGCCCTGACCGCCTTCCTTGAGGTCGGTGATCAGGTGATCGGCGATCGCCATGACATGCCTGCTCGATCGCCCGGAGACGACCACCATGTAGTCTCCCAGAGCCGATTTTCCGGCAATGTTGATTGCGACAATATCTTCTGCCTTCGAGTCCTCGAGACTGCCAAGGACCAGTTGAAGAGCGCGGGCAGCGGCTTCGTCGCTGCGTTCCGGGCTTTTAGGGAAGATGCGCGTGACATTTCCCTTGGCTTGTACTGTTGTCAGGGTTTTTCCTTTCCGTTTGACAGACAGGCACTGCACGATTCGAATGTCGGTCGAACCGGTGCCCCAAATGTAGTCATCAATGCCCTAACGTTTCAAGACATCAGAAATAAATCACGGTTAATCATTGTTCACGTTCTGGCGAAGCGCCGTCGAACTCAAGGGGGAGCGCGGTCCGTGGATAAAGGTCCAGGCGGGCGCCTTGCGGAAGGCGAGTGCGGCTGCGTGGTCCTCGTCAACGCGTGCGTAGTCGAAAGTCCGTGCCATTTTCGACGAGAGATAGGAGAGCGTGGCACCCGGCCGGTCGATGACGGCGATGGGGAAGGTGCAGGCGATCTTCTGCCAGTCCTGCCA
Source organism: Pararhizobium sp. (assembly GCF_035497515.1). GTDB lineage: Bacteria > Pseudomonadota > Alphaproteobacteria > Rhizobiales > Rhizobiaceae > Pararhizobium. The sequence goes on along the minus strand of NZ_DATJDJ010000167.1, from coordinate 6,651 downwards.
ATGGTGAAAGCTCCTCAGATTGTCGGCACCCATGATCCAGACGAAGCGGATCGCCCGGTTCTTCTCTCGAATCTTCTCCAGCGTGCGGGCCGTATAGCTCTGGCCGAGCGACTGTTCGAAGGCGGTGACCTTGATGCGCGGATCGCCGGCGATGGCTTCGCTGAGCGCGATGCGCTCGGTAAGCGGGGCAAGCTGGTGGCGGCTCTTCAGCGGATTTCCGGGCGTCACCATCCACCAGAGCTGGTCAAGGCCAAGCCGGCGCAGTGCGATATCGGCCACGAGCACATGGCCGTCATGCGGCGGATTGAAGGAGCCGCCGAACAGGCCGACCTTCATGCCGCTCTCGACATGGGGCATCTTCAGGTAGAAGGGATCGACGTCGCCCGGATGCACCTTATGGCCGGACCTGACCGGTGCCGCGCACCCTGTATTTGAAGGAGGTCAGCTGCTCGACGCCGACCGGGCCACGCGCATGCATCTTGCCCGTCGCAATGCCGATTTCTCCGCCCATGCCGAACTCGCCGCCATCGGCAAACTGGGTGGAGGCGTTGTGCAAGAGGATAGCCGAATCGACCTCCGAGAAGAAGCGCTCGACGACATCAGGATCCTCGGCGATGACGGCCTCCGTGTGTGAAGAAGACCAGCTGGCGATATGGTCGATGGCGCCAGCAATGCCGTCGACCAGCGTCACGGAAATGATCGCGTCGAGATATTCCGTCGCCCAGTCCTCTTCCGTGGCGGCGATCAGGCCGGGAACGATCGCCCGGACATCCTCGCTGGCGCGGACCTCGCAGCCGGCATCGCGCAGGGCGGCCACCAGCGGCGCCACGAACCTGTCGGCCGCGTGACGATCGATCAGCAGGGTTTCGGCCGAGCCGCAGACACCGGTACGGCGCATCTTGGCGTTGACGATGATTTTCTTCGCCATCTCCAGATCGGCTGAGGCGTCGACATAGACGTGGCAAAGGCCTTCGAGATGGGCAAAGACTGGCACGCGGGCCTCGTTCTGTACGCGCGCGACCAGGCTCTTGCCGCCGCGCGGAACGATGACGTCGATCGAGCCGCCAAGACCCGTCAGCATGGCGCCGACAGCCGAGCGGTCAGCGACGGGAACCATCTGGATCGCATGCTCCGGAAGCCCGGCATCCTTCAGTCCCTGCACGAGGCAGGCATGGATAGCCTGCGATGAATACAGGCTGTCGGAGCCGCCGCGCAGGATGACGGCATTGCCGGCCTTGAGGCACAAAGCGCCGGCATCCGCCGTCACGTTCGGGCGGCTTTCATAGATGACGCCGATGACGCCAAGCGGCGTGCGGACGCGTTCGATATGCAGGCCGTTCGGGCGGTCCCATTCGGCGATGACATGACCGACAGGGTCGGGAAGATCCGCGATGGAGCGGATGGCATTGGCCATGTCGAGCACGCGGTTTTCCGACAGGGTCAGGCGATCGAGAAAGGAGGCGGCAACGCCGGTCTCGCGGGCGTTTTCCAGGTCGAGCGCATTGGCGGCCAGGATATCGTCCTTGCGGGCAACGATCGCGGCGGCCATGCTGACGAGGGCGGCGTGCTTGCGTTCCGCCGATGCGATGGCGAGCGGTCGGCTGGCGGCGCGGGCCTGGCGGCCGATCACGGTCATGATCTCCTGGATCTCTTTCTTTCTGACATCGTCAAGCATGCGCGTCGCTCCTTAACCCATCCGTCTCCCGCCTCGGCAGCGATGTCATCACCATGTCGTCGCGGTGGACCATGGCGGCGCGCCCGGCATAACCGAGAATGACGACAATTTCCGCCGATTTCTTGCCGGCGATCTGTCTGGCCTCGTCGGCATCGTAACCGGCGAGACCACGGGCGATTTCACGACCCTCGGCGCCGATGATGGCAATCGTGTCGCCACGGCTGAACGAGCCGGTGACCTGGCGTACGCCGGCGGGCAAAAGGCTCTTGCCGGACCGAAGCGCATTTTCAGCGCCTGAGTCGATGGCGAGACTGCCGGCCGGCAGCAATTGCCCGGCAATCCAGGTCTTTCGCGCCGTGACCGGCGAGCCGGAGGGCGCGAACCAGGAGGAGCGGGCGCCCTCGCCGATCGCCTGCAGGGGATGATCGACCTTGCCCGACGCGATGATCATGGCGCAGCCGGCGCCGGTGGCGATCTTGCCGGCATCGATCTTGGTGCGCATGCCGCCGCGCGACAGTTCTGAAGCGGCGCCTCCGGCCATCGCCTCGATCTGCGGCGTGATTTCCAGGATGGTTTCGAGAAACCGCGCATCCGGGTCGAGATGCGGCGGCGCCGTATAAAGCCCGTCTATATCGGAGAGCAGCACCAAAAGGTCGGCGCCTGTCATGGTGGCGACCCTTGCCGCCAGGCGGTCGTTGTCGCCATAGCGAATTTCGCTGGTTGCGACCGTGTCGTTCTCGTTGATGATCGGCACTGCGCCCATCTTCAGAAGCTGGTTGATCGTCGCGCGCGCATTGAGATAACGGCGACGTTCCTCGGTATCGCCAAGCGTCAGCAGGATCTGGCCGGCGACGATCTCGTCGGTCGACAGGCTTTCCGACCAGGCACGGGCGAGCGCGATCTGGCCGACGGCCGCAGCCGCCTGGCTTTCCTCGAGCTTCAGCGCGCCGGGGGCGAGATCGAGCACCGAGCGGCCAAGCGCGATAGCGCCGGAGGAGACGACGAGAACGTCCACGCCTTTTGCCCTCAGTGCCGCAATATCGGCGCACATGGCGTTCAGCCATTGTTTCTTCAGTCCGACCTTGCGATCGACCAAAAGGGCCGAACCGATCTTGATCACAATCCGGCGGTACTTTTCCAGCGGTTTGCGGGCAGAAGCCATATCAGTCTTCTTCTTCGCCCGTGTAGGTCTGGGCCGCGACGATGATATCGCGCAAGGCCCGAAGAGCCTCCGTCATGCCGGTGCCGACAACGGCCGACAGCAGCAGCGGTGTCTTGCCGCAAACCTTGGCCAGTTCCTTCTGCTTCTTTTTCAATTCGGCCGGATCAAGGATATCGATCTGCGACAAGGCGACGATCTCAGGCTTGCCGGTCAACTCGCCGCCATAGGCTTCAAGCTCGTGCTTCACTGTCTTGTAGGCCTTCGCGACGTTTTCTTCCTGCGCCGAGACGAGATGCAAAAGGACGCGGGTGCGCTCGACATGGCCGAGGAAGCGGTCGCCGAGCCCGACACCGTCATGGGCGCCTTCGATCAGGCCCGGAATGTCGGCGAGGATGAATTCGCGGCCGTCGATCGTCGCCACGCCGAGGTTCGGATGCAGCGTCGTGAAGGGGTAGTTGGCGATCTTCGGCCGGGCACGGGTGACAGTCGCGAGGAAAGTCGACTTACCGGCGTTCGGCAGCCCGACCAGGCCGGCATCGGCGATCAGCTTCAGCCGCAGCCAGATGGTCTTTTCTTCCCCTTCGAGGCCCGGATTGGCCCAGTTCGGCGCCTGGTTGGTCGACGACTTGAAATGCGTGTTGCCGAAACCGCCATTGCCGCCGGCCGCCAGGCGGAACCGCTGGCCCTCGGCGATCATGTCGACGATCATTGTTTCGGAATCTTCCTCGAAGACTTGCGTGCCGACGGGAACCTTGAGCGTCACGTCGCTTCCGCCGGCGCCGGTGCGGTTGCGGCCCATGCCGTGAATGCCGGTGCCGCCCTTGAAATGCTGCTGGAAGCGGAAGTCGATCAGGGTGTTGAGGCCGTTGACGGCCTCGATCCAGACATCGCCGCCACGGCCGCCATCGCCGCCGTCCGGGCCGCCGAACTCGATGAATTTCTCGCGCCGGAACGACACCGCGCCGGCGCCGCCATCGCCTGAACGGATATAGACTTTTGCTTCATCGAGAAATTTCATCGTACTGCCATCTGTTGTGTGTCTTTGCCTGCCCTTTATGCCGCCATCGATATAGACGCCTGCCTGTCAGGTCAAAGATTATCGTGAAGTCCAAAGCCGCGACACCCCAAGGAGTGCCCGCCTTTGCTGCGTTGATCCGCCGGCATTCCGACCGGCAGAATCGTCGTCAAAAAAAACGGCCGGCGAAAAGTTGCCGGCCGTCACCGTTCAAGGCCTGCGCAGATCGGCTGCCGTGACCCGGGTCTCGATATGGCTGACCATGCCGCTGCGTGCCAGCGCGTAGATCTGGGCGCAGCCGGTGATCTCGAAACCGAGCTTCTTCTGCAGCTTCAGCGAGCCCGCATTGTCAACGAAGACGCCGGAATGCAGGGTCGTGCCGGGCATCCGCCGGAAGAAGTGCTCGATCGCGGCATAAACAGCTTCGGTGGCATAGCCGCGGTTCCAGTAGAAACGGTTCAGCCAGTAGCCGACGTGCCATTGACCATGCCGAAGCTCGATGCCGATGCAGCCGATATGGACATCATCGCCGGTGGTGATTGCCAGCGTCCAGCCGGCAAACAGGCCGGAGCCCTGGCGGATCAGCCAGTCGACCGCATCGGACCGGTGGTAGGGAACCGGGACCCGCGCCAGCATGCGCGAGACCTGATAATCCCCGAGCGACTGCGCCACTGCATCCGCATCCGACAAGCGGTGCGGACGCAGAACCAGGCGCGCGGTTTCGATGGCCGGGCAGGGGCCGGGATCGGGCCGGGGGGCGGCCTTTGGCCGTTCGCGAAGATGAGTGGTCATCGCAGACCTCCCCAACTGCGCAGCGAGAGCCAGGTCTTGCGGTCGAGCCGGTACCATTCGACCGACATCATGCCGCCGAGCGCCAGGCTGTCGACCATGCCCGATCCCTGGAACTGGAAGCCGCACTTCTGGATGACCCGCCGCGAGGCGACGTTCATGACCCGGCAGCGCGCATCGATCTGGTCGATATCGCGGGTGCGGAACGCCATGTCGGTCAACGCCTGGGCTGCTTCCGTCGCATAGCCCTTGTTCCAATGCGGTTCGCCCAGCCAGTAGCCGAGTTCCGCCGTCCTGCCATCGGGATGAGGCTCGACACCGCAGCAGCCGAGAAATGCGCCATTATCCGCTTTGGTAATCGCATAGACGCACTTGCCAATCGCGCCCGTTTTCGTACGGCGTACGAAATCCGCGGCATCGGCCACCGTATAGGGGTGCGGCATGCGCGAGACCATGGTGGCGATATTGGCATTGTTGGCAAGATGGGCAAGGGCGTCGATATCGTCTTCGTGGGGCGCGCGCAGAACGAGCCTCGGCGATAACAATATCGGGCAATCGGTCCTTGACCGTTGAGGCCTCAGCCTCTCCTGGGGAGACGGCGACTGGCCCTCCCTCAACAATTCGGTTTGCATGTTCAGTCCTCCAAGACGTGAAAAAGGGGAGATCGGGCATTGCCCCATCTCCCCTTTTGATCTTGGCCTGAACGGTAAGCGTCAGCCGGGTCGATGAGACGCCGGCTGTTTTAAGAGCGCTACCGGCTTATTCCGCTGCTTCGGCTTTCGGCATTACAGACACGTACACGCGGCCATTGGCCTTCGTACGGTAGTTCACATTGCCGGCCGTCAGTGCAAAAATGGTGTGGTCCTTGCCGAGGCCGACATTGGCGCCCGGATGCCACTGGGTTCCGCGCTGACGCAGAATGATGTTGCCCGGAATGACGACTTCGCCACCGAACTTCTTCACGCCGAGGCGCTTGGACTGCGAATCGCGACCGTTGCGCGAGGAACCGCCAGCTTTTTTGTGTGCCATGGTTGTTCTCCTTTAAACCTTAGATCCGTTGTCTCAGTTTGCAGCTTCAGCGGCAGCGTCGTCGGACTTCTTGGAAGCCTTCTTCGCCTTCGCGCCGGCAACAGCAGCGATGTCCAGGATGCGGACGGTCGTGTTGTGCTGGCGGTGACCGCGGGTGCGCTTCGAGTTCTGGCGGCGACGCTTCTTGAAGGCGATGACCTTCTTGGCGCGACCATGTTCCACAACTTCGGCGCTGACAACGGCACCTTCGACAAACGGAGCACCGATGGTTGCATCGGCGCCGACGCCGACCATCAGAATCTCGGTGAATTCAATCTTGTCGCCTGCGGCGCCTTCCAATTTTTCAATTGTCAGAACGTCGTTGGCTGCCACGCGGTACTGTTTACCGCCGGTCTTGATGACTGCGAACATTTTTTATCCTTTCATGTTCGTTCCGGCTCTTTACCGAAGGCAAGGCCGTCTTTTTGGTCAGTCGGACATGACAAGGTCTTTCGATCTTGCCGGTGAACGGGCACAATGGAAACCCGGCGCGGTGAGGGCATGCCACACCACCTCGACTGCGCGAATTACTGGAAGGTATGAAAACTGTCAAGGCGAAAGACGTGAAATAGCTCGATATTCCTTGGCGTACCCTCTTGTCATTGCCGGAAACTGCCGCTATGAACCGCGTCGCGCTACGGCGCCGACCAGCATATCCGGAGAGGTGGCAGAGTGGTCGAACGCACCGCACTCGAAATGCGGCATACCTGCAAGGGTATCGTGGGTTCAAATCCCACCCTCTCCGCCATCACCCATGTGTCCATACCGAAGACATAGGTAACACGTCGTACCTAAGACATCGGTGACAACCTCGTGCCGAACGGGTTGTCGATGGTTTGCAAAGTCCTCTGCTCCAGGTCGATATATCCCAGATCATAGTGCATGAAGCTGACGAGCCAAATGCCGTCGTCGACTTCTTTTATGCCGAGTTTCTGTCCGGCC
>NZ_DATJDJ010000166.1:0-42183 GCF_035497515.1 Pararhizobium sp. | reverse complement strand
GGGCTATTCGATCGCCGGCGTCAACGAATTCGACGAACTGATCGACGACATCTATCATTTCTCCGAAAAGCAGGGCCTGGAGATCGACACGCTGATCCATGAGGAAGGACCAGCACAACTCGAAATCAACCTTCGCCATGGTGATCCGATCGAGCTTGCCGACCAGGTGTTCCTGTTCAAGCGCACCATCCGCGAGGCCGCCTTGAAGCATGGTATCTACGCCACCTTCATGGCCAAGCCGATGCAGGGCCAGGCGGGCTCCGCCATGCACATCCACCAGTCGATCGTCGAGATCAACACTGGACGCAACCTGTTTTCCAATGCCGACGGAACAGCGTCGAAGGAGTTTTTCGCCTTCATCGGCGGCATGCAGAAATACGTGCCGAAGACCCTGTCGATGATGGCGCCCTACGTGAATTCCTACCGCCGCCTGACGCCCGACATGTCCGCTCCGGTCAACAATGCCTGGGGCTACGACAACCGGACGACGGCATTCCGGGTTCCTGTATCGGATTCCGCTGCTCGCCGCGTGGAAAACCGGCTGCCGAGTTCCGACGCCAATCCCTATCTGGCGCTGGCGGCCTCGCTCGGCTGCGGCTATCTCGGCATCGTCCAGGGACTCGAACCCTCGGCACCGGCGGAGGACACGGCCAATGGCGGCACGATCGACCTGCCGCGCGGCCTGCTCGAAGCTATTTCACTGCTCGAATCGGAGCCCGCGCTCGCGGAGATCTTCAGCCCCGAATTCATCGCCATCTATGGCGGCGTGAAGCGGGGCGAATTCGAGACCTTCATGCAGGTGATCAGCCCCTGGGAACGCGAATACCTGCTTCTCAATGTCTGACAGGAAAGGCGCGGCCATGCCCTGGCAAAGCCCGATCTCGCCCGGTTACTCCTGGTATGAAGCCAATGCGCCGGAACGGCCGGACTATCCGGCCCTTCCCGGCTCGGTCGATACTGATGTCGCCATTGTCGGCGGCGGATTTACCGGCCTGCAAGCCGCTTATAACCTGGCGTCGAAAGGCGTGCGGGTGACGCTGATCGACGCCTGTCGCTTCGGCGACGGCGCATCCGGCCGCAACGGCGGCCAACTCGGCACCGGCCAGCGCTGGTCGCCGGAGGAGCTTGAGGGTAGCCTCGGCTTCGAACGCTCCAAGGCGCTGTTCGATCTCGCCGAGGACGCCAAGAAATATCTTCTCGACTTTTCCTCCAGCCACGGCATCGATATCGAATTTGTGCCGGGGCAGATGAATGTCTGCCATAAGCCGAGCCACGAGAAGGATTATCGCGAAAGCGTCGAGATCGCTGCATCGCGCTACGGATACACGCATCAGGCTTTCATGGACCGGGACGAGACCGTCTCCCGGTTGGGTTCGATGCGCTACCTGTTCGGCATTCGCGACACCGGCACCGGCCATATCCAGCCGATGAAACTGCTGATCGGGCTGGCAAAGCAGACGGCCTTGGCCGGCGCTTCGCTTCATGAACAAACCAAGGCGCTCAAGATCACCCAGGCCGGCGGCAAGGTGAGCATCGAGACCGATCACGGGACCATCCGGGCCGATCGGGCGCTGATTGCCTGCAATGGTTATATCGGCAATCTCGAACCCGTCACCGCGCGCCATGTCATGCCGATTCGCTCCTTCATCGGCGCGACCCGCGTGCTGAGCGATTTTCCCGACATCCTGCCGGGCGGCGAAGCCGTCGCCGATTCGCGTTTCGTCGTGCGCTATTTCCGCAAATCCCGTGACGGACGACTGCTGTTCGGCGGTCGCGAAGCCTATACGGCGGACAATCCACGCGAAATTTCCGCCCATATCCGCCGGCAGATCAGCGAAATCTACCCCGCCCTTGCCGATATCGAGATCACCCATGCCTGGGGCGGCTCCGTCGGCATTACCATGCCCCGCCAGCCTTTCGTGCGCGAGGTGATGCCGGGCGTGACCTCGATTGGCGGTTATTCCGGCCATGGCGTCATGCTGTCAAATTATTGTGGCAAGCTCTACGCCGACCTCGTCACCGGAAACCGTTCTGACCTCGATCTTTTCAAAGAGCTGGACATACCGGCATTCCCCGGAGGCTCGCGGTTCCGTTCCGTGCTTTTGTTCCTCGCGCTCAGCTGGTATGCCCTGCGCGACAAGTTCTAAAAGCGACCTTCGGATGCGGCAATCTTCATTTTGTTGCGTCGCACCCTTTCGCTTTTAAATCGATTAGATTATACACTCCTCAGACTAGAACGAGATCGAGATTTCTCATGAGCAGCCAGATCATCCCTGTGGAACCCTTTGACTATGTGGTTTTCGGAGGCACCGGCGACCTTGCCGAACGCAAATTGCTTCCCGCCCTCTATCATCGCCAGCTCGATGGACAGTTGAGCGATCCGACCCGCATCATCGGCGCATCGCGCAGTGCGCTGAGCCACGAGGAATACCGCAAGTTCGCCACCGACGCGCTCAAGGAACACCTGAAGAAGGATGAATTCGACGAGGCGCAGGTCAAGATCTTTACCGAGCGCCTGTTCTATATTTCCGTCGATGCCAAGTCGGACAACGGCTGGGACAAGCTGAAGGCGCTGCTGGATGAAGGCAAGGAGCGCGTGCGCGCCTTCTACCTCGCCGTAGCACCTGGCATCTTCGGCGACATCTCGGAGAAGATCCGCGACCACAAGCTGATCACCAAATCGACCCGCATCGTCGTTGAAAAGCCGATCGGCCGTGATCTCGCCTCGGCGCTCGAACTCAACGACACGATCGGCAGGGTCTTCAGGGAAGAACAGATCTTCCGCATCGACCACTATCTCGGCAAGGAAACCGTGCAGAACCTGATGGCGCTGCGCTTTGCCAACGCTCTCTACGAGCCCTTGTGGAACTCGTCCTATATCGACCATGTGCAGATCACCGTTGCCGAATCCGTTGGCCTGGAAAGCCGCGCCGGCTACTATGACAAGGCCGGCGCGCTGCGCGACATGGTGCAGAACCATATCCTCCAGCTGCTCTGCCTCGTCGCCATGGAAGTGCCGCCGTCGATGAACGCGGAGGCCGTGCGCGACGAAAAGCTGAAGGTGCTGCGCGCGCTCAAGCCGATCACCCCCGGCAATGTCGAGAAGATGACCGTTCGTGGCCAGTACAAGGCCGGCGCTTCCGCCGGTGGTGCGGTCAAGGGTTACCTCGAGGAACTGGAAGGCGGCGTTTCCAACACGGAAACCTTCGTCGCCATCAAGGCCGAGGTCAACAACTGGCGCTGGGCCGGCGTACCCTTCTACATCCGCACGGGCAAGCGCATGGCCGGCCGCATGTCGGAAATCGTCATCACCTTCAAGCCGATCCCGCACTCGATCTTCGACGAGGCCGCCGGCCGCATCGCGGCCAACCAGTTGATCATCCGCCTCCAGCCGGACGAAGGCGTCAAGCAGTCGCTGATGATCAAGGATCCGGGTCCGGGCGGCATGCGGCTGCGCAACGTCTCGCTCGACATGACCTTTGCCGAGGCCTTCAACGCCCGCAGCGCCGACGCCTACGAACGCCTGCTGCTTGACGTGGTGCGCAACAACCAGACACTGTTCATGCGCCGCGACGAGGTCGAGGCCGCATGGAAGTGGGTCGATCCGATCCTGAAGTCGTGGGAAGCGGTGAACCAGCAGGTCCAGGCCTATACGGCCGGCACCTGGGGCCCGAGCCAGGCCATCGCACTGATCGAACGCGACGGTCGCACCTGGCATGAAGTGATCTGAGGACGAATGCGATGACGACTGCGATGCATGTATTCGACAATGGCGCCGCTCTTGCGGAAGGACTGGCCACTGACGTGGCCTTGGCACTTTCGCAAGCTGTGGCGGCACGCGGCGAAGCCTGCATCGCCGTTTCCGGCGGTTCGACCCCGAAAGCCTTTTTCAAGGCATTGTCGGCAGAGCCGATTGACTGGGAGAAAGTCACCGTGACCCTGGTCGACGAACGTTTCGTCGAGCCGGACAGCGACCGTTCCAACGAGAAGCTCGTCAAGGACAACCTGCTTGTCAACGCTGCGGCCAAGGCAATCTTTCAGCCGCTTTATTATCCCACGGCGACGGCCGAGGAATCGGCCGCTGCTGCGAGCAGAGAGACCTCCGACTTCGGCACGCCGTTCGATGTCGTCATCCTCGGCATGGGTGGCGACGGCCATACGGCCTCGTTCTTTCCCGGCGGCTCGCGGCTCTCCGAGGCGCTTGATCCGTCAACGCCGCGTGGCGTCATGACCATGGAAGCAGATGGCGCCGGCGAGCCGCGCCTGACCTTTACCTTTTCCAGCCTTCAGGATGCCCGACTTCTGGTGCTTCATATCGAAGGGGCGGCCAAGAAGGATGTTCTCGCTCAGGCCGAAGCGTCCGGAGACGAGGCCGAGATGCCGGTCCGCGCGGTCCTGCGCCGGGCCGCCTCGCCACTCCAGATCTACTGGGCCGCCTGACACACAGATCCGGGGACCCAAGACCCGGTTGACCGAAACCATGTGAGATCACAGGAGTGGCGTACACTCCGGAACAGGATTGTCATGTCCGCCGACAGCCGCATAACCGCGATCACCGCCCGCATCATCGAACGCTCGAAACCCTACCGCGAGCCCTATCTCGCCCGCATCCGCTCTGCCGCTTCCAAGCGGGTGACGCGTTCGGTTCTCGGCTGCGGCAACCTCGCGCATGGCTTCGCCGTCTGTTCCCCCTCTGAGAAAACAGCCCTTTCGGGCGACGAGGTGCCTAACCTCGGCATCATCACCTCTTATAATGACATGCTTTCGGCTCACCAGCCGTTCGAGACCTATCCGGCGCTGATCCGCCAGGCGGCCCATGAAGCGGGCGGCGTGGCTCAGGTGGCCGGCGGGGTCCCGGCCATGTGCGATGGCGTCACACAAGGGCAGCCGGGCATGGAACTGTCGCTGTTTTCCCGCGACCTGATCGCCATGGCTGCCGGTGTCGGCCTGTCCCACAACATGTTCGACAGTACCGTCTATCTCGGCGTCTGCGACAAGATCGTGCCCGGCCTGATGATCGCCGCCATGACCTTCGGCCACCTGCCGGCCGTCTTTATTCCCGCCGGCCCGATGACATCCGGCCTGCCGAACGACGAGAAATCCCGCGTCCGCCAGCTCTTCGCCGAAGGCAAGGTCGGCCGCGAGGAGTTGCTCGAGGCGGAATCGAAGTCCTATCACGGCCCCGGCACCTGCACCTTCTACGGCACCGCCAATTCCAACCAGATGCTGATGGAGATCATGGGCTTCCACCTGCCCGGCGCCTCCTTCATCAATCCGGGTACGCCGCTGCGCGATGCGCTCACCCGCGAAGCCACCAAGCGGGCGCTCGCCATCACCGCGCTCGGCAACGAATACACGCCGGCCGGCGAAATGATCGACGAACGCTCGATCGTCAACGGCGTCGTCGGCCTGCATGCCACCGGCGGCTCGACCAACCACACGATGCATCTCGTCGCCATGGCCCGCTCGGCCGGCATCGCGCTGACCTGGCAGGATATATCAGAACTGTCTGACATCATCCCGCTGCTTGCCCGCGTCTATCCGAACGGTCTTGCCGACGTGAACCATTTTCACGCAGCCGGTGGCATGGGCTATTTGATCAGCCAGCTTCTGAAGCACGGCCTGCTGCATAACGACGTGCGCACCGTCTTTGGCCAGGGGCTCGATGCCTATGCGATCGACGTGAAGCTCGGCGAGAACGGCACGGTGGCCCGCGAACCGGCCCCCGAGGTCAGCCACGACCCGAAGGTGCTCTCGACCGTCGAGCACCCCTTCCAGCATTCGGGCGGCCTGAAGATGCTGTCCGGCAATCTCGGCAAGGCCGTCATCAAGATTTCGGCGGTCAAGCCGGAGCGCCACATCATCGAGGCGCCGGCCAAGATCTTCCACGATCAATCGGAACTGCAAACGGCCTTCAAGGACGGCAAGCTCGAAGGCGACTTCATCGCCGTCGTCCGCTTCCAGGGTCCGAAGGCCAACGGCATGCCGGAACTGCACAAGCTGACCACCGTGCTCGGCATCCTGCAGGACCGCGGCCAGACCGTCGCCCTCGTCACCGATGGCCGCATGTCCGGCGCCTCCGGCAAGGTTCCGTCGGCGATCCACATGACGCCGGAGGCCAAGGACGCCGGCCCGATCTCCAAGATCCGCGAAGGCGACATCATTCGTCTCGACGCCGTGCACGGTACGATCCAGGTGCTGGTCGACGCGAGCGAGCTTGCCGAACGTACGCCGGCGGAAGCAGACCTGTCCGGGAACGATTTCGGCATGGGCCGCGAGATGTTCGCCCCGTTCCGCGCGGCCGTGGGTTCGGCGGAGCACGGCGCCAGCGTGTTTTTTCACTGAGAGGACGTGGGGGCCTAGCAGGAAGGCGCCGCTTTTAACTCTCCTCTTGCGGGAGAGGAAGTAATTTCGACATCTCAGTTTCAGCTAGATCATGAGAAAGCCTGCCTGAACCGTAATCCAGACGGGCTTTGAGCTCAGGTCGGTTCGGCTCAGACGCGATACGTCTTGCCGTTCGCATCGAACAAATGCAGCTTGGCCTTGTCCGCGGTGAAGCGGACCTTTTCGCCGCGCTTGATATCGAGGATACCGGGCACCTTGGCGATAATCGGCTCGTTGGCGACCAGGCCTTCGATATAGAGAAGCGTGACTTCGCCAAGTGCTTCGATGATCGCCACTGTGCCTTCGAACAGGAAGCTGTCGCCGGTGGAGACACGCAGGTCCTCCGGACGGACGCCGAAGCTGGCCGACTTGCCGTTTTCAGATGCAGTTGTTGGAATGTCGAGGACATCCGTTTTTCCGCCGGGCAGTTCGACCGTCGTTTCAGCGCCTGTGGCAACGATCCTCGCGGGAATGATGTTCATCGCCGGCGAGCCGATGAAGCGGGCGACGAAGAGGTTGGCCGGGCGCTCGTAAAGCTCCAGCGGCGGGCCGACCTGCTCGATATGGCCGGCCGAGAGGACGACGATGCGGTCGGCGAGCGTCATCGCCTCCACCTGGTCGTGGGTGACGTAGATCATCGTCGTATCCGGCATCGACTCATTCAGCTTGGCGATCTCGATGCGGGTGGCGACACGCAGTGCCGCGTCAAGGTTCGACAGCGGTTCGTCGAACAGGAAGACCTTGGGGTCACGGCAAATGGCGCGACCGATGGCGACGCGCTGGCGTTGACCGCCGGAGAGCGCCTTGGGCAGGCGGTCGAGATATTTGGTGAGTTGCAGGATATCGGCGGCGGAACGGACGCGGCGATCGATCTCCTCCTTGCTCTCCTTGGCGATGCGCATGCCAAACGCCATGTTGTCGTAGACCGTCATGTGCGGATAGAGCGCATAGGACTGGAAGACCATGGCAATGCCGCGTTGCGAAGGGGGTACGTCGTTGACGAGGCGATCGGCGATATACATCTCGCCGCCGGAGATTTCCTCAAGACCGGCGATCATGCGCAGCAGGGTGGACTTTCCGCAGCCGGACGGGCCGACGAAGACGACGAATTCGCCCTGCCTGATATCGAGATCGATGCCATGGATGACATCCACCGCACCGTAGGACTTGCGGATATTCTTCAGTTGCAGACCTGCCATGTCATCCTCCCCTTCATTCTCTCATTTTTGGCCGGACCTTTGCGCGGGCCGGCTTGATCCGATTTATTCGACACGGGCAAAGAACCCACTCCAGGCCGGAAGCGTGATCCTGTCGTCCATCAACTGCGATGCGAAGCCGTGACCATCGAGAACCTCCAGCCGTTCGATCGGCCGCTCGACACTCGTCGGCTCGCCGCTCATGTTGAACAGGCAGAGGATCGCCTCGTTGCCGAATGTCCGCTCGAAGCCGAGCACGGGCGCGGTATAGGGCCGGAACTCGATCTCGCCCTTGGCAAAAGCCGCGTGCTGTTTGCGAAATGCCAGGAAGCGCCGGTAATGATTGAGCACCGATTGCTGGTCCAATTCCTGCACCGAGACGGCCCGCTCAAGATGCTCCTTCGGCACCGGTAGCCAGGGCTTGCCCTCGCCGAAGCCGCCATTGACGGCATCCTTGTCCCAGACCATCGGCGTGCGGCAGCCGTCGCGGCCTTTGAAATCCGGCCAGAACTGGATGCCGTAGGGATCCTGCAGGTCCTCGAAGGCAAGATCGGCTTCCGTCAGGCCCAGTTCCTCGCCCTGATAGATGCAGGCCGAACCGCGCAGCGTCGTCAGCAGGCTTACGAGGAATTTCGCATACGTATCCTGATCGGTAATGCCGATGCCCCAGCGACTGACATGGCGCACCACGTCATGGTTCGAGAAGGCCCAGCAGGCCCAGCCTTCCGGTGCCGCCCGGGCGAAATCGTGCAGCACCTGCGCGATGCTTGCCGGTGTCAGCGGATCGGGCGCCAGGAATTCGAAGGCGTAGCACATGTGCATCATGTCGTTGCCGGATGTGTACTGGCCGGCAATCTCGAGACCAATCTGGCTGTCGCCCACCTCGCCGACGGCGGCGATCGCCGGGAATTCGTCCATCACGGCGCGGAAGCGCTTGAGGAATTCCAGGTTTTCCGGCCGGTTCTTGTCGTAGAGATGTTCCTGATAGTTATAGGGATTCACGGCCGGCGCGGTATTGGCATTGCGGCGTTCCGGAGCCAGCGCCGGATTGTCGCGCAGTTCCAGGTCGTGGAAGTAGAAGTTGATCGTATCCAGCCGGAAACCGTCGACACCGCGCTCCAGCCAGAAGCGCTCGACGGCCAGCAGCGCATCCTGCACTTCCGGATTGTGGAGATTGAGGTCCGGCTGCGAGGTCAGGAAGTTGTGCATGTAATATTGCAGCCGCGTCGGGTCCCATTGCCAGGCCGAGCCGCCGAAGATCGACATCCAGTTGTTCGGCGGCGTGCCGTCCGGCTTGGAGTCCGACCAGACGTACCAGTCGGCCTTCGGATTGAAGCGGCTGGAGCGGCTTTCGACGAACCAGGGATGCTGGTCCGACGTGTGCGACAGGACCAGATCGATCATGACGCGGATACCCAACCGGTGCGCCTCGGCAATCAGTTCATCGAAATCGACAAGCAGGCCGAAGATCGGATCGACGCCGGTATAGTTCGACACGTCATAACCGAAATCCTTCATCGGCGAGGTGAAGAACGGCGAAATCCAGATCGCATCGACACCCAGCGAGGCGACATGCGGCAGCCGCGCGGTGATCCCCTTCAGGTCGCCGATGCCGTCGCCGTTCGAATCCTGGTAGGAACGCGGATAGATCTGGTAGATCACCGCGCCCCGCCACCAGTCCCGGTCGGCCTGCAATGTCGAACCACTTGCCTGGGTCATGCTCATATTCATTTCTGTAGAAGTCCCTTGGATTTGAAAAATATCAGCCGCCCTTGACCGAGCCTGACAGCAGGCCGCGCACCAGATAGCGCTGCAGCGTGAAGAAGACGATCAGGGGCACGATGATGGTGATGAAGGCCGATGCCGTCAGGATTTCCCAGTTGCCGCCGCGCGACCCCAAGAGGTTGACGAGACGCCCGGTCAGAACCAGTTCGTTATTGCCAGTGCCGAGGAAGACCATGGCGACCAGAAGGTCGTTCCATGTCCATAGGAACTGGAAGATCGAGAAGGAGGCGAGCGCCGGGAAGGACAGCGGCAAGATGATCTTGATGAAGATATCGAAATCGCTTGCGCCGTCCACCCGTGCCGATTCCATGATCTCGCGCGGCAGGCCGGCCATGTAGTTGCGCAGCAGGTAGATCGCCAGCGGCAGGCCGAAACCCATATGCGCCAGCCAGATACCGACATAGGTCTTGGCGGGCACACCGAGGAAGGCACCAACGCCGTTGTAGAGCTTCAGCAGCGGGATCAGCGACATCTGCAGCGGCACGACCAGAAGCCCGACGACGACGGCAATCAGGATCGCGCGGCCGGGAAACTTCATCCAGGCGAGTGCATAGGCTGCAAACGCGGCGACCAGGATAGGGATGATGGTTGCCGGAATGGCGACGGTCAGCGAGTTGATAAAGGACGCGCCGATTCCCTCCGCCTGCATGACCTCCCGGTAGTTGTCGAAGGTGAAGCGCGGCGGAACGGCGGCGGTATAGAAGATGCGCTGGCCGCGCGTGCCTTCCATGCGGGTCGGCGAGACGATTTCGTAGCTGCCGTCGTCCTTGACGGTCAGGGTCTGGCCGTCGCCGATGTCGGCGGGCGTGCCGACCACGAATGCGGTGGGTTGCAGCGGCCGGAAACCGAAGGCCGAAACCTTTGCATTGCCGTCCTCCAGCAGATTGCCGGTGATGACGAACTTGCCGTCACGTTCGACTTGCGTTTCCGGCGAGGCTGCACGGCCGGTCAGGTTCTGCGACGAGGTGGAAAGGGCCGTCCACCAGCCGGAGACGGCCAGTTGGTCCTTGTCACGCAGCGACGAGATCAAAAGGCCGGCGGTCGGCAAGGTCCAGAGCACGACCAGGAGGATGACGGAGAGATGAACGATCCAGACGAGCGGCGAGCGGGAAGAAGCAATCATCTCAATGGCCCTCCATTTCCTTGGTAGCATTGCGGATGTTCCAGATCATGATCGGGATCACCAGAACCATGATGATGACGGCGATCGCAGCACCACGACCGAAGTCACCGCCCCCGCGGAACATCCAGTCAAACATGAGATTGGCGAGAACCTGGCTTTGCCACTGCCCGTTTGTCATGGCGAGCACGATGTCGAAGACCTTGAGCACCAGGATGGTGATGGTGGTCCAGACCACGGCGATCGTGCCCCACATCTGCGGGATCATGATCTTGAAGAAAATCTGCAGGCCATTGGCACCATCGATGACGGCGGCTTCGACGGTCTCTTCCGGAATGCCGCGCAGCGCGGCCGACAGGATGACCATGGCGAAGCCGGTCTGGATCCAGATCAGGATGACCATGAGGAAGAAGTTGTTCCAGAAGGGCAGCGTCACCCAGGCTTCCGGCGAGCCGCCGAAATAGACGACGATCGCGTTCAAAATACCGATCTGCTCGGTGCCTTCTGCGCGGTAGTCGTAGATGAACTTCCAGATGACGGACGCGCCGACGAACGAGATCGCCATCGGCATGAAAATCAGCGTCTTGGCGATATTGCCCCACCAGATGCGATCGGTGAGCGCCGCGATGATCAGGCCGAAGAAGGTGGCGGCGGCGGGAACGACCAGCAGCCACAGGAAGTTGTTGTAGATCGACTGGCGGAATTCGCCGTCGTTGAACATCCAGATGAAGTTGTTCAGCCCGACGAAATTCTCACCCGCCCTGTCATGCAGGCTGAGCCAGACGGAGGCGATGACGGGATAGATCAGGTAGATGGTCAGCGAAAACAGCGCGGGACCGAGGAAGAGCCAGGGCCGGATGGCATTGGTGATGCGCAGGTTGCGCGAGGCGACCGGGCCGCTCAGTCCCTTTGATGGAAAAATCTTGTCGAGAATCCAGTTCGTGCCGAAGAAATAGGCGGCGCAGGCCAGAACCCCCGCAGCCATCGTGGCGATGGCGAATAACAACTGCTGCATGGCAACTTCCTCCCCAGGAATGTAAGGCCGGATGCGCGGCCTGGCCCCTTCTGCGGCGTGGTCCCCGACGCCGGAGGCTCCACGCGTCATCGGAATGGTCGCACCACCGCCTTGCCGGGTGGGATACCCACCGGCAGCGATGCCCTTTTCCAAGGCGCTTATTGTCTTGGCTTCCTCACCGTCGGATGCGTCCCGGGTGGACGCGGCGCGATGGGTTTCAGGCCTGGCAGTCTTTTTCTTGCCGGCCCCGGATGTGATCCGGGGCCGGTCTGTTCAAGAAGTGTTACGCTTCACGCGCGACAAGCCTGTCCAACCTTACTTGATCGAGTCCCATGCCTTCTGGATGCCGTCGGCGACGTCCTGCGCCGACTTGCCGCCGACATAGTCGACCATACCGGTCCAGAATGCGCCCGCACCGATCTTGCCCGGCATCAGGTCGGAACCGTCGAAGCGGAAGGTCGTGGCGTTGAGCAGGATTTCGCCCTGCTTCTTCATCGGGCCGTTGGCATAGGCCTCCTTGTTGGCGCTCTTCAGCGGCGTCAGGAAGCTCGACTGAGCCATCCAGACTTCGTGTGCGATCGGCGTTTCGAGGAACTCGATGAAGGCGCGGGCGGCCGGCGTGTCCTTGGTGATCATGGCCAGCGTGCCAGCACCGAGGACGGGGTTGCCGAGGTCCGGCTTGCTTGCGTAAGGCGGCATGTAGAAGAAGTCGGCGTCTTCACCGACAACCGTGCCTTCCGGGAAGAAGGACGGAATGAACGATGCCTGATGGTGCAGATAGCACTTCGGCGGCGAAGCAAACAGGCCCTTCGGGCTGTCGCGGAAGTCGGCAGAGGCAACGGCGGCGGCACCGCCATCGACATTCTTGTCGTTCTTGGCGAACCAGCCGAACTCGTCGATGGCGCCGACGACAGCCGGATCGTTGAACGGGATCGCGTTGGTGACCCACTTGTCATAGACGTCGGCCGGCTGCGTGCGCAGCATCATGTCTTCGACCCAGTCGGTCGCCGGCCAGCCGGTCGCTCCGCCGGAACCCAGACCGATGCACCACGGCGTGCCGCCATCGGCGACGATCTTTTCGGTCAGCGCCTTCAGGTCTTCCATCGTCTTCGGAACTTCATAGCCCGAATCCTCGAAGTTTTCCGGCACGTACCAGACAAGCGACTTCACGTCGATCTTGTAGGGAAAAGCGTAGAGTTCCTTCTTGCCGTCCTTGCCGGCATAGGTCGAGAGATCGACCCAGGACTGGCCAGCGGCATAGTTTTCGAGCAGCCACTTCTTGGTGTCGTCGCCGAGCGGCGTCAGATAACCCTTGGAGGCAAGGTCGGCGATGAGGCCGGGCTGCGGCAGGACGGCGACATCGGGCGGGCTGCCAGCCTGCGTGTCGATGACGATCTGCTGCTCATAGTTTTCGGACGAGGAATACTTCACGTCGACGCCGGTCGCATCGCGGAAATAGTCGAGCACGGATTCGACAAGGGTCTGGTCCTCACCGCGCCAGGGTCCGAAGATGGTCAGCGTCTGACCCTTGAGGTCGTGACCCTTCTTGAACTCCTCGTAGCTTGACCAGTTGAACTTGGAATCTTCACCCGGCTTGAATTTCAGCTCGGCGGCATTTGGGGCACCAGCCACAAGCGCAAGCGCTGCCACTCCCATCAAGAATGTTCTTTTCACGTCATTTCCTCCCAAGAAAGACCCGACCCATCTTGTTGTCGGGCGAACACCATTGCGCCGGTAAGAATTCAAAGCGCTTTGAGTTTGCTAACAAACCATTTGGACAGGCAGGAAGTCAAGTGCTTTCCAACGATCGGCTAAAACACCGCGAATTTATGCACTGCAGCGTAGGTTTGCGCCGCAATGAAGGCAATTTTCCTTTGTTGCCATGCAATGGAGTGTTACAAAATCGTTTGCGCCTTGACTTTAAAATAGTAAATTCTAATAGAAATCAAAGCGCTTTGGGAGGGCGCGCTGCCAATGAACGTGAATTTGAAGCAGTTGGCGGAGATGCTGGGCCTGTCGCAAACGACGGTCAGCCGGGCGCTCAATGGCTATCCCGAGGTCAATGCCGAAACACGCCAGCGCGTGCTGAGCGCCGTGCGCGATACCGGATATCGTCCCAATCGCGCCGCGCAAAGGCTGGCGACCGGCCGCGCCGGCTCCATCGGCCTGGTCATGCCGATCGCGCAGGGCATCGATTCGGACGTGCATTTCGGGGAATTCCTGGCCGGACTCGGGGAAGAATCCGTCCGGCACGATTTTCATTTCGTCATCAATCCGAGTTCGCCGGAGGACGAGGAGACCACATTCAAGCGGCTGGCAGCCAGCGGCAATGTCGATGCCCTGTTCCTCGCCTATGTGCGCGCCAACGATCCGCGCATCGCCATGCTGAAATCGCTGTCGATCCCCTTTGTCGTCCACGGCCGGGCGATCGGGCAGGCTCCGGATTATCCGTTTCTCGACATCGACAACACCGGCGCCTTCTATGATGCGACGCGGCTGCTGATCCAGCTTGGCCACCGGCGGATCGCGCTGATCAATGGTCCGGGAAACCTGACCTTTGCCATCCGCCGGGCCAAAGGCATGCGGCGGGCGCTGGAGGAAAACGGCATCGCGCTGGATGAAGGACTGGTGCAGCACTCGCTGATGACCGACGAATATGGTCATCGCGCCATGCAGCAGTTTCTGGACAGCGAACGGCCGCCGACGGCCGTGCTCTGTTCCAGTACGGTCATGGCACTCGGCGCGGTGCGGGCCATCAACAAGGCGGGGCTGCAGATCGGCAGCGATATCTCGCTAATTGCCCATGACGACGTGCTGCCGATGTTGAAGCCGGAAAATTTCAGCGTTCCGCTGACGACGACGCGCTCGTCGCTGCGGGCAGCCGGTTCGCGCATCGCCACAAGACTGATTTCGCGCATCCTGAAGACCGACGACTATCCGGATCAGGAACTCTGGCGAACGGAGCTGATCGTCAGGGCTTCCACAGGCCCTGCTCCGAGATCATAGAGATCAGCAACAAGCCTGTCGGTTCAGAACTTCGGCGCTTTCCTGCCAGCCTTGCGATAGGCGGCGATGACCGTGTTGGCCATCAGCATGGCGATGGTCATGGGGCCGACACCGCCGGGAACCGGGGTAATCACGCCGGCAACCTTGGCAGCCTCCTCGAAGGCGACGTCGCCGACCAGGCGCGACTTGCCTTCGCCTTTCTCCGGCGCCGCGATACGGTTGATGCCGACGTCGATGACGGTGGCGCCGGGCTTGACCCAATCCGCCTTGACCATTTCAGGGCGGCCAACGGCGGCAACCAGGATGTCGGCACCACGGCAGACGGCGGCCAGGTCCTTGGTGCGCGAATGGGCGATCGTCACCGTCGCATTGGCGGCGAGCAGCAGTTGCGCCATCGGCTTGCCGAACAGGTTCGAACGGCCGATGACAACGGCGTTGAGGCCGGACAGATCCTCGCCATGCGTGCGCTTGACGAAGACCATGGCGCCCGCCGGGGTGCAGGAGACGAGGCCGCCATCGAGATCGCCGGTCGCCAGCTTGCCGGCATTGACCACATGCAGACCATCGACGTCCTTTTCAGGCAGGATCGACTGGATGATCGGCTCGGAATTCAGGTGCCTGGGCAGCGGCAGCTGGACGAGAATGCCGTGCAGTGCTTCGTCGTCGTTGAGCGTCTGGACCAGCGCGGCCAGTTCTTCCTGCGTCGTCTCATCCGGCAGCGTGTGCTGTACCGAGGTGAAGCCGCATTCCTTCGCCATGCGGCCCTTGGCGCCAACATAGGCGTGGCTGGCCGGGTCGTTGCCGACGATGACGACGGCGAGGCCCGTCTTGACGCCCGTTTCCTTCGTCAGCGCCTCGGATGCGGTCTTCACGGCATCGATTACCGACGCTGCAACTTGCTTGCCATCAATCACGGTCGTCACGGTGCTCTCCCAGATGGTCGTTATATTTTTTCACTCTAGTGTCGGCGGACAATATCGATGGCCTCAAAGCGTCCTAAGCTGTCCAGATCGAATAAATCAAGACCCGAATGAACGATGATGACCGCCAAGGTCAAGCGTCGTTCATTTTCTTGCATTGCTGAGCAGATGGACGCAACCCGCATCGGAGCGCGGTACGGATTATCCTTTATCGAAGAGGTTTAACGACCGGTGCCGGTTCGCAATCTGGCATAATGCTCGACGCGGGAACGCAGCGCGCGAAGATCGGCATGCACCTTGGCGACATTGCCATCTTGCCGTTCGTAACCACGGTTTTCGCGTGGGTCATCGCGTGCATAGTCCGGCGTCCCGGGTTGCCGCACAGGAAAAGCCGACAGCGCCGCCGAAGACGCCTCGGCATGATGCGGCGACGGTGCGCGTGTTCGCGCAACCGATTTGGTCGGCAGCGGCTCCTCGAAACGTCGCGTGGGAAGCGGACCACTCGGATGATCATCGCGACCAGGAGGATCACGTTCCGGCACGGTGTCTGGAGCGCGGTTCGACCGACGGAACATGTCGCGAAGGCTCCGGTAGGCCCCCACCGCAATACCGAGCCCGATACCTGCCATGAACCCGGCGATCATGCCGCCGATGGCGATCAGCTTGCGCGACGGACCATTGGCCTGCAGCGGCGGCTCAGCCGACGAAATGACACGGATATTCTTCGACGTCAGTTTTTCTTCCTGGCCGGTTTCACTCGCCCGCTTCAGGAAGGATTCGTAGATTGTCCGGGTCGCATTGGCCTTGCGTTCGAGTTCGCGCAACTCGATGAAGCCAGCGGATGAATTGACCTGCTGCGCCTTTTGAACGGCAAGCTGCTGCAGAAGGTCCTTCTCCGTGCGGATCGCGCGATCAAGCTCGGTCTGCGATGTCGCTTCGATCCGGCGCAGTTGATTGCCGATTTCGGAACGGGCGACTTCCAGCGCCTGCGCCGCCGCCAACCTTTGCGGATGGCGCGGGCCGAGGCTCGCATCAAGTGAACTCAGCTGCGCGCGCGCCTGCGAATATTGCTTGCGAAGCTCCTGCAGCGTCACTGAACTCAACTCTTCGGGGAAGGCTCCGCTCAGCACGTCGTTCAGCCGCGTCTTGGTGGCGATATCGGCCTTGGCCCGCGCATCGGCAATACGGCTGCGCACCGCGCCGACCTGATCGTTCAACGTCAGAAGCTGCTTGTCGGAAATCAATTCGCCGGACGCGCCGACGATGTCG
Organism: Pararhizobium sp.; assembly: GCF_035497515.1. Taxonomy (GTDB): domain Bacteria; phylum Pseudomonadota; class Alphaproteobacteria; order Rhizobiales; family Rhizobiaceae; genus Pararhizobium. The sequence goes on along the minus strand of NZ_DATJDJ010000166.1, from coordinate 25,488 downwards.
TGGTCGGCCTTGTATTTTTCCACAGCGGTTTCAGCCGCATCGAGTTCCTTGCGCAGATCCGCCAGCCGGCTGTCGAGCGCCTCCGTGGTGCGCTGGAAGAATCCGGACTGGGCGGCCTGTTCCTCGTTGAGGAAGGTTGCAACGATACGGTTGGCGATCAACGCAGATTTCTTCGGCTCGCGACTTTCGACCTCGACGGTGACGATGAAGGTTTTCGGATCACGCGACACGGAGACGGCACCGCTCAGTTTCTCCAGTGTTTGCGGGTTGACCCCGGAGGCCGGCGCGGGATGCCCCTTGCCCGGAGAGACGATATCGCGGATGACGTCGACGCCTGCGACGAGACCGCCCTTGCTTGCGGTCTTTCCACCGAATTCCGGATCGCGATCGAGACCCAGATCGACGGCGACCTTTTCCAGAACCGTGCGTGACCGCAGCACTTCGAGCTGGCTGTCGATCAGCGCCAGGATCGCCTCGGTCGCCAGGCTTTCCTTGGACAGGTCCGAATCCGTCAGCCGCACTTCGCGCGGATCGATGTACAGCTTGCTTTCAGCGACGTAGATGCTGGGAGTGGACATGGCGACCAGCACGCCACCGACAGCCCCGACGACCGTCAGGACCAGGATGGCTTTGCGCAACTGCCAGACCGAGGTCAGGATCGTCGCGAGATCGATCAGGGGACGATCCCCCATGTCGTCACTATAAAATTCGGATTTCGATGCAGGGGCGGCGGCGTAACGTTCAGGCTCGGAAGAGGTTTTCTTCTTTTCTCCCCCCTTGAACCAGGAGGACAGGCGGCCGGCGGCCTTCGGCTGGTGCGCCGGTTCGGCCGTGGGCTGGGCGGCCTGCTGTTGTGCCGTTGAACTCGACAAGCGATCGAGCAGCGAGCCGGAGCTCTGCCGCGAATCAGCACGGCGCGGGGTTACCTGCTCCTTCGATGCGAGATCGAGGAGGGAGCGGCGAACCGTAGTCCGTTGATTGTCATCCGGATCGAACATCGAGACCTGCACACGCCCGCAATTGGGCACACCAATGAATATGAACGGAGCTTAAGTTTTTATGGGAAACAAACCGTTAACGACGCGACCTTTCAATTGCGGCGAATTGCCTTCACCAGGCTCGGCCAAACCGCTCATTAAACTTTAAGGTCTAGAACGGGACAGCTCATTTGGACCCCGCCCCGTGATCGATTTTGCCAAGACAACCTACAAGCGCCACAGCGGCGTCATTCACGCTTATATCTCGATGACGGGTGGGTCTGCGGGACGGCTGGTGCTGTCGCTTGTCTATTTCATCTGCATCGCCAACGGCCTTTCCATTGCCGAATTCGGCCTCTTCGCCACAGCGTCGGCCGCCGGCATCATGATCTCGCGCGTGCTCGCCTTCGGCTTCATGTCGCCGCTCTACCGGGTCGCGACCGTCAAGCCGCTGCTGGTCGGCACTTACAGCGCCGGCTTTATCGTCGGAGCACTTGTCTCGCTGCCGCTTCTCGCCGCGCTGTGCCTGGCGATCTACTACGCTGTTTTCGTGCGCGACATCGCACTTCATGTCTTCCTTGCCTTCATGGTCGCCGAGATCATCTGCTGGCGCGGGCTGGAAGTCGTCGTCATCGTGCTTAACGGTCTCGGCCGCTTCGGTCGCGCTGCACTTCTTGTTGTCATCGGCACCGGTGTCCGCACCGCCGCGGCGCTCGCCTTTTCGCTGTTGCACTGGTCATCGCTCGGGACATGGTCGCTGTTTTATCTCGGGGCCAACGCGCTGGCCCTGCTGATCGCCGTTATCTGGTTCTTCCCAAAGGTGCGGTTGCGCTGGCGTCCGAAACTGTATTTTCGTCGGTGGGCGGATTCCGTCTCGGTCGCGGGCGCCGAGGTTCTGTTCTATATCCAGTCGGAATTCGACAAGATCGCCGTGCTGGCCATCGGCGGGCCGGAAGTTTCGGGGATCTACGCAATCATCATGCGGCTTGCCGACCTGACGGCACTGCCGGTGCGCTCGTTCAACACGCTGCTGGTCCAGAAGATCATGCGCACGCCCGGCACGATCAACTCCTGGCGGACCCGGCTGACGATCGAGGGGCTGGTCGCGGCGGTTTCGTTCCTGGCGATCGCCGCCATGGCTGTCTATCTCTGGATCTTTCCGCGTGGTCTCGGCAACAACGTCTCGGAAGCGGCACCCTTCCTGATGGCGGTGCTGCTGGTGCCCTCGTTTCGCAATCTGGTCGAGTATCATTCCGAACTGCTCTACGCGACGGGCCTTACCGTACGTCGCATGTTCAATCTCGTGATTGCTGGTATCGTCAAGGTCGCGCTGCTGACCGTCCTCTTCAAGGCAAGCACGGATGTCGCCTATTGGGCACCGCTGCTCAACGGTGTCTACCTGGCGCTCTATGCAGCATCCTTCGCTCTCACCTACAGCGCTCTGCGCCGCGAATCCGGACGAGCGATCTGAAAAGAGTCAGGCGGCGCGTTCGAGAACGATGTTGCGGATGTCCGTCAGGTCGTGCCCGACGAAGGACTGCACGCCGATGCCGATCTGATGCGCCGCCATATCGTTCATGAAATGACGAAGTCCGTTGATATCGCGCGTATAGCTGTCCTCGAACCAGAGCACATGGCAGAGACCATCGGGCGAGGCCACATGCCCCTCCCCTTTCAAAACCTCGTCAACGAACCGGCCGTAGATCAGGCATTCCGAAAACTGGCGCGTGCGGATGATGGCGCGGACCCAGTTGCGGCCGTGCAGCGCTTCGATATGGTCGAGCAGCGCACGCGCCGTATCCGTGCGCCAGGCGATCAGCGTGTTGATGTAATCATTGGCCGGCAGGCTGAAGGGACCGATGCCAAGCAGCCGGTCCGAATGGGCGAGCCACTCCAGATGGTTGGAGCGCATGCGCTGGCCGATGGCGCCCTCCCTGCGATAGAGCGTCAGCCGATTGCCCTGCCAGAGATTGGCGGGATCGAAATCGCGCAGGAAGACGACATCGGAATCGACGGCGAACATCACGGGCTCATCGATATGCCGCGCGAGCGCGAGCCGCCGCAACTGCTGTGCCTGCCAGCCGCGCAGCGGCAGGCTATAGGGGCTGATCCACAATTTGCGGCGCCCGGCCGTCGTTGGATCCGGCACGGCGCGCAGCCACCAGGGCAGGAGATCGCTTTCACTGATGACTTTCCGGTCTGGACCTTCCAATTGCCGAAACAACGTGACGTCCACGGGCGCTACCAGCAGGTAGTGGACCCAATCGCCCTTCAGCCGCAGGTCCATGCTCTCGCACAGCAGGCGGCAACGCTCGAAATCATTGGCGTAGGACGCTGTCACGACAGCAGTGCGCATACTGGTATCCGTCAGAAGAATCTGGAGCCGGACCGGCGAATGCCGACCTCCGAAGCATTGGATTTCCGCAGCAGTTTATGACGCAGGATGTAAAACAGGAAGCGCGGATTTCCGAGCAGATAGCGGCGCCAGAGGCGGCCCGGCTCATGGATCAGCCGATGCAGCCATTCCAGGCGCAGACGCCTGACGGTGAGCGATGCGCGCGGCACTTCTCCCGCCATGAAATCGAACAAGGCACCGACACTGATCACCAGCCGTGCATGGCCGGGGCCAACATGACGGTCGATCCACTTTTCCTGTTTCGGGCTACCCATGGCGATCAGCAGGATATCCGGCTTGAGTTCGCGAACCTTGGCCATGATCGCCTCGGACTGGGATTCGTCGAAAAATCCATCGGCAACGGGGATGAATTCATGCCAGGGCGAATGCTTGCGGAAACCCTCGACCGCACGTTCCAGCACATCCGCGCGGGCACCGATCATCGCCACGCGGCGCGGCGTCGTCATGTAGGTCATCAGTCCCGGTACGAAATCGGTGCCGTTCAGGTTGGCCGGGAATACCTTGCCGTGGAACAGCCAGGACGCGATATCGACGCCATGACCATCCGGAAGGACGATTTGACGACTGAGAACAGCGCGATATTCCGCATCCCGCATCATCAGGTTGGCATTGTTGGCATTGAGGAACGAAATCACCGTCTGGCCGATCGGCAGCGATGCGATCTCATCGGCAAAGGCGAATGCATCCGCCCAGCCGAAATCGCAGACGGGCAGATCGAGGATCGCGCGTTGCGACGCGACGATCGATGTCTCTGGAAACACATTCATCGGGACTTGCCTCCCTCATGCACGGCAAAGCCGAATGGCGCACCGGCTGTCTTTTTTGCCGTCCGGGCCGGCTCGTGATTTTCCCCGTTGGAGGCAAAGCCCTTGGCAATGACGGGTTTTCCGAGACCGGAGAGCCCCTGCGCAAGCGTTTCGAGCAGCCTTGCCTTTTGAGCCTGATGGAAAACCCGGCCGGACAGGCGCTTGCGATCGCCGCCGCGAACCTCGGCCACCCGCTCGGTGAGCAGGCGCGCGAACTCGGCGGGGTCGTCGGTGACGGAGCAATTTGCCGGCGGCGCGCCGATGCCGCGCAACGAGGCACGCGTGGCAACGCTCGGCATGCCGAGTTCGAAGGTCTCAATCGTCTTCAACTGGACACCCGTGCCGCCACGGCTGATCAGCGGAACGACGGCACCAGCCTCGACAAAGGCACGCGCATCCGGCACGCGGCCAAGGAAACGGACGCCGGGATGCGAAACGGAGGGTGTCGCCGGCAGCTGGCCGGCAATGGCGATGGTCATCTCGGCCGGCAATTGCGGCACGACCTTTGAGAGGAACCAGTCGAGGCCGATGCGATTGGGCTGCCAGCTCCAGGTACCGATCAGAGCCAGATCGTATTCGACGATCGTGCCCATCCGATCCTGCGGCTGCTCCCAGCGGGTGATCAGCGGCAGCACCGCCGCCCGATCGGAGACCGCATAGCCGAAACCGAAACGATCGGCTTCCGCGAAGGTCCAGATCGTCGAGGCCGCCTGCGTCAACTGCTTTTCGACCAGCTCGAGATGACGCGCCTCGCGCCGGAACAACATCCGTTCAAGCCAGCCGGAGGCGATCTCGGCGTTCTCGAGCGCCGAATCCGCCTCGACATTGTGGGCAATGTAGATCGTCGGATGCCTGTGGAAGACGGAGGCGAACGCCGCGGGCAATTGCACGGAATTGAGGATGATGCCATCGAACGGCTGCAATTCCTGCAGGGTTGCTTCCATACGATCGGAGCCGACCGTCAGCATCTTGGCCGACGAGACAGTCGTGCGGCTCAGCAGTGCCTTGGCCAGCCAGCGCAGCTTCGTTGATGCGCCAACCTTGGCATTGGCCACTTCCAGCTCGCCGAGGAGATGCGTCTTTCCACCCGGCGCCACGGTCTGGCCCGGCTGCAGATAGCCGATGACACTGACCTGGTGCCCCAGGGCGCAAAGACCGTCGAGGACGGCGCGGTTTGCAATGTCGAAACCCGATGAAGGGTTCTCCACCGGGACCAGCGAGGAAACGAAAACCAGATGCATGTCGCCACACGAGACTTGAGAATACCTGTGGCGACAGTATCAACGCGACGTAAAACGACCTTTAAATCATTCATTCAAAAGCGAAATTGGAAATTCAGCATCTGTTTAGGAAGATTTGGTTTAGTGCTCTTCAAATCCTCGTCTTCAACAGGTTGCCGCCATGACCCCGCCTCTCCAGGATGTGACCGTGTTTTATCAGGCGGCAGTCGATGCGGCGGATAACATCGACCTCGTCGTCACCCTACCAACCTTTCGCCGCCCCGAGCACCTGATCAAAACGCTGAAAACCGTGGTTTCCCAGGCCCCTGGCTGCCCTTTCGCCATCGTGGTGATGGAGAATGATGCCGACGGCCTGGAGGGTGCGGATGCCGCGAAAATGTTCTTCGCCGACCACCGCGTCAACGGTCTGGTGGTCATCGCCCACCAGCGCGGAAACTGCCATGCCTACAATGCCGGCTGGTCGATGGCGCTGTCCCATTATCCGAACCTTCGAGCGATCGCCGTGATCGACGACGACGAGATCGCGGCACCGGATTGGCTCGACAGTCTCGTTTCGATACAAAAGCAGACCGGCGCGGATATCGTCGGCGGGCCTCAACTCCCCGACTTCGAGGACAAGGCGCGCAACGATCGTAAACGGCACCCCGTGTTCATGCCTCATTATGACACGAGCGGCCCGGTGCCGATCCTCTATTCCTCCGGAAATGTGCTGATCACCCGGCCGGTGCTCGACGCAATGCCGCGTCCCTTCCTCGATCCGCTGTTCAATTTCATCGGTGGCGGCGACAGCGATTTCTATCGGCGCTGCCGGCAAAAGAATTTTACCTTCGGCTGGGCAATGGAAGCCTGGGTCGCCGAGACGATCCCGGCCCGGCGGACGGAGATGTCCTGGATCCGGGCACGCAGCCTGAGAAACGGCGCCATCTCGGCCATGCTGGAGCATCGCGCACGGCCAGGTTTCGCAGGCCGGTCAAAGACCATCGCCAAATCGCTGGCGCTTCTGGCTGCCTCGCCGTTTCGCGGCATCAAGCTGTGGCGCTCCGCCAATCTGCCGTCGGCGGGGCTCTATCATTTCTACGTCGCGGTGGGGCGGCTGATGATGGAATTCGGCTTCGTCAACGAGCAGTACCGCAATCCCGAAAAGAACTGATCCGACCTACTGCATAAGCCCCTAAATCAGAATCGATCCAAGGGGAAATTATGCAGTATATTTAAAGTGTTACAGCGACCTTTGCGCCCCATATTCGACGCGCGGCGCTATAGTCGGCTCAGTTCGCTGCGGAGGCTGCCTTCTCCGGCAGCACGTCATGGGCTGTCTCGCCATTCTTGTCGACGATCGGCACGGGCTTGCGCTGTTTTTCGTTCGCCGAATTGGCAATGCGGGCAACATCGGTCTTCGACAGATATTCGAGCTGCTCGACCAGCACTTCGAAGATGACCTCGTCGCGAAGCTGCTTGTTGAGACCTTCCTTCACCGCCGTCTTGAAATGGGCGAGATCGAAACTGCTGGAATCGCCGATATTGATCAGCCTCTGCCCGACAAGAATGTCGAACAGGGCGTTGGTCACCGATTCCTTCAGTGGAACTTCCAGGTTCTTGGCCTTGGCCCTGTCGACCGAGAAGGAAAGCTTGGTCAGGAAATATCCCTGCACGCCACCGTCGGCGATGACCGGCACGGTAATGAGTTCACCCGACACGTATTCCTGCAATGCCCGGCGCTCGGCATCCGCGTCCGACACGATCGGCGTGGAAGCATGCTGGATCGAGAAATATACGGATCCAAGCGAAACCGCGCAAATCCAGACGCCGGTGACAACGAGTTTGAGCATCAGAAGTGGCCGTACCGGAACTGCTGTTCGGAATAGATACCATCCGCGTCCGCGTCCTGAACCGCGGCCTTGAGGATGTCAACAACCGAGCGGCACGCTTCCATATGCGCATTCACCTTCTGGGAATTCGCCATGAGCTTCGTCTTGATATGCTTGGTCTGCGCAACGAATGCCGGCGAAATTTCGTCCGGCGATGCATCGCGATGCAGCATCGTCAGTTCATAAAGGCAGCGGCTCTTGCGGGCGTTCGACGACTTCAGATCGAAGGTCGGATCGACGCCGATCCGCATGCTCTCGTTGTCGAGGATCATTTCGAGGCGCCCCAGCACGTTCTGAATACGCACGTCACCCGATGCAACAACTTCCATCACTTCGCTCCCGTTGGCGCTGGCTGCACGCGGGTCGTGGCCCTTGGCGTGGCGCATGCGCGAAACTTCTGTATCAGTCTAACCCAGGCCGTAGCCGGGATATCCTATTGCTGTTCGGTCTTGTCTTCCGTTCCCGTGAACCTGGCGACCGCCTTGCGTTCGTATTCCTGAACCATGCTCATCGCGACATTGCTGTCGTTGCCGCCGAGCGAGGCGTTGACCCGGTCGGTGCCGTCGGATCCGGCGATCCGGTCCGTCACCATGCTCTCGGCGATGCCGATGCCATTGCCCTTGGCCATGGTATTGCCGATCTGCTCGGCCATCATGCTCTTCCAGATATCGCCGGCCGTGCCCTTGCCATAGACTTCCTCGCTCTCGCTCGGGAGCATCGATTTCACGAAATTCTGCAGCACCATGGCCTCGAACTTGCGGTAGGTCTCGGGGATTTTCTTAGCTTCGGCGCGGTTGTTGATGTCGCCGAGGCTGTTCGTCGGGCTGTTCTGGAGAACCGCTACCGTATTGGCAAAACCGTTGCCGTTTTCGGCAAGGCTCGTTGCCTGGAAAGCGGCGCGATTGGCCTTCAGCCGCGCCTGCGCTTCCTGAACCTCGGCCGGATCGGCGGCGCGGACGACATCGAGCACCAGGTCGCTTGGAGGAGAGATTGCCATGCGGTGTCCTCTTGATCACGGATATCACCCGACGGTTCTTCAGCGCCGGCGTTAATCCGTAATTTCAGCAGTTTGAACGAACGGGCCAGACGCAGTCGCGGCCGATCCTCAGGCCGTACTATGAGTGGTCAACCTTACCGGAAGCTGGTGACCTGCTCATCACGTGCTGATCCACCAGATCGTAGATCGCCTCGTCGGCAGTGGCGCGGTCTTCGAGAGCCCGCGCGTCCTTCATGTTTTCTTCCAGCCGGTCACCCTTGACGCGCTCCTTGAGGACGCGGGTTTCGTGTACCTGCTGGATGCCGAGCAGCATCTGGTCCTTCTGGGCGAGGCGACCGAGCTGTGACGAATAGTGCCCGGAAAACATCGCATGCAGCGGGCTTGCCGACCCCATGGCATCGACCACGACGTCGATAGTCTCCGCAAGCTCACGGCGCTGCCTGGCGGTTTCGGCCAGTTCACTTTCCGCCATCTGTTCGAGATGACGCTGGACGGCGACGAGACGTTTGAGCTTTTCGGAGCGGGTTTTCATGCGGGGTCAACTCCCTTGCATCAGCGGGGCAAAACCGTCGGCGAACAGTTTCAGCATGGCGGCGATGCCGAGATACAGGAGAAACATGCCGCCCATGATCAGGTAGGGAAGCGAGATGAAGTAGAGCGGGATCTGCGGCGCCAGCTTGTTGACCATGCCGATCGCGATGTTGAACAAGAGGCCGTAGATCAGGAAGGGGCTGGCCAGCCGCAGCATGATGTAGAAGGTGGTTTCGAGGGCATTGGTGAGCGTGATCAGGACGCCCTGCTGGTCAAACCCGCTGCCTAGCGGCATGACCGTGTAGGAATCGACAATGCTCGCCAGGATGACATGGTGGAAATCCAGCATGAACAACAGCATCAGGCCGGCAAAGCTGATCAGGTTGGTCAGCTGGTTTTCCGGCGTGTCTTCCAGAACGTCATTGGCCGGCGGTGCGTTGAAACCCATCATCATGGTGACGACCGTTCCTGCGAATTGCAGGCCCAACACATAATAGCGGGCGATCAGCCCGATGACGCTGCCGATCACGGTTTCGGTGGCAACGATGTAGATATAGGTATGCCCCTTGCCGGAAATCTGCGGATAAATGTCGTTCCACATGATCGGCAGGATCGCCATGGATACGGCCACGGCGACGAAGAGGCGTATCTGCACCGAAATGCGCGCCGTGGAAAATCCCGGCATGACCATCAGGCAGGCACCGATCCGGCAAAATGCGGCGAAAAGCGCCAGCACCGTGCCTTCAGGATCGGAAATCATGAAATCGAGCCAATGATCTTGATTTCGAGACCCTTGGCGAGTTCGACATGGGACAGGACCGGCAATGTGGCAAACAGGCGCTCGATGATCATGCGGACATAAGACCGGGATTCGGGCGAACTTACCAGCACGAACGGCATGCCGCGATCGAGATGTTCACGGATAACCTTGGTCGCCTGTTCGCTGAACTCTTCCAGATGGCGCGGGTCGATATCGAACTCGACGATTTCACCCTTGGCATCGCGTTTCAGCGCCTGGTGGAACACCATGTCCCACTTGTTGCCGAGGCGAAGCACCCGCAGCGTGCCATTGTCGGCAAGGTCGCCGCACAGCTGCTGAGACATGCGGACGCGCACATGCTCGACGATCTGCTCGGTCTTGCGGACATGCGGCGCCAGTTCCGCGACGGCTTCGAGGATGAGGTGCAGGTTGCGGATCGACACTCGCTCGGCAAGCAGCAGTTTCAGCACCGCCTGCAGGCCGGAATAGGACATGTGCGAAGTACAGATTTCGTCCGCCAGCTTGCGGTATTCCGGATCGAGGCGCTCGATCAGGATCTTCACGTCCTTGTAGGACAGAAGCTGCGGCAAGTTGTTGCGGATGACTTCCGACAGATGGGTCAGGACGACCGAAACGTTGTCGATCGGGTGAAAACCCTCGCGCTTCAGGTCTTCGGTGAATGCCTCCAAGATCGAGACAGCCGGCATGCCGAATGCGGGTTCGCGGATATCGTCGCCCGGCAGGCTCGGCTTGCGGCCGCCGCCGGTGACGACGATGACTTCGCCGACGCGCACCGTGTTGGAGGCGATCGTCGTGCCGTGGATACGGACATGATAGGCCTTGTCCGGGATGGCGATATCGTCGGACACCTTGATCTCCGGAACGATGAGACCGTACTGGCCGGCAAACTTGCGGCGCATCTTGCCGACCCGGAATGCAAGCTCCTGATGAGCGCCGAGAAGACGCGTGGACACCTGCTTGCCGAGCAGCAGCTCGATTTCCGCCGTCTTGAGGACTGACTTGACCGAGTCCTTCTCGCTGTCGGTCTTCTGCTGCGCGGTCTGCTGTTCCTGTTCGTGCTTGATCCTGTTGGCGGCTTCGAGCTTGCGGGGAATGACCCAGCTGATGAACGCCATGCCGCCGCCAAGCGTGGCGAATGGCAGGAAGGGAAGGCCCGGCATGAAGGAGAGCATGATGATCAGGCCGGATGCGACCATGAGCGCGCGCGGATAACCGGCCAGCTGGTTGACGACGGCCTGGTCGGTCGAGCCCGACGTGCCGCCGCGCGACACGAGCAGGCCGGCGGCCAGCGAAACGATCAGCGCCGGAATCTGCGAGACCAGACCATCGCCGACCGAGAGCTTGACGAAGACATCGGCCGCTTCGCCGATCGACATGTCATGGCGGACGTAACCGATGATGATGCCGCCGAAAACGTTGATGGCCGTGATCAGCAGGCCGGCGATGGCATCGCCGCGAACGAATTTCGAGGCACCGTCCATCGAGCCGAAGAAGGAACTTTCCTCTTCCAGCTCGCGCCGGCGGCGCTGCGCTTCCTTCTCGTCGATCAGGCCGGCCGACAGGTCGGCGTCGATCGACATCTGCTTGCCGGGAATGGCGTCGAGGGTGAAGCGGGCGCCGACTTCCGCGATACGCGTCGCGCCCTTGGTGATGACGATGAAGTTCACCGTGATCAGGATGAGGAAAACGATCAGACCGATGACGAAGTCGCCGCCCATGACCAGTTCGGCGAACCCGGCAATAACGCCGCCGGCCGCATCATGTCCCTCATGACCGTGCGATAGGATGACGCGCGTCGTCGCGATATTCAGCGACAGGCGGGTCATCGTCGAGATCAGCAGGATGACTGGAAAGGACGAGAAATCCAGCGGCTTCTGGATCCACAGCGAAACCATCAGGATGAGAACGGAGAAAGCGATGGAGAAGGCCAGCCCGATGTCGATCAGAAACGGCGGTATCGGCAGGAAGAGGATCGACAGGATCGCGACGATGCCGAGCGCGAAGCCGATATCCCGGCCTTGTGGCGCCAGTTTCGGGATGACGAGTGCAGGTGGTTGTGCCATCGGAAATTCCGTCTCTTCATGAGAGGCGGACAGCATTCATACCTGCTGCCCATACTGGCGGCAGATTTAACGCCCCAAGCTTGCGCGAGGGTGGCATCCAGGTCGGAAAGAGACGAAGGGCATTTCCGGGAGCGACGATGCCGCAAAACGGACACCGGATCGTCAAAAGCCGCTTTGAATGCGGGAAAAGACGATATTCGTGAAGATCGAAATCTGCGATCCGACGAAGGAGGCCGAAAGTGCGACCGTCACCAGGACGGCGAGGATTTTCGGCACGAAGGTCAGGGTCATTTCCTGAACCTGGGTCAGCGCCTGGATGAAGGCGATGACGACACCGACCACCATGGCGGCGAGAACAGCAGGCCCGGAGGCGACGACCACGGTCCAGATCGCCGCCTGCACGATATCGAGGGCATCTGCCTCATTCATGGACGTTCACTTTATGGTAACGCCGGGCCCGATAACCATTTCTTCCTTGTTATCGAGAACGGCAATGATTCCGTCCGAATATAGCTTCACTTCCTTGACGACGCCAGTCGTCTTGCCGTCGGCGCTGGTCACCGTCTTGCCGATCACCGCATTGGCTTCGCTGAGCGAGGTGCGCTGCAACAGGCTTTCCAGGTTGGTGTTCGTCTTGATCGTCTGCTCGACCTGCGAGAAGGTGGCAAGCTGCGCGATCTGTTGGGTCGAATCCATCGGCTCCGTCGGATCCTGGTTCTTCATCTGCGCCACGAGCAGCTTCAGGAAGCTGTCATAGTTCAGGCTGGCCGAGGCAGACGCGTTCGACGCGTCGGAACCCGTCCCCGTCGTGTTTGACGCTGTCTTGTTCGCCGAAACGCCGCTTACCGCCATGGTGCGATCTCCTTGCGGATCTGCTCGATCGTCGCAGGCGTGATCTCCTGGCTGTTGAGAATCCGGTCCTCGGCAGCATATAGGCCGCGAATGGCCTTCAGTGCGTCAAACGCACGGCCCTGCGTCACCATGCCGTCGATCCGCTTCAATTCCGAAACGATATCTTCGTTCTTGAAGCAGTTGAGCAGCATGATTACCGACTTGCGGAACATGATCGTCGACTGCTCGGCGCCTTCCGGGTTGATCAGGATCATCTGGGCGATGAAGTAAAGCTGCTTGAGCGGAGTATTCGCATCCTCCGGCTGCAGGACGTGGTTTTCGAGCAGGAACGTCACGTCGTTCAGGAATTCGACCGCGACCTTGCGATCGACACGCAACACCGCCCCGTTGACAAAAATCCGTTCGCCCGACTTCAGCGAAATACGCAGTGTGCTTTTCATTTGAGTCCATCCCTGATGATGGTTGTGATATCGATGATGCCCTGGAAATTCGAGGACTCGCGCTTGCGGATCTTCTCCGTCTCGCCGAGTATCCAGATGGCTATGGAGATGAGATTGGCGCGCAACTCATCGTTCAGCTGGTTGTCCGAGGCCCGAAGGTCCTCGATGAACCGGATCCAGACGCGCCTGGTATAGTAGATCGCCTCGATCGCTTCCCTCGAGTAGCCCTTCTGCGTTCTTGCGGCTGCAAGCAGCGCAATCGAGCGGTCGAGTACTTGCCGCTCGCGATCCTTGGAGTCAGCGACGCCGTCCTCCATAATCTCGGCGTATGAAAACTGATACATTCAGACATCCTTCATGTTTGTCCTGGTCCTCACCGCATCAGAGGAAATTTATCAAACTCAGTTGCTGAAGCCGCGACGTCAGCGTGTAAGAGGTCTCGATCTGGGTCAGCAGCGTGTTCATGCGCGTCGACGCCTCGTAAGGGTCCACGCCCTCGATGTCGTTGACATGCGTCTGGATCAGCTTGATCTGGGATTCCAGCGATGTGTTCGCCTTCTTGACCCGGGATTCGGAGATACCGAGCGTACTGCTCGTCTCGATCAAGCCGGTCACGCTCTGCTGCACGTAGTTCTGCGCATGGGAATTGATCGTCGACCGCACCGCGGACGACACGTTGGCACCAAGCAATTCGGTCGTCAGGACCGCTGCCAGCGCAAACTTGCGAACGCCTTCGGTGTTGGTGTTCGTCGTGCTCGGGATCACCTCGCTGGCGCTGATACGGCTCATCACGTTCTGATCGGAGGCTTCCGACCAGTCAGTATCCCACTGCGTGCCTGTATAGAGCGGCTCCAGCGTGGTCTCGATGAAATCGTCCATCTGCGCCGGAGTAAAATCGCTCATGGAAGCGATGCCGTTCGTCGTCATGAAGTCCGACAGCGCCGTATCGAAGGTGGCCTTGGCGGCCGAGCCGGCACCGTATTCCGCCAGCGGCTTCACGTCGGTGTTGATGCCCGACATCAGGAATTCGCCGTTGAACTGTACGTTGGCCGCGGCCACGAACGAATCGAGCGCGGCATTGATATCCGTCCGGGCGATGTTCAGGCGCGATGCGTCGTCGTTGCCGAGCGACGCGATCAGCGTCGTGTTGATCTGCTCGGCCGCCTTGCGCATGGTCTCCAGCGACATCTGCGACGCCGACAGGCGCTGCGTGACGACCGCATTGGTTTCCTTGAGATTTCCCAGGCGCGACAGCTCGTTTTTCAGGTTCACCGCACGCGACGAGCTGGCGCCGAGTTCGGCGCCGCTATCGGCGTATTTGCCGGTTGTGACTTCCTGCTGCAGCTTGATGACTTCCAGCTGTCCCTGCTGGATCGTGATCCGCATGGCATTTTGAACTGCCAGGTTGGAAACGAAGGACGTCTTCATGATTACCTCACCGTATCCAGGAGTGTTGTCAGCATCTCATCAATCGTGCTGAGCAGCTTCGCCGATGCCTTGTAGGACTGCTCGAGATCGAGCATCAGCGAAAGTTCTTCGTCGAGACTGACACCAGTCTCGTTGCTGAGTGCCTGCTGGGTCTGCGCCAGCATGGCGGTCTTATTTTCGTTCCCCGTGGTCGCGGCCTTGCGCAATTGCTCAAGCCAGCCGATCGACGACGATGCATAGGTCATGATCGTGCTTGTGCCGCCGAGATCAGCCGCCGTATCGAAGGACATGGTCGTATCCATGGCCACGATGTAGCTATCGAGCAAAGCGGTGTAACCGGCATTCCCATCCGTATTGGATACGACGCCGTTGAAGCCCCCATCGCGCAGGATGGTTGGATCGGCATCGGCCATCGGATTGACCTGGATGCTGGCTGCCATGCCTGGCTCGAGCGTCGCTGCCGCGGGAACCGTGCCGCCGGACCAGGTGAAAAGGCCGGGAGCCCCGCCTTCCTGGAACATGGTGACCAGACCGCGCGCGATTTCATCGAGCTGCGACTGCATCTTCGGCGCCAGATCGTCGCGCAGTTGCAGCATGCTCGAAAGCGAGCCTTCGCCGGTCGTGTTGCCGCCGGTTCCGCCCTTGAGCGCTATGCCATCGACATAGACCTTGTTGCCGGTGACCGTCGCATTATAAGCCTGTGTCGGCGCAAAGGTGATCTTGCGCGGGATCGTTTCGAACAGCACGGTACCGTCGGACGAATAGATGACGGTATCCATGTTGCTGCGCGTGGAGGTCGATAGGCCGATGATTTCCGACATCGCCTTCAAGAGCTTGTCGCGCTGGTCCAGCGCATCGCTGGCATCCTTGCCCGTTGCAATCTTGCCGACGATCTCATTGTTGACCGTTCCGAATTGCGTCAGGTAATCGTTGAGCTGGCCGACCTGTTCAAGGATTTCCTTGTCGGCGGATGCGCGAACGTCCTGGATCGCGACCGAACTGGTAGACAGCGAGTATGCGAGATCCTTTGCATCGGCGATGGTCGATGCTGCGATCGTGACATTGCCCGGAGCCGCTGCATAGGTCTGCATGCTGGCCCGGAAGGTCGCGAGATAGTTGGACGGCGAAGAAGGATATTCGTTGCCGCCGAAGACCGACTGCATCAACTGCAGCCCGTCGAGGAGACGGGACTGCGAGGATGCGATCGAGATATTGGAGATGTTCTGCTTGAACAATGCATCGTTCTGGGCCCGCTCGATCTTGATATAGTGCGAGCCCTGGGAATCGACGCCCATCATGGCGAGACGGCGCACGTAGTCTGCGTTGCCGGAATTGGCGATATTCTTCGATACGATGGCAGTCTGTTGCCCCGTATTGCTGAATATCGTCTGGGCCGTTGATATTGCGGCAGCGAGCGACATGCGCAGTCCGTCCCTTAATGATTACTGATCAACGCTTCAGGTTCACGAGAACGTCCAGCAGATCGGCGCCTGTCTGGAACACTTTCGAGTTTGCCGTGTAGCTACGTTGGGATTCGATCATCGCCGTCAGTTCTTCCGCGATGTCGACGTTGGAACTTTCCAACGCACCGGAAATGATGTTGCCGAAGTCGCCTGAGCCGGCAAAGCCGGTGATGATGACGCCTGAATCGGTACCCTGCGAGTAAACGTTGCCCGACTGCGGCACGAGATTGTCAGGGCTCTGAACGTTAGCAAGAGCGATGCGGTAGCGCGGCTCGAGCGTGTTGTTCTCGTACTTGACGTAAACGATGCCGTCGTCGTCAATTTGGAAGCCTGCAACCTTACTGGGCGCGCTGCCGTCGACGCCGTTCTTGTCGTCAGCCGGTTCGAACTTGTAGCCCTTCTGAAGGGTATTCCCGAGATCGATCGAGAGGGCACCGAGATCGGCGCCCGTGACGGCAAGGCCGGTTATCGCGGCGGTCGAGATCGTCGTCGGCGTCGTTGTCAGGTCACCGGCGGAATCGAATTCCAGCGTCTTGGTACCAAGCGATGTTCCGGTGTCGCGATCGACGATTTCAACCGACCATTCGTTCACATCCGTCTTTTCGTAGTTGAAGTCGAGAATGCGGGTATTGCCCTGGCTGTCATAGACGATCAGCGACGTGGTCGATATGCCGCCGATAGCAGCATCGGACGGAAGGTTGACGCCCATCGTACCCACTGTCGAGCCCTTGGCGACCAAGCCGTCGGAAGCGAGGTTAACCTTGGTCAGGCCATCGAAGCCGTTGACCACGACTGTCGGGTCAGCGCCAGCGGCATAATCGTAGCCGAGCAGGCTGTAGCCGGCCGAGTTGACGAGATTGCCATCGCCATCCTCGGTGAAGGCACCGGCGCGGGTCAGATATTCCTGGCCGTTGCCGCCTTGGACGACGAAGAAGCCACCGCCGTCGAGCGCCAGATCGGAGCCTGAGGTTGTGTAGACCTTGGCGCCTTCGGTGCCGATGCTGTAGCGGACCTTGGTTTCGACGCCACCGGAATTGTAGGAGCCGTTGGTCGTCGGCAGGATCATCGAGGAGAACTCCGTCGAGGCCCGCTTGTAACCCGTGGTGTTGGCATTGGCGATGTTTTCAGCCACAGCGCCCAGACGGTTTGCCTGCGCATTCATGCCAGAACCACCGGTTCTCATCATTCCGTAAAGACTCATGTCCGATCCTCGTTTTAGTCGTTATCGCAAGACTAGGAGGTGGGCCTTGCGTGAACCTGTCTTGAGGTGGGTGCCGCCACATCCGAACCACCGGTTCGCAAACGATTATTCCCAGTCGATGCAATAACCGAGGAACCGCTTGGAATCGATCGGGTCGAAGCCGAGCTTCTTGCGCAGTTTCTTGCGCAGCTTGCTGATATGGCTTTCGACGACGTTCTCTTCGACGTCCTCGTCGAAGATGCCGTAGATCGCGTTGAAAATCTGGGACTTGGAAACGCGGCGTCCGCGATTGGAGACCAGATATTCGAGAATGCGGCGCTCGCGGCGCGGCAGTGCGAAGACATCGCCCTGAACTTCAGGGTCGCGGCCGTCGGAAAAGACCCGGATCGGACCGATGTCGGTGAAGTTCACCAGGGCCTTCAGGCGACGGCGGATAGCCGCAGCTCGGGCCAGGATTTCCCGGGGATGAACCGGCTTGCGCACGACGTCGTCGACGCCGCAGTCGAAGAACGCCAGTGTCTGTTCCAGGGACGGTGAATCGCTGATCGCGATCACCGGTGCGGTCGTCCGGTCCCGGATCGCCCGGGGGAGGGCCATCGCCCGTTCGCCCTGGCCGATCAGGAAGGCTTCGACAGCATCGATATCGCTGTCGGCAGCCGTGGAGACCCAGTCGCCAAATTCTTTCGGATCAAACCCCTGGGAGGGCACGCCCTCACGTCCAAACAGAGAAGTATACCCGTCTTTCACGAGCTCACGTTCATCAACCACTACGATCATTCGTCCGCCTCCGAATCAGTATGGTGCTTCAATGACCAAGAGGTACGAATCGGGGGATTCTCGAACAACTATGGAAAGTTAGTGGGTGAAATTAATAGTAGATTAAGATTTCTGTGCCGATTTGGGCTAGATGTAGTGGGTGCATCAAAATGGAGCACTAATTTTTTTGTGGAAACGTTAACGCGTCCTTAAGAAGTGGCTTGTGCTCAAAATTTCTCCACATTTCGCCAGACTCCTCCAAGCGAGTCAAGCCGCACCCAAAATTCCCTTTAAAGTTGCGCTACTGGCAAAACGCAGACGCGTTGGTCGTCCACTTTCCATAGCCTGTCGCAACCAGATTCGCGATCACCCGGCAGACATATTTCTTCTGCGCGGGGTCGTTATTCGGTCCCGCATGATAGCGGGCGACTGCCATGGTCCAGGTTTCATGCCTGGCGTGAAGATTGGAGAGAAAGCGCGCCGCATATTCGACGTTCTTTTTCGGGTCCAGCATCTCGCTCGGCGAGGAAAAATTCTCCCCGTGGAAATGATAATTGATCTGCATGCAGCCCAGATCGATCAGCTTGGCGCCCTGCGCCCGTGCCTCGGCGAAACGCTGCAGAACGTCCTGGACGCTGTTTTCGAAATAGGCCTTTCCCTCGATATTCATGGCGAAGGGCTGGAGCGCCCCCTTGCGCCCCGTCTCGGTCAGGCCGACCGAATAGAGGATGCCCGGCGGAACCTGATACTTGGCCGCGGCCGCCGTGATCTCGCCCTCGCAGGCGCCGACGCTCGCATGGGCATTACATATAGACGTCACCAGTCCGGTTAGCGTCAGTCCCAGAAGACGGGTCGCTCGTGCCTTCATTCCCGGTCCACCTTCCGCCGCTTTGCTGCTGGCTGCCATTGTCGTTGCGCTGGCCCTTGCCCTGTGAAGTGCCATCCGCCGACGCCTCACGGCCCTGCTGGCCGGTCTGAGACTGCGCCTGCTGTTGTGTCGTGCCGTCGGACGAATCCGGTGCGTTGAAAACGATGCTCACCTGGTCGACGGCGAAGCCCTGGGCCCGCAGCGCCTTCACCATGGCATTCTGGTCGTCGCTGAACTGCCGGAAGGCATCACCCGTCTCGACCTTCAGTTCGACATGCAGTTCGTCTTCCTTGAGCCGCAACGTGGCCGTGACGGTGCCAAGATCGATCGGATGCATCTGGATCTTCAGGGTGTTGAGAACCTTGCCCGTGGAGTCCTGCGCCAGAGGCCCGGCAGCCTCTGTCGATTGCAGCGCCTTTGCCCATTCCGGATTGCTGACGATCTGGCTGGTCACGGCGGATGCATTGCTGGCGGGCGCGAGACCGAGATAACGCCGGGCCTCGACGACGGTGACGGTTTCGGCCTTGGCGCTGACCCCGGTCACGTCGTTCTTGACCATGGCCTTGTCACCGTCCGAGGCAACGTTCATCGAAACCGCCTGCCCCTTGCCGTCGGCGCGGGCGAAACGAAAGATCTGGTCGGTGTCCGCCGAGGCGGCCGTGTCGGTATCAGTGGTCGCTGCGGGCTTGTCGGCGGCCTCGGTTTTCGCCGTTGTCGCATCCTGCGGCAGCGTCGTGGCCTTGCCGGCGCGAACCGCCAGCGCATGGAATTCCGACATGGTTGGCGTCGCCTCCCCGTGCGGCGCCGAGATTGCCGGTGCCGGCGACGTTTGCGGGCTCAGCAGCGTCAGCAGGTGGCTGACATCCGTGGCGGCCGGTGCGTCGTGATCAGCAGCCTTGGACGCGGCGGTGTGGACCGGCTTTTCGCTTCCTGCGTCGTTCGCCTCCGTCGTCTTCACCGCAGGGTCCCTGATCAGATCGGCGACCTTCTCGCCAACCGCGGGATTCCCGGTCTTTCCGGCCTCGGCGTTCGCGCCGATGTGCTGCAGGCTGATGGACGGCACGTCACGCGCCTTGACGTCAGGCTTCGACAGCACCGGTGCCGGCTGCAGATCCGTATCGTCGGCAACCGACAGGCCCGACTTCACATCCGATTTCAGATCGAACACCGGCAGAGGGTCCGTGGTCATGCGCGTATCGGCGCCCCCGACATCGCTGGATACGGTCGATCTGTTCGCGACAGTTGTCCTGTCATCCACGCCGATGGGGGCCGGACTGACCTTGTCGTCATCGGAAATGACGGTCGTCGTCCTTGCGTCGCCTTTTGAATTTGCCTTTGCATTTTCCTTCGCCGCCAGTTTGATTTCCGCATTGGCGATAGGTTCGTCGTGAACCTGAGACTTGCTGTTGATCGTTTCATGCTGCGACGTCGCCGTCCTGGCGGCTCCGGCCGTCAGCTTTTGTGCAATTGCAATATTGGCGCGCGGGGTGGCTTCCGCGTCGGCCTTGCCATCGATGGCGATCGACGGTTGCTTCTTCTTGCCCGCATCGGCAAAGGCGTTCTCGAAAGCCGAATGCTGTTTGGCCGCATCCGTTTCATGGTGCTTGCCGGCCAATTTCGATCCGGACTTGGCGGAGCGTAAATTCGCCGCGAGCAGGTTGTCGTCAACCGTCGTCATTTGTCTTCGTCCCCCTTCAGGAGAGAATCGATCTCGGCGAGTTTCGAGCGACCATGGGTCAGAAACGCATCGAGAACCGGATCAGGCGCGCTGTTTTCCGACGATGCCACTTGCTGTTCCCCGTCCGATGGCACGGCATCTGCGGCCGCATCGGATGCCGGGGCTGCAAACGGGCTATCGCCGCTGCCCGTCTCTGCTCCGTTTTCCTCTGTTGTCTTTTCCGGAACGACTTTAGAAACAGTCGCTTGCGTCAGGCTTTCTGGATCCGGAGCGCGCAACACTTCCTCGGCGACCACGGTCGCCGCCTGTCGCAGCGCCTGATCTCGCGGCGAGAGTTCGGCTTCGGGAATGGCACTGATATCCTTGACGGCTTCGAGTATCCCCTTCGACGGGATACCGACGAGACCGGAATAGAGGCTGGCCAGGGCGTTCGGACCGGCATCCGTGCCATCAGAAAGCGCTTCGGCGCGCGAGGAAGCAAGCGTCGCCAGTTCCTGCATGCCGCCGATCGCGGCGCGCCGGGCAATGCGGAGGTAAACCTCGCGCTGGCGCGGCTTGTCCATGAAGCCGAGGATTTCCTGGATCTTCGCTTCCGTCTCCGCACCGTAGTTGGTCACTGCGAGTTCGACGAAGACATCGGCAAACTGGCTGGCATAGGGAGACGTCAGGAAGCGACGGGCATAGGACAGGGAATAAGCGAAGCCCTTATCCGGACGGTTGCCGCGTGTCGCCAGCGCAATCGAACGCCGCAGGGCGGCTTCCTCGATATTGGTGCCAGGCGAGGTCAGCCGCGCCCAGTCATAATATTTCAGTGAGTCAGCGGGATTCTGCATCGCGATGGCGTTGCCGAGGACGAGGTAGAGATAGGGACCAATCCGCGAATTGCGGTATTCCGGTATCGCCTTCTCGAGATTGGTGACCATCAGGCCACCCTTGCCGGCGAGGTAATGATTGAGCGCATCAATGATGCGACTGTCGAAATTGCCTTCGAGGTCGTGGTTGGCGAGATAGGAAAGCGTCGCCGGGTTACCACCGCTCATCGCATAGATGAAGGCTGCATCGACATTTCGCGGGTCGTCGAACACCGACGGATCGGCGTCGCGCAGGCTCTTGTCGATCGCTGCCAGCATGAAGCGCTGCATCTCGGCGGCCGAGTGGTCGCCGAGCACGATGGAATCCTGAATATGCTGCAAGGAACGCAGCATCTTGTAGGGCGGCAGATCGTCAAGCTCGCCTGCATGCGCCACGAGGCCCGAAAGGGCCCCGATCGCGCTGGCGCAGAGAAGAAGTGTACGGATCGCCTTCAACATCACGCTCAGCCCTGATTCGTCTGCAACAGGATTTCGATGCGCCGGTTCGCCGGCGCAAGCGGGTCGGTGGTGACCTGCAGGCGCTTGTCGGCAAAGCCGCTGATCTGGCTGACGCGACCTTCGGCAAGGCCACCGCGAAGGAGCATGTAATAGGCGCTCTGCGCGCGATCGGACGAAAGCCGCCAGTTGTCATAGCCACCCTTCTTGAAAGGGCGTCCGTCGGTATGGCCACGGATGGCGACGCTTCCCTTGCGGGCGGCGAGCAACTCGCCGATCTTTTCCATGGCGACGACCATGTCCCTCTGCGGTACGGCCGACCCGACGCCGAACATCGGCGCATCGCCCTGCTCACTGATCGTGACCAGAAGTCCGCCTTCGGTCGGGGTCACCAGCAGTCCTTCGGACAGCTTGCCGGCGGCGCCACCGATTTCCTTGCGGATCTCCGCCTTCAACGCCTCGGCCGCCTTCTCGTCCGGTTTTTGTGACGCGGCCTTCTCTGCCTCCGCCTTCAATTCCTCCGGCGACTTTTCCTTGCCAGCGGCATCCTTCGCGTCGTCGGTCGGGCCATTGCCCGCCTTCGCCTGCAGGCTTTCGCCGCCTTTTTCTGCATTCTGAAGCTCGACCTGCTTCGTCCAGAAGTCCGGATCGAAAGGATCACGATAGGCTTCGCCGCCCTCGGCGCCGGTGGCCGGGCCCGACATCGACGCGCCACCCTCGCCCTTGGCGCTGATATTCGCCTGATGGCCGGTTTCGTTGACGATCTCGGACAGGACCGAATAGGGATTTTCGAAGAAGTCGGCGTCGGAATACCGCGTTTCCTCGCCCGAGGTCGCCGTCATGTCGGTGCCGCTCTTGGCCGAACCGCCGGTCTTGGTCTCGGTACCGTCAACCTTCGACTTCATCTGGTCCTCTTCACCCTTGGCGTCCCTGGCCGGCGCCTTGACGCCCTTTTCGGACGGCTTGGCATCGCTCAGCTGGACGGGGTTGAAGTAGGAGGCAAGGGCTGCCTTGGTCTGCGGGTTGGCCGCATTGATCAACCACATGACCAGGAAGAACGCCATCATGGCCGTCATGAAGTCGGCATAGGCGATCTTCCAGGCGCCACCGTGATGAGAGTCGTGATGACCGCCATGGCGTTTGATGATGATGATCTCGTTCTTGCCGTGATGATGGCCTTCATTCTCATTCATGCCAGCACCTTACCTACGGTATCGGCCCATGCGGCCATTCTCGTCACTAGGATCGATTCGCCGAACTCGACCGACAGGTCGATATCGGTGGATTCCTGGTGGCGGAAAATCAGGGTTTCGTCCTTGAGATGACGCTTCAGCGCTTCGAACAGCGACAGCGGCCCCTTCACGTGGATCTTGCAGCCTTCGCCGGCATTGATCAAATGGTTGATCATGTGCGCGAGGTCGGCGATCGATTTCTGCTGCAGCGTCTGATCCATGACCGGCGCCAGCACGCGTGCGGTCTGGTCGGACAGCATGGTTACCATCTGCGACCCGATCTCGGAAAAGCGATCGTGGATCATCGCGGCGATCTCGGTGTCACAGCGCATGCGCATGGCTTCGAGTTCTGCCGCATGACGCCCGGTCAGTGTCGCGATGTCCCTGGCATGCAAGGCGGCCTGCTCGCTCTCGGCTTCGCTGCGACCCTGCGCGAACGCCTCGCGGCGCTCCGCTTCAAGATCGACCTGCGGCTGAGGCGGCTGTTGCGGGATATGAGGTTGCTGTTTCATCGCGAAGACGCGTTCGGTCGAAACATCGTCATCCAGATCCGGAAAATAGCGCGGCGGGACGATGGAGAAATCGACCTTCGGAGTGCTGAAATCCTTCAGATAGCGTGAGATGGATGCGCTCATGGGCGCGCTCCCGTGAACGGGGTCAAAGTCACGGTCCGTCCAGGCCCCCTCTCGGTTGCCGACAGCATTTGGCCCGGAGACCTGAAAACATAAGACTGTGACACTTCCGGAATGTCTCCTTCAGGACCTTGCAAGCGGCTGTTGCCGACAGGCCTGGCCCGAACATTTTCTATCCGTATCAGCTCAATGCCCGGCTGACCGGAGGCATGGGGCCGCATACAACGGCAGCGCAACATTCATATTGGCTGGCAACCGGGACGAGGATGGCTGCGGTTGGAGACTATCCGGCCAAACTTGCGCGAAAATGTAGGGTGTTGGACCGCGCTTGGGCAATGAGCGCGGTCCAACCGTTTCCACCGAACCGATGACCGGCGACGCGGCGGAAGGGCGTGCCCGTCGCCTGAAACGAGGCGACGGTGCGCAGAGATGGCAAGAACCGGATTGATGCCCACGGGTCCGCCAGGATCATGCTTACTGCTGGAACAGGCGCAGGATGTTTTCGGAGTTGGTGTTGGCGATCGAGAGCGCCTGGATGCCGAGTTGCTGCTGCGTCTGCAGAGCCTTGAGGCGGGTCGATTCTTCGTTCATGTCGGCATCGACGAGGCGGCCGACACCCTTGTCGATCACGTCCATCAGGTTGGCGACAAAGTTCTCCTGCATGTCGATGCGGCTGGTGATGGCGCCAAGGGTCGAGGCGGCGTCCGTCAGCGAGCTGAAGATCGCATCGACGGCACTGATCATGCCTTCGATATCGTCGTCGGCTGTGTTGGTGTCCAGTTCGACCGCGACGGAACCGGTGGGAGCCGTCCCCCCGGATGCGATGATCAGGTGATAGGTGCCGTTGGCTGTACCGGTACCGACATTGGCGCCCTGCTCGACCGTGATAGCCTTGGTCAGTTGGCCGAGCGATGCATCCTGGGTGTCGATCAGGACCGACGCTGCGGTGTCGAAGTCGAGGGTCGAAACCGAAACGCTGCCGTCGGTGGAGCGGTTGAACGATGCAACGATCGACTTGATGCCGGGCGGTGTGATCGACGAATTGTAGAGCCAGTTCTCGCCTGAGAACGATGCCGATTCGGCTGCCGAGGCGAGCTGGTTCTTGAGTTCGGTGATTTCCTTGTTGATCTTGGTCTTGTCGACGCCCGGTTCGCGTGCGGCGACCAGCTTGGCCTTGATTTCGGAGACGACGTCGATCGCCGAGCTCATGCCGGCATAGGACGTGTCGACCTTCGCCGCGCCCAGCCCGAGCGCGTCCTGAACAGTCGAGAGCGCTGCATTGTCCGAGCGCATGGTCGTCGCGATCGACCAGTAGGCAGCGTTGTCGGCTGCGGTCTCGACGCGATAACCCGAAGAGATACGGCTCTGGACCGTTTCCATGTTCGTATTGATAGAACGCAATGTCTGGAGAGCCGCCATCGCGGCGGAATTGGTCAAAATGCTGGTCATGGTCATTGCCCCAGTTCGAAAATTAAACGGAACATTCCGGATCGAGAACCGGTAGCGACGGGACCAGCGTCATGCAAACTGTCCAATGTTTAGCCCAGGGACAGCCTATCGCTCTTAACGGACACTTAACAATCTCATGGTTAACAAACCATTAAGGGCATTAGCAAGTCGGTAATGAGAATGAAGAAAAATAAATTTCGATTGCCAAAAGATTAAGATCGCTCCCCCTGGAAACAACGCAAAAGCCGCGCTCCTTGCGGGGCGCGGCCTTTTGAATATGGCGGGCGGCGATATGCACCGCCCGCTGTCTCTTTCCTGCATGCGGATCCGATTAACGGAAGAGCGACAGGATGTTTTCCGAGTTGGAGTTGGCGATCGAGAGCGCCTGGATGCCGAGCTGCTGCTGCGTCTGCAGGGCCTTGAGGCGGGTCGACTCTTCGTTCATGTCGGCGTCGACGAGGCGGCCGACGCCCTTGTCGATCACGTCCATCAGGTCGGCCAT
>NZ_DATJDJ010000165.1:0-76478 GCF_035497515.1 Pararhizobium sp. | reverse complement strand
TCCGGGGCGGATATCGTCTGGCGCAGATGTCTGTTTTCTCGGCGCCGGTCTTCCTGGGTGGAGGTCGTCACGGGATGCGGACTGGATGCCGATATTTCTGCGCCTCGCCCCTTCGGCGGTTTACCGTCACGGTTCAATTTGCTTCTCATTTCGCGGCGCATCCTTTATGGAGGCGCCAATCTCTTCAAGACGGATTGTCAGGAAAGGCGGGCGACGCCCGTAAGGTACCCTATGGATCGCATCAGAATTACCGGCGGCAACGAGCTTCGCGGCATCATCCCGATTTCCGGCGCCAAGAATGCCGCCTTGCCGCTCATGATCGCCTCCCTCCTGACGGACGACACGCTGACGCTGGAGAACGTGCCGCATCTGGCCGATGTCGAGCAGTTGATCCGTATTCTCGGCAATCACGGCGCCGATATCTCGGTCAATGGCCGCCGCGAGCGCCAGGGCGAGAGCTATTCCCGCACGATCCATTTCACTTCACGCAACATCGTAGATACGACGGCTCCTTACGAACTGGTCTCCAAGATGCGCGCCAGCTTCTGGGTCATCGGTCCGCTGCTTGCCCGCGAAGGCAAGGCCCGGGTCTCGCTGCCCGGCGGCTGCGCCATCGGCACGCGACCGGTCGACCTGTTCATCGAGGGCCTGACGGCGCTCGGCGCCAATATCGAGATCGATAGCGGTTATATCAATGCGACGGCGCCCAAGGGCGGCCTGATCGGCGCCCGCTACGTCTTCCCGAAGGTTTCGGTCGGCGCCACCCATGTGATGATGATGGCGGCGACGCTCGCCAACGGCACGACCACGATCGGCAACGCCGCACGCGAGCCGGAAGTCGTCGATCTCGCCAATTGCCTGAACGCCATGGGCGCCAGGATCACCGGCGCCGGCACCTCGACGATCACCATTGAAGGCGTCACCTCGCTGTCCGGCGCGCGCCACCGCGTCCTGCCGGATCGCATTGAGACCGGCACCTATGCCATGGCTGTCGCCATGACCGGCGGCGATGTCTTGCTGGAAGGCACCAATGCCCGCCTGCTCGACACGGCGCTGGAAGCCATCCGCCGCGCCGGCGCCGAAATCACCGAGACCGAAACCGGCCTGCGGGTGGTGCGCAACGGCGGCGGCATCAAGCCGGTCGACGTGGTCACCGATCCTTTCCCGGGCTTCCCGACAGACCTGCAGGCGCAGTTCATGGGCCTGATGACCAAGTCCTCCGGTGTCTCGCACATCACCGAGACCATCTTCGAAAACCGCTTCATGCATGTGCAGGAACTCGCCCGTCTCGGTGCCAAGATCACGCTTTCGGGCCAGACGGCGAAAATCGAAGGTGTCGAGCGGCTGAAGGGCGCACCGGTCATGGCAACCGACCTGCGCGCTTCGGTTTCTCTGGTGATCGCCGGCCTGGTGGCCGAAGGCGATACGATGGTGTCGCGCGTCTATCATCTCGATCGCGGTTTCGAGCGGCTGGAAGAAAAGCTCAATGCTTGCGGTGCCGAGGTCGAACGCGTCAGCGATTGATCGCTCACCTCAAGCGCTGTTGCGGATTCGATGTCGGCGTCCTATGTCCTGTGTCATGATGGCGGCGGCCCCTCGGCCGTGCGGACAGACAAGGCCAGGCAAGGAATTGACGGCATGGATAGTTTGAAGCTGATGGCGCTGGACGCCGAGGACCTCGGAATCGTGTCCGCCCATGTGCAGGACGCAGTCTTCAAGGTGTCCGGTCTTGCCTATGCGCAGCGCTCCCGGCAACTGTCGCTGGTGATCAACCGTTTCGTCTGGGAAACGGCGGAAGGGCGCGGCAAGTCGTTCGAGCGCCGCCGCAGCCTGCTTCTTTTCAAGCAGGTTTCCGCCGTCCGCTCCATTGGGTTCGATCGCAAGGATGGTGAAAAGGTCCTGTCGCTGCTGTCCATCCAGTTCGAGCAGAACGGCGAGGGGCCGGATGGAACGGTGGAGTTCGTGCTGTCGGGCGGCGCTTCGATCATGATCGATGTGGAATGTATCGAGGTTCAGCTTGCGGATACCGGCGGCGCATGGGAAACCGGCTTCAGGCCCCGCCATCCGGCCGGCGCCTGAATTTCGATCGCGGGCTCTCGAGCCAAGCGCGATTGCCGATTACCGATTGAGGATCCGTTCCCTTGGCCATTCGTCTGGACTATCTCACCCCCGGCTTCGAAGAGCAGTTCGCAGCCTTTCTGACGACCAAGCGGGAAGTGTCCGAGGATGTGAACACCGTCGTGCGGGCGATCATCGACGATGTGCGCGACCGTGGTGACGCGGCCCTTGCCGACTACACGAAGAAATTCGATGGCCTGGATTTCGCGGTGACCGGCATGGCGGTGACGGCCGAGGAGATCGACGCAGCGATCAGCCAGGTGCCCGCCGAGGTGCTCGGCGCGCTGAAGGTCGCGGCCGTGCGCATCGAGGCGCATCACACCCGCCAGCGGCCGAAGGATGATATCTACGAGGATAAGATGGGTGTCGGCCTCGGTACGCGCTGGACGGCGATCGATGCCGTCGGCCTCTATGTGCCGGGCGGTACGGCAAGCTATCCAAGCTCGGTGCTGATGAACGCGCTGCCGGCCAGGGTGGCTGGCGTCGAGCGCATCGTCATGGTGGTGCCGGCCAATGGTGGCGCGATCAATCCGGCCGTTCTGGCCGCCGCGCGCATGGCGGGCGTCGAGGAAATCTACCGAATCGGCGGCGCGCAGGCGATCGCGGCCCTTGCCTATGGCACGGCCACCATCGCCCCGGTCGCCAAGATCATGGGGCCGGGCAATGCCTATGTGGCGGCCGCCAAGCGGCAGGTGTTCGGCACCGTCGGCATCGACATGATCGCCGGCCCGTCCGAAGTGCTCGTCATCGCCGACCGCGACAATGATCCCGACTGGATCGCCGCCGACCTTTTGGCCCAGGCCGAGCACGATGTCGGTGCCCAGTCGATCCTGATCACCGATGATGCGCCGTTTGCCGCCGCCGTCGAGGCCGCCGTCGAGCGCCAGTTGCGCACGCTGCCCCGGGCAGACACCGCAAGCGCCAGCTGGCGCGATTTCGGTGCTGTCATCCTGGTGCCGGACCTGGACGTCGCGGTACCGCTCGCCAACCGCATCGCCGCCGAACATCTGGAACTGGCGCTGGCTGATGCTGATGCGATGATCCCGAAGATCCGCAATGCCGGCGCCATCTTCGTCGGCCGCCATACGCCCGAAGTCATCGGCGATTATGTCGGCGGCTCCAACCATGTCCTGCCGACGGCACGGTCTGCCCGGTTTTCCTCCGGCCTCGGCGTGCTCGACTATATGAAGCGCACCTCGATCCTGCGTCTTGGCGCCGATCAGCTGCGCGATCTGGGTCCTGCAGCCATCGCGCTTGCCCGTTCCGAAGGGCTGGAGGCCCATGCGCGCTCGGTCGCCATCCGGCTCAATCTCGGGGATGAGGGATGACGGCCACGGCCAGCCACCGCCTCTGCGATGTCGTGCTGGATGAAACCATCGGCCGCTCGACGCCCGATGTCGAACATGAGCGGGCGGTGGCGATCTTCGACCTGATCGAGGAAAACGCCTTCGAGCCCGCAGGGCATCCCGGCGGCCCGTACCGGTTGAACCTGTCGTTGATCAATTCCAGGCTGGTCTTTGCCATCACGCTGGAAAATGGCGATGCCGTCGCCACCCATATCCTGTCGCTGACGCCGTTCCGGCGGATCGTGAAGGATTATTTCCTGATCTGCGAAAGCTATTACGAGGCGATCCGCTCCTCGACGCCCAGCCAGATCGAGGCGATCGACATGGGCCGGCGCGGCATTCACAATGAAGGCTCGCAGACGCTGATGGATCGGCTCTCGGGCAAGATCAAGCTGGATTTCGATACAGCGCGGCGTCTCTTCACGCTTGTCTGCGTGCTCTACTGGCGGGGCTGAGCGTGACGGTCGCCGCTTCGCCCCTGATACAGCAGCGCAGCGCGAAATCGCCGGCCTCGGTGCTGTTCATGTGCGGCATGAACGCAATCCGGTCGCCGATGGCGGAGGTTCTTGCGAAGACCATGTTGCCGGCCGGCACCTATATCGCCTCGGCCGGTGTGCGGCCGGGTGAGCGCGATCCCTTCGTCGACGTGGTCCTGGAGGAGATCGGGCTGACGGCCGGGCGGCATCTGCCGCACACGCTGGACGAACTGGAGGACGACTATTTCGATCTGATCGTGACGCTGGCACCGGAGGCGCATCACGCGGCGCTTGAACTGACGCGCTCGATGGCGATCGACGTGGTGTACTGGCCGACACCGGACCCGACGGTGGCGACCGGCACGCGTGAACAGATCGTTTCGGCCTACCGCGACGTTCGAAATCACCTGGCGACGCTGATCAGGCATCGTTTGCTTGGACAAATGCCGGAGAAGATGGCATAGCGCGCTGATCAATCCGGAAAATTCAACCGGAATCGGAAAAGAAGATCGCCGCTGTTCACAAAACCGTGGCGATTGTGTAGTTTCCGCCAAATTTTTGAAGGGCGCGTTCGCGTCCGCACCGAAGCACAGAAAGACATATCCTACATGGCGAAAGAAGAAGTCCTCGAATTCCCGGGCGTCGTTATCGAATTGCTTCCCAACGCAACCTTCCGCGTGAAGCTTGAAAACGAGCACGAAATCATTGCCCACACCGCGGGCCGCATGCGCAAGAACCGGATCCGCGTTCTCGCCGGCGACAAGGTACTGGTCGAAATGACGCCTTACGACCTGACAAAGGGCCGTATCACCTATCGCTTCAAGTAAGCGTCGCGGCATCTGCGCTGCAAATCTCTGAGAATGACGGCTTGGTTGCGATGGCATTGACACAAAAGCTGATCCTGGCCTCCGGTTCGCCGCGGCGTGTCGAACTGCTCGCGCAGGCGGGCATCGAACCCGCGCGCCTGATGCCGATGGATCTCGACGAGACCCCGAAGCGCACCGAGCATCCGCGCTCCCTTGCCTGGCGGCTCTCGGCCGAAAAGGCCCGCGCGGCACTGGCCGCGATCAAGGGCGAGCCGGCCTGGGAGGGCAGCTACATCCTTGCTGCCGACACCGTCGTTTCCGTCGGCCGCCGCATCCTGGGCAAGCCCGAGCTTGTCAGCGAAGCCTCCAGTGCGCTTCATCTCCTCTCGGGCCGCAGCCACCGGGTCTATACCGGCGTCTGCCTGATCACGCCGGACAGGACGGTGCGCCAGAAGGTCATCGACACCAAGGTGCGCTTCAAGCGGCTGTCCAGCCATGATATCGACAGCTATCTGGCGTCGGGCCAATGGCGTGGCAAGGCCGGCGCCTACGGTATCCAGGGCATTGCCGGAAGCTTCGTGGTCAAGCTGGTCGGCTCCTACACCAATGTCGTCGGTCTGCCGCTGTACGAGACAGTCAGCTTGCTGTCGGGCGAGGGCTATGACGTGCACAGCAACTGGGCGAAAGGCTGAGCCATGAGTTCCGAAGGAAACAAGGCTGCAACCAATGTCGCGCCGCTGCGCAAGGCCGTGGCATGCCCGGAATGCAAGCGCCCGTCGCACCGCGATCATTATCCCTTTTGTTCGGACCGCTGCCGCAATGTCGATCTGAACCGCTGGCTGACCGGTTCCTATGCGATTCCGGTCGCGGACGACGAGTCAAAGGCCGACGACGAGGAATAAGCCGGCCGGATTTTTGGCGGATATCCATTATTTTTCAGGTATTTGCA
This sequence comes from Pararhizobium sp., assembly GCF_035497515.1. Lineage (GTDB taxonomy): Bacteria > Pseudomonadota > Alphaproteobacteria > Rhizobiales > Rhizobiaceae > Pararhizobium. The sequence continues at coordinate 70,783 of NZ_DATJDJ010000165.1, read as the reverse complement.
TCAGCCGACATTTTCCTGTCGAAAAATCGTCATTTGGTGCTGGACACCGCCGAACAAGATGTTATAACCCCGCTCGCTTCCGGGGCGCAACCAACCGCCCCACGGTTCTTCAAGCGGAACCACTGCTGACAAGCAGGGATGCCCGGATAGCTCAGTTGGTAGAGCAGCGGATTGAAAATCCGCGTGTCGGTGGTTCAAATCCGCCTCCGGGCACCACATCATGTTCTTGCACGCTTTGGCCTTCCGGTTTTCATCCGTTCTTATCGAGCAACTCAAATTGCGTGTTCGATAGCTTTTTTTTCGCGGTTGTCCCAAATCCCCCATGCCCCCGCGACGGTGGTTGTGACGCACGGATTTCACGGCTTAAAGTGTGCTTCCATGCGAATGTGCTGCGCGACCGGCGTCCGCCATCATTTCTGTCGTCTTGAGGGGACGATGACCGGGATCCGCCCGATAGTCATCCGTGCAACTTCCACTTGACTATCGGTGGAAAATATCCCTGAATACACCCTATGGATGCAGGCGCTTAAGGCTTTCACTTTTCTCGCCGGCGATGGGCCCGGAAGATGTCGAGTTCGCGCCAGTCTCTTCCGGGAGTCCAACGAAGGGGGATGCGATGGACTGGTATGCGCATAGCGGCACGCAGGGGGATGTCCGGGACTGGCAGAGGCTGAGGGATCACCTTGTGGGCGTGGCCAAGCTGGCATCGGAAATGGCCCGGCCTTTCGGTCTGGAGCGCGCCGCCTTCGCTGCCGGGCTCTTTCATGATCTCGGAAAGTACAATCCCGGCTTTCAACGAAGGCTTGCGGGAGCCAATATCCTCGTGGACCATTCCACGGCCGGAGCCCAGATTTTAAAACAATTGGCGACAGGGCCGGATGCGGCCGTCGCAGAATTGATCGCCTATGCGATCCTGGGGCACCATGCGGGCCTGCCGGACCGGTCGAGCGATACGGAGGGCTGCTTCAATATCCGGATGGAGCGCCCCGTGGCCCTGGATCCCTTCTGGCAGAATGAACTGCATCCGGATGTCTCCGGCCTCGTGCCCGCGATGATGCGAAACCTTCCCGCTGACAGGAGCGAGCGCGACTTTGCCCTGTCCTTCATGGGGCGCATGATCTTCTCCTGCCTGGTGGACGCGGATTTCAAGGATACAGAGGGGTTCTATATCTCGCTTGGAAAGACAAGGGCGGATCGCGCATGGACGCCGCTTGCCACTCTGCTCGACGATTTCCTGGCGCGCTTCGACGCACATATCGCCCGCTTTGGCGCGGCGGACGGCGATCTCAATCGCCTGCGCTCCGATATTCTCCGGCACGTGCGCGGCGGTGCCGATCGACAGCCCGGTCTTTTCACGCTGACCGTGCCGACCGGCGGCGGCAAGACGCTGGCCTCTCTTGGTTTCGCGCTCGATCACGCCAGGCGTCATGGCCATCGCCGCATCATCTACGCGATTCCGTTCACGGAGGCGTGGATCGAAACCTCTACACGGAAACAATGCTGGTGATGTTCGCAGAGTCGCCTCCCTCGCGGAGGCGTGGATCGAAACGTTGTGCCGCACGGAAAGACTGTCGGCGAGATTATGTCGCCTCCCTCGCGGAGGCGTGGATCGAAACTCGTCGGCGCAGGCGGCCGCGCCATTCAGATTTCGTCGCCTCCCTCGCGGAGCGATCGAAACCCGCGCAGCAGGAAGCCAGATCGCCTGATTGAGGGTCGCCTCCCTCGCGGAGGCGTGGATCGAAACTCCAGGCAGGTTGCCGGCCATGAGCATATCTGTCGTCGCCTCCCTCGCGGAGGCGTGGATCGAGACGCCAGCCGGCTGCAGGCAACTTGGACAGGCGGCCATTGTTCCAGACGCGTGAAACAATGCCATGGCATGCATCCTTTTGCCGCCTTCCGCGTTGTTTCCGCGTCAACGAAGAGGAAATGACCATGATGCACGGTGGCAGCAAGACGATCGGCGGCAGGAATGCGACGAGGTTTGAAAATGAACTGGAGGATTATTTCGCCGAACTTCAGGAGCAGCAACCAGAATTGCGGGCAAGCGCTTCGGTTTCGCATGGGATCGACCACTCGGAAGAATTGCGCCGGTTGGCGGCCTATGTTGCCTATTTGAAGCAGAAAATTTCCGAACTGCCGCAATCGCTGGATCAGGCGCGCTATACAACATGGCCTTCCGCGTCACGGCGCTCGCCGGGGATCGGTTTTGCTGGGTGCCTGATTGCCGGCCTGGCCGTGGGCTTGACGGCGCATCTCGTCGCCGCTCGGCGATAGAGCCCCTTTCGGGATCAATTGGCGCGCACTAGCATGTCGGCTTCGGCTGCAGCGGCAATGAAAGCATCCCGCACATCGGCGCAGGGAATGCGTTCGCCCAGCGCCGCCATGCAGAGCGTCTTGGCTTTCAGATATTCTTCGCCGCCCGTATCCGGCCATCGTTGCGCCAGGCAATTGAGCGCCTGAAGCGGGCCGTTGATTTTCTCCGGCTGGCCATATCCCAGCCTGATCTCCACTGGTTCGGACCACATCACATCGGCGCAAAGCTCGGCTTTCTGAATGATCATTTCCAACTCCTCCAGAAACGCGCCTGGATCAACTCCCGAGCGGTGTTTTTGTTCCGAAGCTAAATTAAGAACTGCATCGACGGCCGTCATGATCGGAAGGTGTCGTATCCGCATGCGGCCACCCGGGAACTTTCATCGCTCCATAGGGTTGCGATGCGAGGAGCCGACGATGGATGACGATATTCTGACGATTGCACTGGCAAACCTGATCTTCGGTGTTCTGGCACTGACGATCGGCTACCTCTACACCCTGCCGCGCGAGCATCCGCTGACCCCATCCGTGGCCATCATCCTGGCGACAGGTGAGCCATGACGGCGCGAAACACGTTGTTCCTGATGCTGGCCGGTTTCTTCGCCTTGTCGCTGCTCTTGATCCACAACGCATACTATAAACCGGATTCGCGCCAATTCCATCTGCCACCGCAATCCCAATCCGCCGGCGCGATGTAGCGCCTCGCCAGCCGCTTTCAAGCCGCCGAAGACATGGCCTGATATAACAAAACAAGGTGGTTGCAGGGAGAAAAAATGTTGTCGCCGATATTGCAGGATCGTAATTGGATGAAAGTGTTTTTCGATCGTCCGGCGCCGACCGTCGCAATCGATCTGATCGGTGCGACATTTGAGGTCGCCGGTGTCGGCGGCCTGATCGTCGAGACGGAAGCCTACACTGATGAAGATCCGGCGTCCCACAGTTTCAAGGGACAAACACGTCGCAACCGGGCCATGTTCGGCTCGTCCGCCAGCGTCTATGTCTATCGTTCGTACGGCATGCACTGGTGCCTGAATTTTGTCTCCCGCCCCGGCAGCGCCGTCCTGATCCGCGCGCTGGAGCCGCTGACGGGTCTGGACGTCATGCGGCAACGGCGAGGGCTGGACAGGCTGGCGCTGCTCTGTTCCGGCCCGGGACGCCTCTGCCAGGCGCTTGGCGTCACGGACGATCTCGACGGCTGGTCGCTGGCGGAAGACCCTTTTCATCTTGTCTCGCCAAATGAACCCCGAACGGTTTCCACCGGCTTGCGCATCGGCATTACCAAGGCGGCCGATATTCCCTGGCGGTTTGGCCTGAATGGCTCAGCCTTCCTCAGCAAAAGACTGTGAACGGTTCGGAATATGCCCGGACAAATTCTGAAGCGTTGCAGCGACCTTTGCGCGTCATATTTGACGCGCGGCGCTGTAGGCAGGCAACCGACAGAGCGCGAAAATTCCGCCGGATCATGCCTCTCCTGGACGCTTCCGAAGCACGAAAGCCCGCGCTACGGGTCGGAAGTCTCAGGTGACGGTCCGGATCATATGCGGGTCACGCTACGGCAATATCCTGCACTTGGCATGACCTGCCGACGCATGTAAGACGAATATGAAATGTGGCAATCCGGTCGCGGCGGGGGACGTGAACGTGAAAAAACGACTTGTTGCCGTTGCATTGACAGCACTCACACCTGCCATCGGCATGCTCGCCTATAACGAGATTACCGCGCGCGCCGAGCGCAACGCGGAAGTGCATCGACAAGCCGCCCAAATGGCGCGCCAGACCGCCTCGGAAATCGGCAGCGTCATCGAGGGCATCAAGGGTCTGCTGATCGCAACCGCTGCCATACCCTCCATCGCCGAACGCGATTCCGCCAGCTGCAACACGGTCCTGAAATCGGTCGCATCGAAGCTCGCGCCGGTCCGCAATATCCTCGTGCTCGACGAAACCGGCAAGCTGATCTGTGACAGCATGGGCTGGAAGACAGGAATGAATTTCGGCGATCGCGACTATGTGCAGCGCGCCCTGAAGACGGACGAGCTTGTCGTTGGAGAATATACGATCGCGCGGGTTTCGAGCGCGCCGATCTTGCCCATGGCGCTCGCGATCAAGCGGGATTCCAGGACGGTCGGCGTTCTCACGACCGGGGTGCGGCTGGATTGGTTGGAAGAGCAGATCCTGGAGCGCGGCCTGCCGACCGGCGGTTCGGTTACGGTCGCTGATCGAAAGGGCGTGATCCTCGCCCGCAATCCGGATCCGCAACGGTTCGTCGGAACAACGATACCGAAGCAGTATCAGCCGCTGCTTTCAGCGGATGCCCCAGGCACGATGGAACTGATCAGCCAGGATGGCACCAAGCGGATCATGGGGTATACGCCGGTGTCGCGGAATAATCCCCTTTATGTCAGTGCCGGTCTGTCGGAGTCCGAGGCGCTTGCACCCATCAACCGCGCCTCTATCACGGGTCTCGTCATGATGGCGATCGGTGCCGCGCTCGCATTGTGTGCTGCTGTCTTCGTCGGCAACCGGTTTATCCTCGATCCGATCAACCATATCGTATCGGTGCTCCAGCGTTGGCGCGAAGGAGAGACCGATAGCCGCACGAAGATGAAGGGCCATTACGGCGAGCTCGGCCAGGTCGGAGCCTCCGTCGATGGCCTGCTCGACGAACTCGAAGTCCGGCGGTTGGAGACCAGCCGCGCGGAGGAAAAACGCAAGTTGATGGCGAAGGAACTGTCGCATCGCGTCAAGAACACCATGGCCGTTGTCCAGGCCATTGCCCGCCAGACCTTCCGCAACCGCTCCGAGGAAAACGCGATCTTTGCCAGCCGCGTCACCGCCCTGGCCGGCGCCTATGACGTTCTCCTGTCCGATGACTGGAAGGCCGCCGAATTGAGGGAGGTCGTCGAGCGCGCGCTGCGGCCGGTTGGTGGCGACCGGGGCAACCGGATCAGTCTGTCCGGGCCACCCTGCCTGCTGACGCCGGAGGCGGTTACGGCGCTTTCTCTCGTGGTGCACGAATTGGCGACAAATGCACTGAAATACGGTGCGCTAAGCGAAGCCGACGGGCGGATCGATGTCAAATGGACGTTGAACGGCGATCGGGTGGAGTTCGACTGGACGGAGCGGGACGGACCGGCCATTGCCACGCCGGCGAGTGAAGGTTTCGGGTCGAAGCTTATCCGAAGCGCCTTCCCGGGTCCCCTGGAGCCCCAGAGCGAGACGGACTTCGCCGCCGACGGTCTCAAGTTTCGCTTGTCATTTCGCGTGGACACGATTGCTCCGGCCAGCGCAACATAAGTCCCAGGAAAATGTCGTTTCAAATCTCCGGGCCGCCGACCATGGGCGGAAACCAGAAATCTGGCAGCGACTTGTGACGCGTTTGCGGCCTTCACGCTTGGCGCTGTAGAGCGCAAAGTCGGCGTGGCGATCGGTTCAGCGGGATTGAGGAATAGACTGCCATCGCCGCGGTTCCGTGCCGGACAGACGACAGCGCGGCATCATTTCGCGGTTTTGGCCGCGATCGCCTGGCGCCGGAATGTGGCAGGGCTGTGGGATGTCCATTTGCGAAAGGCACGGTGAAAGGCGCTGGGTTCAGAAAAGCCCAGTTGCGCGGCGATCTCGCCGACGCCGCGGTCGCTTCCCAGAAGAAGGTCGATCGCCAGGTCGCGGCGGATCTCGTCCTTGATCCCGGCATAATTCTGGCCTTCGCCGTGCAGGCGGTGCCGAAGCGTCGAGGGCGACATGCGCATCTGCGCGGCAAGATCGGCAAAGCCGGACCAGGCCGAGGGCGGCGTCTGGCGCAGGCGCTTTCGAACATTGGCCGCAAGCCCTGCATCGTAGCGATAGCGCACCAGAATATTGGCCGGCGCACCGCGCAGGAATTGCTTCAGCGCCTGTTCGCTGCGCGCGATTGGCAGCTTGAGCACGGTGCGGTCGAAAGTGAGCAGGCTGAAGGGCTGCCCAAACTGGACGGGGGCGCCGAAGAACAGGCGATAATCTGCACCTTGTTCCGGTTCGGTGCAGCGGAAATCCACTCGCCGGATCGGGATGCGCCGCCCGACCAGCCAGCAGGTGATGCCGTGCAGCAGGATCCAATAGGTGCGATAGGCAAAGGCGGAACGCGCTGGCCCCTTGTCGGTCAGCACGATCTCGGCCAGCCCGTCGCGGACGATCAGTTCACCGCTCGGATCTTCCAGCACGACGTTGAGGAAGCGCAAGGCGCGGCGGAGTGCCTGGTCCAGCGTCTGTGCATGCAGCACGCAATGACACAGCAGGGTGAAGCTGCCGCGCCGCATTGGCCGTCCGCCCATGCCGAAGAATTCGTCGTCCACCTCGGCCGCGATGGCCAGCCAAAGGGCTCCGTAAGTCTCGGCGGAAATCGGCCGATCGACCAACAGTGGCAGGCTGAGGGAAGCCAAAAGCGGCGCCGTCGGCTTGCCCTGCCGGCGCAGGCAGTCGAGGGCTTCCTCGACAAAGGAGGGCGAGATCATCCGCCGGTCGGTTTCGGTCATCGGGCGTGTTCCCACATGGTAAAAGTGGCCGAAAAGGAAGGACACTTCCGTCATCGCTTGCAATAGCGCGTCGGCGTAGAGTTCGGCAAGGTGGCATGGCTGAGGAGCGCATGCCCTTGCGATGAAGCGCGGCACGGGAGGGCTGCAGGATGGATCGAAATTCGGCACCCGGATGTTGTGGCGGGGCGACCGCCCCATGATCATTTCCGGAAAGGTCATTGTCGTTACCGGCGGCGGCTCTGGGCTTGGTGCTGCCGTTGCCCGGATGCTGGTCGAAGCCGGTGCGCGCGTCGTCGTCGCCGATGTCAACGAGGAGGCCGGCGACGGCGTCGCCGAAAGCCTCGGGAATGCCCGTTTCATCCGGACCGACGTGACCAGCGAGGCCGATGGCCAGGCGGCCGTCGATATGGCTTTGACAGCCTTCGGCCATCTGCACGGCTTGGTGAATTGCGCCGGCATCGCGCCGGGTGAAAAGATATTGGGACGCGACGGCCCGCATCGGCTGGAGAATTTTGCCCGCGCGGTCGGCATCAATCTTGTCGGCACATTCAACATGATCCGGCTTGCGGCGGCGGCAATCCAGAACGAGGAGCCGGACAGCGACGGCGAGCGCGGCGTCATCGTCAACACCGCGTCGGTCGCCGCTTTCGACGGACAGATCGGCCAGGCAGCCTATGCCGCTTCCAAGGGCGGCGTCGTCGGCATGACGCTGCCGATTGCCCGCGAGCTTGCCCGCTATGGCATCCGCGTCGTTTCCATCGCGCCGGGCATTTTCCAAACACCGATGATGGCGGGCATGCCGCAGGAGGTGCAGGATGCGCTCGGCAAAAGCGTGCCGTTTCCGCCGCGCCTTGGCCGCCCCGGTGAATTTGCCGCATTGGTGCGCCATATCTGTGAGAACAGCATGCTGAACGGCGAGGTGATCCGCCTGGATGGTGCCCTGCGCATGGCGCCGCGTTGAGATGGGTTCCGGGAGGTTTGAATGACAGCGTTTGATCCCATCGTCATCGTCGGTTCGGCGCGCACCGCCATGGGCGGATTCCAGGGCGATTTGCAAGGTGCCACCGCGCCGGAACTCGGAGCCGCCGCCATCCGCGCAGCACTTGAGCGCAGCGGCGTTGCGCCTGACATGGTCGAGGAAGTCGTGTTCGGCTGTGTCCTGCCGGCCGGGCAGGGGCAGGCGCCGGCACGGCAGGCGGCTATCGGCGCCGGCCTGCCGTTTGCGACAGGTGCCAGCACCGTCAACAAGATGTGCGGCTCGGGCATGAAGGCGACGATGCTGGCCCACGACCTCATTCTTGCCGGCAGCGCCAGCATCGCCGTCGCCGGCGGCATGGAAAGCATGAGCAACGCGCCCTATCTGCTGGATCGGGCCCGCGGCGGATACCGGCTCGGCCATGGCCGCGTCATCGACCACATGTTCCTCGACGGGCTGGAGGATGCCTATGACAAGGGGCGGTTGATGGGAACGTTCGCCGAGGATTGCGCCGAGGCCTACCAGTTCACCCGGCCTGCGCAGGACGATTTTGCCGTGACCTCGCTGACCCGCGCCAAGAAGGCGATCGAGGATGGATCGTTTGACAGTGAAATCACGCCGGTGACTGTGAAGGCCGGACGAACCGAACAGATTGTCAGCCGTGACGAGCAGCCGGGCAAGGCAAGGCTTGAAAAGATCCCGACCCTGAAACCTGCCTTCCGCGAAAACGGCACGGTGACGGCCGCCAATGCCAGCTCGATTTCCGATGGCGCGGCGGCGCTGGTGCTGATGCGCCGCTCCGAGGCTGACCGCCGAGGCCTGATGCCGCTTGCCACGATTGCAGGCCATTCCACCCATGCGCAGGCGCCCAATCTCTTTGCGACGGCCCCGATCGGGGCGCTGAAAAAACTCAGCGAACGCACCGGCTGGAACCTGAAGGATGTCGACCTGTTCGAGATCAACGAGGCCTTCGCTGTCGTCGCCATGGCGGCCATGCGCGATCTCGACCTGCCGCATGACAAGGTGAACGTCCACGGCGGCGCCTGCGCGCTCGGTCACCCCATTGGCGCATCCGGAGCCCGCGTCATCGTCACATTGCTGGCAGCCCTTGAACGCTATGATCTAAGGCGCGGCATGGCCGCGCTCTGCATCGGCGGCGGCGAGGCTACCGCCATCGCAGTCGAGCGGCATTGATCGGGCTGGGAGGAGACCGATAGATGATCCTGTCCGAACAACAGATGCTGATCCGCGACATGGCCCGCGATTTTTCCCGTGAGCGTCTCGTGCCGGGGGCGGCCGAGCGCGACGTCTCGCACGCTTTTCCGAAGGACGAACTGAAGGAAATGGGCAAACTCGGTTTTCTCGGCATGCTGGTGCCGGAGGCCTATGGCGGCTCGGAGACTGGCACCGTCGCCTATGCCGTGGCACTGGAGGAGATCGCCGCCGGCGACGGCCCCTGTTCGACGATCATGAGCGTGCACAGTTCTGTCGGCTGCGTGCCAATCCTGAAATTCGGTACCGAGGAGCAGAAGCAGCGGTTTCTGCCGAAACTGGCCTCCGGCGAATGGATCGGCGGTTTTGCGCTGACCGAGCCGCAAGCTGGTTCCGACGCCTCAAACCTGCGCACCCGCGCCCGCCGCGATGGCGATCATTATGTGCTCGACGGCGCCAAGCAGTTCATCACTTCCGGCAAGAACGGCAACGTCATCATCGTCTTCGCCGTTACAGATCCCGATGCCGGCAAGAAGGGCATCACCGCCTTCATCGTGCCGACGGACACGCCGGGCTACGAGGTTATCCGCGTCGAACACAAGCTCGGCCTGCATTCCTCCGACACCTGCCAGATCGCCTTTACCGACATGCGCATTCCGGCCGACCTGCGGCTGGGTGCCGAGGGCGAGGGCTACAGGATCGCGCTCGCTAATCTCGAAGGCGGCCGCATCGGTATCGCCTCGCAATCGGTTGGCATGGCGCGGGCGGCGTTCGAGGCGGCACGCGACTATGCCCGCGAACGCATCGCTTTCGGAAAGCCGATCATCGAGCACCAGGCCGTCGCCTTTCGCCTTGCCGACATGGCGACGCAGATCACGGTGGCGCGGCAGATGGTGCTGCATGCGGCCGAGCTGAAGGACGCTGGCGAACCCTGCCTGACGGAAGCGTCGATGGCAAAACTGTTTGCCTCGGAAATGGCGGAGAAAGTCTGCTCGGACGCGATCCAGATCCATGGCGGCTATGGCTATCTGTCCGATTTTCCGGTCGAGCGCATCTACCGCGATGTCCGCATCTGCCAGATTTATGAAGGTACAAGCGACGTGCAGCGTATCGTCATTGCGCGTAGTTTATGAGAAAAAACGCCCTATTTCCGGGAGGAGACTGGAAAGCAGGGCGAAAACGGGAGGAAGAACGAGGCATGACCGAGTTCCCGCAATTGAGTCTTCATGTTCCCGAACCGGCTGTCCGGCCCGGCGGCATGCCGGATTTTTCCAACGTCAACATAGCCAAGGCCGGCTCCGTGCCGCGCCCGGAGGTCGATGCCGCGTCGGAGGACATCCGCGACCTTGCCTATTCGATCATCCGCGTGCTGAACCGCGACGGCGAAGCGGTCGGCCCCTGGGCCGGATTGCTATCGGATGAGGAACTGCTGACCGGCCTGCGCAACATGATGAAGCTCCGGGCCTTCGATGCCCGCATGCTGATGGCGCAGCGGCAGGGCAAGACGTCCTTCTACATGCAGCACCTGGGCGAGGAAGCCGTCAGCTGCGCCTTCCGAAAGGCGCTCAAGAAGGGTGACATGAATTTCCCGACCTATCGTCAGGCCGGTCTGCTGATTGCCGACGATTATCCGATGGTCGAGATGATGAACCAGATCTTCTCGAACGAGAAAGACCCGCTGCGCGGCCGGCAATTGCCGATCATGTATTCTTCCAAGGAGCACGGTTTCTTTACGATCTCCGGCAATCTCGCCACGCAATATGTGCAGGCGGTCGGCTGGGCCATGGCGTCGGCCATCAAGAACGACACCAGGATCGCCGCCGCGTGGATCGGCGATGGCTCGACCGCGGAATCCGATTTCCACTCGGCATTGGTGTTTGCCTCGACCTACAAGGCGCCGGTCATCCTCAACATCGTCAACAACCAGTGGGCAATCTCGACCTTCCAGGGCATTGCGCGCGGCGGCTCCGGCACGTTCGCCGCTCGCGGTCTCGGCTTTGGCATCCCGGCGCTCAGGGTCGATGGCAACGACTATCTCGCCGTCTACGCCGTTTCCCTCTGGGCGACCGAGCGCGCCCGGCGCAATCTCGGTCCGACCCTCATAGAATACGTCACTTACCGGGTCGGGGGCCATTCCTCGTCCGACGATCCGAGCGCCTATCGCCCGAAGACCGAGTCCGAGGCCTGGCCGCTCGGCGATCCCGTCCTGCGCCTGAAGAAGCACCTGATCGTCCGAGGCGTCTGGTCGGAGGAACGCCATGTGCAGGCGGAATCGGAAATCCTCGACGAGGTAATCCAGGCGCAGAAACAGGCGGAGGCGCACGGCACCCTGCATGCCGGCGGAAAGCCCTCGGTGCGGGATATCTTCGAGGGCGTCTATGCCGAGATGCCCGCGCATATCCGCCGCCAGCGGCAGAAGGCAGGATACTGACATGGCCAGAATGACGATGATCGAGGCCGTGCGCAGCGCCATGGACGTCTCGATGGAGCGCGATGACGACGTTGTCGTGTTCGGCGAGGATGTCGGCTATTTCGGCGGCGTCTTTCGCTGCACCCAGGGACTGCAGGCGAAATACGGCAAGACCCGCTGTTTCGATGCGCCGATCAGCGAGAGCGGCATCGTTGGCACGGCGATCGGCATGGCCGCTTATGGCTTGAAACCCTGCGTCGAGATCCAGTTCGCCGACTACATGTACCCGGCCTATGACCAGATCACCCAGGAAGCCGCTCGCATCCGTTATCGCTCGAACGGTGATTTCACCTGCCCGATCGTGCTGCGCATGCCGACCGGCGGCGGCATTTTTGGTGGGCAGACGCACAGCCAGAGCCCGGAGGCGCTGTTTACCCATGTCTGTGGCCTGAAGGTTGTCGTTCCATCCAATCCCTATGATGCCAAGGGTCTGCTGATTGCCTCGATCGAAGACCCCGATCCGGTCATGTTCCTCGAGCCGAAACGCCTCTACAACGGCCCCTTCGACGGTCATCACGACCGACCGGTGACGCCATGGTCAAAACATGAACTCGGCGAGGTGCCGGAAGGGCATTATAGCATCCCTATCGGCAAGGCCGAAATCCGGCGGTCTGGCTCCGCCGTCACCGTCGTCGCCTATGGCACGATGGTGCATGTGGCGCTGGCTGCTGCGGAAGACATGGGCATCGATGCTGAAGTGATCGATCTGCGCAGCCTGCTGCCGCTCGATCTTGATACGATCGTGGAATCGGTCAGCAAGACCGGCCGCTGTGTCGTCGTGCATGAGGCAACGCTGACCTCGGGATATGGCGCGGAACTCGCGGCACTCGTGCAGGAACATTGCTTCTACCATCTGGAAGCGCCGGTGGTTCGCGTCACCGGCTGGGACACGCCCTATCCGCATGCGCAGGAGTGGGATTATTTCCCCGGACCCGGCCGCGTCGGCCGTGCGCTCGTCGAAGTGATGGAGGGCTGATCATGGGCGAATTCATCATCAAGATGCCGGATGTGGGCGAAGGCGTGGCGGAGGCCGAACTGGTCGAATGGCACTGCAAGGTCGGCGATCCCGTCCGCGAGGACATGATCCTCGCCGCCGTCATGACAGACAAGGCAACCGTCGAAATCCCGTCGCCGGTGAGCGGCACGGTTCTCTGGCTGGGCGCCGAGATCGGCGATACCGTCGCTGTTAGAGCACCGCTGGTGCGGATTGAGGTTGCGGGTGAGGGCGGTGAAATTGATGCGGTCGCGGCGGCGGAAACGGTGACGGCCACTTCCTCTTCTCCCCAGCGGGGAGAAACTGCCCGAAGGGCGGATGAGGGGGTGTTTTCGCCTGCTCTCAGCCAGCCATCCGGCCCTGCGGGGCTCCCCGCTGGGGAGAAGGCAAACCGTGCGGCTCCTGATACGCTCGCAAAGCCGCTGGCCTCACCAGCCGTGCGGCTTAGGGCACAGGATGCCGGCATCGACCTGCGGCAGGTTTCGGGCAGCGGCCCGGCCGGGCGCATCACCCATGACGATCTCGACCAGTTCCTGGCCCACGGCGCGCAGGCGAAATTGGCGCCAACCGGCCTCGCCAGGAAGACCGCGGTCGAGGAGATCAAGGTCACCGGCCTGCGCCGCCGCATCTCGGAAAAGATGGTGCTGGCCACCTCACGCATTCCCCATATCACCTATGTCGAGGAAATCGATGTCACCGATCTGGAGGATCTGCGGGCGACGATGAATGCCGGACGCAAGCCGGACCAGGCCAAGCTGACGATCCTGCCCTTCCTGATGCGGGCCATGGTGAAAACCATCGACGAGCAGCCGGTGGTCAACGCCACATTCGATGACGATGCCGGCACTATCAGCCGCCACGCAGCCGTGCATATCGGCATCGCCACCCAGACGCCGGCCGGGCTGACCGTGCCGGTGGTGCGCCATGCGGAAGCGCGCGGCATCTGGGACTGCGCGGCGGAAGTCGTCCGGCTGGCCGAGGCCGCCCGCACCGGCTCAGCGCTGCGCGAGGAATTGTCCGGCTCGACCATCACCATCACCTCGCTCGGCGCGATGGGCGGCATCGCCACGACGCCGATCATCAACCATCCGGAAGTGGCGATCGTCGGGGTCAACAAGATCATGATCCGGCCGGTCTGGGACGGCAGCCAGTTCATTCCGCGCAAGATGATGAACCTGTCGTCCAGCTTCGATCACCGGGTCGTGGACGGCTGGGATGCGGCAACCTTCGTCCAGCGGATCAAGGCGCTGCTCGAAACCCCAGCGCTGATTTTCATTGAAAGCTGAGCCCATGAAAGAGATCGTCTGCAAACTTCTCGTCATCGGCGCCGGTCCGGGGGGCTATATCTGCGCCATCCGGGCGGGCCAGCTCGGGGTCGATACCGTCATCGTCGAAGCCGTCAAGGCCGGCGGAACCTGCCTCAATATCGGCTGCATCCCTTCCAAGGCGCTGATCCACGCGGCCGAGGAATTCGAGAAGGTCAGCCATATGGCGGCCGCCAAAAGCCCGCTCGGCATCTCCGTCGAGGCGCCGAAACTCGATCTTGCCAGAACTATCGCCTGGAAGGATGGCATCGTTGGCCGGCTGAACAGCGGCGTACTGGGCTTGTTGCGCAAGGCCCGCGTCAAGATCGTCCACGGCAAGGCAAAGTTCCGCGACGGCAAGACCGTCGAGGTCGAGACCGAAACCGGCATGCAGGTCATTCGCGCCGAAACGGTTGTCATCGCCACGGGATCCGAGCCGGTCGAACTACCGTTCCTGCCTTTCGGCGGATCGGTGATCTCCTCGACCGAAGCACTCTCTTTGAAAACCGTGCCGCAAAAGCTGGTGGTGGTCGGCGGTGGCTATATCGGGCTGGAACTGGGCACAGCCTTTGCCAAACTCGGCTCGGCGGTGACCGTGGTCGAAGCGACGCCGCAAATTCTGCCGCAATATGACGCCGAACTGGTCAAGCCGGTGGCCAAGCGGCTGGCCGATCTCGACATCCGCGTCCTGACTGGGGCCAAGGCCAAGGGGCTCTCCGGCGATGCACTGCTGGTCGAGACGGCGGAGAAGACGGAAGAACAGCTTGCCGCCGACAAGATCCTCGTCACCGTTGGCCGGAAACCGCGCACGGAAGGCTGGGGGCTGGCCGAACTGGACCTCGACCGCGCCGGCAAATTCCTGCGCGTCGACGACCGCTGCCGGACATCGATGCGCGGCATCTATGCGATCGGCGATATTACCGGCGAACCGATGCTGGCCCACCGCGCCATGGCGCAGGGCGAGATGGTCGCCGAAATCGTCGCGGCCAGGAAGCGCAGCTGGGACAAGCGCTGCATTCCGGCCGTCTGCTTCACCGATCCGGAAATCGTCACCGCCGGCCTGTCGCCAGACGAGGCGCGGGCTCAAGGATACGAGGTCCGCGTCGGGCAATTCCCCTTCAATGCCAATGGGCGCGCCATGACCATGTTGTCCGAAGAGGGCTTCGTGCGGATTGTCGCGCGCGCCGACAGCAATCTCGTCCTCGGTGTGCAGGCAGTCGGTGCCGGCGTTTCCGAACTGTCCAGCGCCTTTGCCCTGGCGATCGAGATGGGCGCCCGGCTCGAGGATGTCGCAGCCACCATCCATGCCCACCCGACCCGCGGTGAAGGCTTCCAGGAAGCCGCCATGAAGGCACTCGGCCATGCCCTCCATGTCTGATCCGCACCCCGCAGATTTCACGCCCGAAACTCTCATCGAGCGTCAGGGCGCGCTCGGCCGCATCCGGCTCAATCGCCCGAAAGCGCTGAACAGCCTGACTTTGGGCATGGTGCGCGATATCGAGACGGCGCTCGATGACTTCGAATACGACCCCACCATCACAGCTGTTCTCGTCACGGGCGAGGGGGAGCGCGGGCTTTGCGCCGGCGGCGATATCCGCGCCATCCATGACGGCGGAAAAGTCGGCTCCGACGCACCGGAAACCTTCTGGCGCGAGGAATACAGGCTCAACGCCCGGATCGGCCGCTATCCGAAGCCGTATATCGCCATCATGGATGGCATCGTCATGGGCGGCGGCGTCGGCATTTCCGTCTATGGCAGCCACCGGATCGTTACCGAACGCACCCGCTTCGCCATGCCGGAAACGGGCATCGGCTTCTTTCCCGATGTCGGTGCCTCCTGGTTCCTGACCCGGCAGGACAATGAGCTTGGCACCTATATCGCGCTGACCGGCGAGCCGCTTTCTGCGGCGGACACCATCCTCGCCGGTCTTGCTGACAGTTTCGTGCCGTCGGATCACCTGCCGGTTTTTATCAAGGCACTATCCGACCTTTCGTCGGGGAGTTCCACTGATGCCGTATCGGCGATGATCGCGGCCCATTCGGTGGCACCTGAAGAGGGCAAGCTGGCGCAGAACCGGCAGGCCATCGATCGCCTGTTTGCCTTCGATACCGTCGAGCAGATCCTTGAAGCCCTGCGAGAGGACGGCGGCGCCTTCGCTCGGCACTGCCTTGCCGTCCTGTCGGCCAAGTCGCCCCTCAGCCTCACTGTCACATTGCGCCTGCTGCGGCTTGGCCGGCAGTCCCCGAGTCTCAAGGCATGCCTGGAGCGCGAATTCGCGGCGACAGCGGCGGTTCTCGCCAGCCATGATTTCTACGAGGGCGTTCGGGCCGCCGTGATCGACAAGGATCGCAATCCGCAATGGCGCCCAGTGCGGCTTGCCGATGTGACGGAGAACGACGTCGCGGCCTATTTCCAGCCGGTCGCCCGGCCGATCTTCGCCGAAACCAGCAAGCAAGGAGCCATCCCATGACATCCATCGGTTTCATCGGCCTTGGCCATATGGGCGGCCCAATGGCGGCCAATCTGGTCAAGGCCGGGCATGCGGTGACGGGGTTCGATCTCGCCGAACCGTTGCTGGATCAGGCTCGCGAAAACGGGGTTGGTGCCTGCGCGTCATTGGCCGAAGCCGTCGCGGGTGTCGATATCGTCATCACCATGCTGCCCGCCGGCAAACATGTCCTGTCGGTCTGGCAGGAACTGGTCGCTACCGTGCCGTCGGGCACGCTGCTCATCGATTGTTCGACCATTGATATCGACAGCGCCCGCAAGGCGCATGAGATGGCAACCGCAAAGGGGTGCCCGTCGCTTGATGCGCCGGTCTCCGGCGGCACCGGCGGTGCTGCGGCGGGAACGCTGACCTTCATGATCGGTGGGGAGGAACAGGTCTTTACCGATGCCGCGCCGATCTTCCAGGCGATGGGCAAGAAGATCATTCACTGCGGCGGTGCAGCGGCGGGGCAGGCGGCGAAGATCTGCAACAACATGATCCTCGGCATCAGCATGATTGCCGTCGGCGAGGCGTTCGTTCTGGGCGAAAAGCTCGGGCTTTCGCACCAGGCGCTGTTCGACGTCGCCTCGGTGTCGTCGGGCCAGTGCTGGTCGCTCACCACCTATTGCCCGGTTCCCGGACCCGTTGCCACATCGCCGGCCAACAATGATTACAGACCGGGCTTTGCTGGTGCGCTGATGTTGAAAGACCTGAAGCTTTCGCAGGAAGCGGCCCAATCCGCTGGCGCGACCACGCCGCTCGGCGCCAGGGCGGCGGAGCTCTACCAACTGTTCAACGACCTCGGCCATGCCGACACCGATTTTTCCGGTATCATCCATCTCCTCAGGGAAAAATCCGCCGATCGCTGATTGTCCGTTCACTCTTCGCCAAGGACCAAGTCATGGAAAAACCAATCATCGTCGAACAGCAGGACCGCGTCGTCATCGTCACGCTAAACCGCCCTGCCGCTCGCAACGCGCTGAATTCCGAGATCATGAATGCGCTTGCCACTGAACTCGCGCCGCTCGACCGTGATCCCGGCGTCGGTTGCTTCGTGCTGACGGGGTCTGAAAAGGCATTTGCAGCGGGTGCCGATATCAAGGAAATGGCCGACAAGGGATTTACCGACATGTTCAGCGAAGACTTCTTCGCGGCATGGGATAAATTCGCCGCCTTCCGCACGCCAAAAATCGCTGCCGTGTCGGGCTATGCGCTGGGCGGCGGCTGCGAGCTGGCGATGATGTGCGATATGATCTTCGCATCGCAGACCGCGATGTTCGGCCAGCCCGAGATCAAGCTCGGCGTCATGCCCGGCATGGGCGGGTCGCAGCGGCTGACCAAGCTGGTCGGCAAGGCGAAGGCGATGGACATGATCCTGACCGGCCGGATGATGGACGCGACGGAGGCCGAGCGCTGCGGCCTCGTCGCCCGCATCCTGCCCGCCGACACGCTGATGGAGGAAACGCTGGCCGCCGCCCGGACCGTCGCCGGCTATGGCAAGCTCGCGACCATGGCGGCGCGCGAGGCGGTCGACCGGGCGCTGGAAAGCGGCTTGCGCGAGGGCATCCTGTTCGAGCGCCGGATTTTCCACGGCCTGTTTGCGACCGAAGACCAGAAGGAGGGCATGGCTGCTTTCGTCGAGAAGCGGCCGCCGCAATTCCGGGGTAAATAAGCGCGCCCATTTTCGAGTTGCCGGGAATGAACTTTTTGCCGCCTGATGAATTCCGCTTCCTCACAGGGAGAGCGGGATATCATGGAGTTTTCACAAAAAGTGGCACTGGTTACCGGCGGCGGTTCCGGCATCGGCAAAGCGTCCGCGCTTGCGCTGGCGCGAAAGGGTGCTGTTGTCGGCGTGCTCGGGCGGACGAAAGATGAGCTTGGCGAAACGGCAGACGAGATCATCGCCGCCGGCGGCAAGGCGATGACGCTCCTCGCTGATATTTCGCAGGCGGACCAGATGCGCCAGGCCGTCGATCGCCTGATCGGCGCGCATGGACGGCTTGATATCGTCGTCGCCAATGCCGGCATCAATGGTGTCTGGGCGCCGATCGATGACTTGAAGCCGGCGGAATGGGATGAGACGATCGCGGTCAACCTGCGCGGCACTTACCTGACGATCCATCTGACGGTGCCACATCTCAAGGCCGCCGGTGGCGGGTCGATCGTCGTCGTCTCGTCGATCAACGGAACCCGCACATTCACCACGCCGGGCGCGACCGCCTATTCTGCCACAAAGGCGGCGCAGGTGGCGATGGTCCAGCAGCTCGCGCTGGAACTGGCGCGGCATCATATCCGGGTGAATGCCGTCTGCCCCGGCGAGATCGAAACCAATATCGACGCCAATACCCAATTGCGCGGCGAAGAGGAAACCGCCATTCCCGTCGAATGGCCGGCGGGGCAGGTGCCGATTTCCGACGGCAAACCCGGCAAGGGCGCCGACGTGGCCGATGTCGTGGTCTTCCTCACTTCGGATCTTTCGCGTCATGTCACGGGAACGCCGATCTGGGTGGATGGCGGGCAGGGCCTGCTGCGCTGATGGCGCGACATGCCCGCAGCCAGCGGTGACGGTTCATTTGATGACGAAGGGCGCGGCCAATGCCGCGCCCTTCGCATGATGGTCGGATGATATTTCGGTCACTCGCAGGCAGCACCACTTTCGACCCAGGCGGCGATCAGTTCACCGAAAACCGCCTGCGAACCGGGAACGGGTTCGCGCCCGGCGCCCGGTTGCCAGCCCCAGCCGACGAGGCTGTCATGCGCCATGTGCTCGGTGATCTCGGCCAGCGTCTTGCCGCCGTTGCGTTCGGGATCCTTGATCTGACGACAGATTTCTCCGAGCGATTTGCCTTCCCATGCCATCTCGATCGGCGCCAGATGCCAGGCCGGGTCGCCGGGAATGCTTTTCAGCGTTTCGGCCTGGCCGATCACTTCGACATTCTCCTGCCCATGACAGGTGTTGCAGGTCATGCCCGGCATGCCCATGCCGCCATCGCCGCGCGTCACCGGCGGCTGGTGCTTGTGCATAGCCATGGTCTGCAGCGGTCGGTCCGTTGCCGGATGACAGTTGACGCAGCGTGGATGCTGGATGACCTTGCCGGCCTCCTCGAACAGCGCCCAGGAGCGCTGTTTTGCATCAGTGATCGACTGGAACTCCGCCGCCGGCTTCAGCGGTGCGGATTTTTCAGTTTCGGTGTCCTGCGCAACCGAGAACGTGGCCGCGAGGAGCGAGGCGGCGACACCAAGGCTGGCGACGCCGAGAGCGATGATACGGTTCTTCATGATGCAGCCCTCACGATGTCACGACACTGACGATCGGCAAGTGCCGGACCGGACTGCCGGTCAGACGCCGCCAGGCATTGGCGACGGCTGGCCCGACGGGCGGTACCCCCGGTTCCCCCACCCCGCTCGGCTTTTCCGTCGATGTGACGATGGCGACCTCGACCGCCGGCATCTCGTTGATGCGCAGCGAGCGGTAGTCGTGGAAGTTGGACTGCATGATCTTGCCACCCTTGCCGAGCGTCACAGCATCGAAGAGGACGGCGCCGAGGCCATAGCCGATGCCGCCTTCCATCTGCGCCTTGATGACGTTTGGATTGACCGCGATGCCGCAATCCACCGCGCACCAGACCTTGTGCACGCGCGGTGCTCCGTCGTCGCCAAGCGAGAGTTCGACGATCTGGGCGACATAGGTGCCGAAGCTCTTGACAACCGCGACACCGCGTGACCGCCCGTCGGGAACCTTCGATCCCCAATCGGCGATTTCCGCCACCTTCTTCAGGGTGCCGGTATGCCGGGGTTCGTTGGTCAGCAGCGCGAGGCGGCCCTCGACCGGATCCTTGCCAACCTTCTGCAGGAGTTCGTCGACGAAAGTCTCGACGGCAAACCCGGTATGGGTATGGCCGACCGAGCGCCACCAGAGCGGCGGGATGGCCAGTTTGGTATTGTGCGCGGTCACGCGCAGGTTGGGTATCGTATAGGGAAGGTTCGACGCGCCTTCGACCGAGGTCTCGTCGAGATCGGCCTTGCCCATGATCGACTGGCCGACGATGACCTGTTCCCAGGCTGTGATCTTGCCGTCCGCGTCGATCGCGCCGCGCATCTTGTGGGCATACATCGGGCGGTAGAAGCCGCCGCGAATGTCGTCCTCGCGCGTCCACATATGCTTCAGCGGCCGGCTGCCGTCGGTCGCCGCGAACACATCGGCGGCTTCCTGCATGTAGGGTGAGCCAAACTGCGCCTTGCGGCCGAAGCTGCCGCCGGTCAGCTGCGTGTTGACCCGCACCTTGGAGGGATCGAGCCCGACGGCCTTGGCGGCCGTCATCAGGTCCATGGCCGGGAATTGCGCGCCGTTGTAGATATCGAGCGACCCGTCCTCCGCCTTGATGAAGACCGCATCGAGAGGCTCCATCGGGGCATGGGCGAGGAAGGGAAAGACGAGTTCCGCCTCCAGCGTCTGCAAGCCTTCCTGCTTGAAGGCACTGTCGGTGTCCCCATTGTTGGTCGCCTCAAGGCCCTTTTCGGAAAACTGCTTGGCGTAATCCGCCGCCAATTCTTCGCTCGATCTTGTCTCGGCGTTGGACAGATCCCACTCGACCTTCAGGTTGGCCCGACCGCGCAAGGCCGCAAACGTGTTGTCGGCATAGACAGCGACGCCCTGCGGCACCTGCTTGACATCGACCACGCCTATGACCTTGCGTGTTTCGGCGTCGTCGAAGGATTTGACCGTCGCGCCGAAATGATCGGGATGGGCGACGACGGCGACCAGCATGTTGTCGGGAGTGATATCGAGCGTGTAGATCGCCGTGCCATTGGTCTTGCCGACCGTATCGAGCTTCGGCAGTTCCTGTCCGATCAGCACGAATTTCGACGGGTCCTTGAGCGCCGGATTTTCCGGCGGGGTCTGCGCCGCCGCCTTGACGGTCAAGGCGCCGAAGCCGCTCTCCTTGCCGGAACCGGCATGCTTGACGCGGCCCTTCTCGACGGTTATCTCGCCGGCCGGCACGCCCCACTCCTCGGCGGCGGCGGCCACCAGCATGGCACGCGCGGTGGCACCCGCCTTGCGCAATTGCTCGTAGGAATTGGCGATCGAGGTGGAGCCGCCGGTCCCCTGCAGGCCAAAGGCAAGATTGGCATAGACCTTGTCATCGGCGGGGGAATGGACCGCACGCATCTGCGCCCAGTCGGCGTCGAGTTCCTCGGCGACGAGCGTCGCCAGTCCCGTGAATGGTCCCTGGCCCATCTCGATATGCTTGGAGAGCACGGTGACGGTGTCGTCGGTGCCGATCTTGACGAAAGTGTTGAGCGCTGTCAGCGCATCTTCGCCGCCGGCCTTGATGCCGCTCGGAGCGGCAAGCGCGGCCATGTTGCGCGGGACAAGTGCCAGTCCAATGATAAGGCCGCTACCGGCGAGAAACGCACGGCGGGTGCTGGACATCTGTTGCAGTGTCATGGCTCAACCCTCCATCGCATCGGCGGCATTGTGGATCGCCTGCCGGATTCGATGGTAGGTCGCGCATCGACAGAGATTTCCGGTCATGGCGCCGTCGATATCGGCATCGCTCGGCTTCGGCGTGACCTGCAGAAGGGCGACCGCCGACATGATCTGCCCGGATTGACAGTAACCGCATTGCGGCACGTCGATTGCGACCCAGGCCGCCTGGACCGCCTTTGCCTCCGGCCCGTCAATACCCTCGATGGTAATGACCTCGGAACCATCGATCGTCGAGATCGGTGTGATGCAGGAGCGGCGCGTCATGCCATCCAGATGCACGGTGCAGGCGCCGCACTGGGCAACCCCGCAGCCATATTTGGTCCCGGTGAGTTTTTCGAAATCGCGGATCACCCAGAGCAGCGGCGTATCAGGATCTCCGTCGAAAGTGCGTTCTTTTCCATTCAATGTGAAAGTAACCACGATGCGCCCTCACGATTTTCCCGGCGCCGTATGCGGCCGCAGGGGATTTGAAAATTGGATTTCAACTGGATACCGATCAGAAACAGGTAGTTTCGCGGCGTGGTTTTTCCAGTGCCTGGCGGAGATAAATAAGCTGTTCCCCGGAAAGTGGCCGGTAACTTGGTTGGCGGCAGCGAAGGTTGTGTTCGTGTGTGCCTGTGGGCTTCTCGGATGCCGGCGTTTACAGATTGCGCTTGATCTGACGGGGCAGAGCGGTAGGACGGGATATGGTCCATAACCCACAAACCAGAGCATGATGTCAAACCATGACGGCTGATGGAGACAAGCCCGTATTTGCGGATGAGGAGGTGCGATCCGACGTCCCGACCAAGCGCATGATGTCCTGGGCGCGCAACTCGACGATCTATCGTCTGGGGCGCAGGATGATGACCGAAAAGGAACTCTTTGATGCGATCGCCCGCAAGGCGAAGGAGAAGTTCGAAGATATCACCCCGGCACAGGTGAAGGCGACCGCCACCTTTGCCGTCACGTTCGCGCATGAGGTTGGCGGTCTGGACGATGCCGCCTATGCCGGCATCAGGACGCGCAGTGCCGTGCGCAGCGGCAAGTCGAAGCGCGTCATCGCGCAGAAATTGGCGGTCAAGGGTATTGATGCCGAAATCGCGGCCGTCGCGCTGGAGGAAAGCAACGACCTGTTCGCCGCCGTCGTCTTTGCCCGCAAGCGCGGCTTCGGTCCGTTCCGGCGCGGCGATCTCGACGAAAAGCGGAAGATGAAGGAACTCTCGAGTTTTGCCCGGCAGGGATTTTCCTTCGAGACCGGCAAACGGGTCTTTGGCATGAGCCGCGACGAGGCCGAGCAACTAGTCCTGTCAGGACCCGATTAGCCGTTGCTCTTTTGGGAACATAGTCCGGACGTCCGTGTTTTGAAAAAGACACATGGAGATTCGACATGACCATACCTGCTGATCCAATCCCCGGCCCGGATATGCCCGGGGGCATTCCTGCCGTTCCGCCGCTGGAGCGACCGGTGCCGCCGATCGAGGAGCCGGAGCCCGACCGGCTGCCCGACGAAGCACCAATGCCCAATCCCGACGAAAACCCGGACCCGCCGCAGCATGTCGGTCCATTCGACGCAATGCGCGATCTGAGCTAGGTCGGCCGGCGAGGTCAGTGAGGACCGTACCAGATGCAGGTGCCGTCGGAGCCGGAGGCATCGTGCTGGGCGTGGCGGCGCATGTCGCGCCTTGCGGCCAAACGCATCGACGCCTCGAAAAGGCTGCCAAGCTGCGTGAGATCGGGGCCGATAAGACTGTAGGCAGCATCGAACCTGTCCAGATAGGCCTGTTGTTCCCGGGCGTTCATTTCGGGATCCGCGTGCGGCGAAGCGTCATCCGGGCGGATCGGGATCAACGACATGCGTGGACCGACATCCCGGTGAAACCGGGCAAGCATCAAGCCAGCCTTGGCCAGTTGCCGGCGGTAATCCGGACGCGACTCGGTGGCGATGACGAGGCGGAAGGCATTGACGAGCGTGCTCTTGGAGGCGGGCAGGATGTTGACGTCGAGAATATCGTTCCAGATTTCCTCGCGGCGGATGAAGGCAAGGAATTCATCGACGAGGACTTCAGCCTGGTCGAGAACCTCCGCGTCCGAAAGCGAGGCGTTGCTGGAAGTATCGAATGGATGGGCTTGCGCCATGCGGTCTGTCTCCGATGAACTCCTTCAACGCGTGTGATTCCATAAAGTTCAATGCGGCCGATGCGGCGTTTAAAGGATGCAGGCGGAAGGCTGTGAATTCAGCCGCGGCCATTATCGCAGGCCGCACCCGCTTCAGAATGCCAGCACTTCGATCGGTTCGCCCAGTCCGCGCAAGGGATGCAGGCCAAGATGCTCCATACCGGCCTGGCAGCCCGCCATTTCAACGAAAGCGCGCGACAGAAGAACCGGGCGCTTCAGTTCCTTGGTCAGGCTTTCAAGCCGCGAGGCGACGTTGACGGCCGGGCCGATGACCGTGAAGTCGAGACGGTTGCGCGAGCCGATATTGCCGTACATCACATCGCCGACATGGACGCCGATGCCATAGCCGAGCGGCTTGTGGCCCTTCTTGATATTGGCAGCGTTCAGCGCGGTCATCGCGACCTGCGCCTCGCGGATCGCATGGAGCAGATCGGCGCAGGCGGAGGGATTGTTGAGCGGGAAGATCGCCAGCAGGCCGTCGCCCATGAATTTCAGGATCTCTCCGCCATGCTTCTCGATCGGCTCCGACATGGCGTCGAAATAGCCGTTCAGCAGTTCGATGACATCGTCGCGCGGCCAGAGATCGGAAATTCCGGTAAAGTCGCGCAGGTCGCAGATCATGATGGCGGCGCCGACGGTGACGCCGCTGCCGCGCGTGGTGGCACCGGCCAGGATCTGTTCGCTGGCATGCGGGCCGACATAGGTCTCAAGCAAAGTGCGGGCGAGCCGGTTTTTCAGGCGGATTTCGCTGACAAGCGCGAAGGCCGGCAAGAGATCGGCGAGAAACCGCAGGTCATCATCGCTGAAGCCGCCGGGACGGTCGCTGGCAAACGTAATGATGTGCTTCTTGCCCAGCGTGTGCTTGAGTGGCCAGGCGATATAGTCGGTATGCCCTTCAAGGCGCAACTCATCGTAGAGCGGGTAGGCGGGCGACGGTCCGAAAACCGGTTCCAGGTGCTGGCGCACGACAGCGGCACCGCCATGAATATCGCTCGCCGGGCTGTGGCGGAATTGGGCCGTATCCTCGACGCCGTAACCGAACGTGCTGATTTCCGCCTGACGCAAGCCCTTCTTCCAGAGGATTTTGGCGCCCAGCCATTGCGGATGCAGCGTGCGGAAATGCAGCGTCCCGCGCGAGACAGGAACGCCGGCCTGCAGAAGCTTGCCGCACATCTCCACGAAGATATTGTCGATGAAGCGCTCGTCGTTGGTTTCCGTCATCAGCCAGTCGACCAGGCTGCTGCTGCTGTCGACCGACAGCATGTCGGGATCACGGAGGAGGCTGGAAGTGGTGTGGGGGGGAAATTGCATGGCTACACCGCGTTCTCTTCATCTGTCTGCGAGCCGTAAATCTAGTGACGGCGAGACCGGATTACCAGAGTGCAGTGAGCGGAAGTGAAGGCCGAAGGCGACTTTCGTGCACGACGACCGGGGCTGCTGTGCGTGGATAGAATCAGGGCGTCGATCGGGAGCAATCGACGCCATGAGATTTGACTTAAGCGGCGGCGGAAACGCTGCCTGCCGTCGGCACTTCGGCGATCGTCTTCAGGATCTGCGAAGCGATCTGGTAGGGGCAGCCCTGGCTGTTCGGGCGGCGATCTTCCAGGTAACCCTTGTAGTCGTTGCGGACGAACGAGTGCGGAACGCGGATCGAGGCGCCACGGTCGGCAACGCCGTAAGAGAACTTGTTCCACGGAGCGGTTTCGTGCTTGCCGGTCAGGCGCTTGTCATTGTCCGGGCCGTAAACGCCGATGTGGTCCATCAGGTTCTTGTCGAAGGCAGCCATCAGGGCTTCGAAATATTCCTTGCCGCCGACTTCGCGCATGTACCTGGTCGAGAAGTTGGCGTGCATGCCCGAGCCGTTCCAGTCGGTGTCGCCGAGCGGCTTGCAGTGATATTCGATGTCGATGCCGTACTTTTCCGTCAGGCGCTGCAAGAGGTAGCGAGCCATCCAGATTTCGTCGGCGGCGCGCTTCGAGCCCTTGCCGAAAATCTGGAATTCCCACTGGCCCTTGGCCACTTCGGCGTTGATGCCTTCATGGTTGATGCCGGCGGCGAGGCAGAGGTCGAGATGCTCTTCAACGATCTTGCGGGCGACATCGCCAACGTTCGAATAGCCGACGCCGGTGTAGTACGGGCCCTGCGGAGCGGGGTAGCCGGTTTCCGGGAAGCCGAGCGGACGGCCGTTCTTGTAGAAGAAGTATTCCTGTTCGAAGCCGAACCAGGTGCCTTCGTCGTCGAGGATAGTCGCGCGAGCATTGCTGGCGTGCGGCGTGACGCCATCGGGCATCATGACTTCGCACATCACGAGTACACCGTTCGTACGGGCCGGGTCGGGATAGACGGCGACCGGCTTCAGGACGCAATCGGACGAGCGGCCTTCGGCCTGCATCGTCGACGAACCGTCGAAACCCCACAGTGGAAGCTGTTCGAGCGTCGGGAACGCTTCGAATTCCTTGACCTGCGTCTTGCCGCGAAGATTCGGGACCGGGGTGTAACCGTCGAGCCAAATATACTCGAGCTTGAATTTCGTCATTTCTAACCTCTCATGGGTTGATGATGCGGGCCACCGAAAATCCGTATCGTGTCCCGCCGCCAACGGCTGCCATCTTCCATGCATGCGGCGTGCCAGTTTTTACATCCGCGAAGAAACGAGCGATTTTTCAGCCGTTGTGAGCGTGTTTCAGTCTGTGTGTGCGACGCAGGACAAGCTGATGGGGTGGAGATGCGAAGTCACTGGCAAATCTGGAGTTTTTTGGCCGCTTCGCTTCGTTTTTCTTCAATTTCGAAGTCATTTTTTGAAGAAAGGATGCCGTTTTGCGCAAATTTTGCGCAAAATCCGAGACAATGTGACCTGAGTGCAGGCGCACAAAATTTATCGCAAAAATCCCGTTTGCAAGCTCATGCCTAAAAAATAGCCTACTTTTTAGGCGTTGTGATTTTTTTTTAATCAATCCGCGTATTTCTCGCGCAAGTCTGCTATAGTCAAAAAATCGACCCGGTTGGGATCGATCTATAAGGAAAATGGCATATGGCAGTGACTTCAACTGGCGAGACCGCCACGATCTTTCAATTTCCCGCTGGTGGGCGGAAACTGGGCGGCCGTCGTTTCGAGAAGGCAGCAACGGTGTCCGACTTCCAGCCAAAGCCTGTCATGGTCGTTGACTATCACAGCTGGTACCACGACGAAGCCGTTCGCGAAGAACAGAAGCCCAAATCCTGATCTGACCGGCCGGACGGGTTGCTTCGTTGCAGCCTTGTCCATGGCATTTATAACGCATCTGCGCGTTGACTTTTTGTCTGCGCATTGCTGAGGTCGGCACCACGACTTCGGCGCCTGCAGTCAGGCTGCCCAGCCGTTCATGAGCGGCGTTTCCCCTCGACAATCTTCGATCCAAGCGTTCGCCGCCGCCACTGCATAATTCCTTAAATCGAAATTGATTTAAGGAATTATGCAGCAGATCTTAAGTGTTATAGCGACCTTTGCGCGTCATGCTTGACGCGCGGCGCTGTAACGATCTGCGTTGCGATCGCGTCGGTCCCACGCAAGCCAGCGGGCTCATCATCGTTAATGGAGCTTTAACGATGCGCGCGTCATGGGTGACGCATTCTTAATCAATCAGGCGCAAATTAGAGCAGAATCATCCATGCAAGGATCAAAAATCACCATTGGTCCGTTGTGTCATGGGAGGTTTGGCGCAATCGGCAAGGGTGTTGCCGAAGCGGGTTAAATTCACCGCCAGGCAGGTGGCGGAGCCGGATGGCTAAGGGTGTTTCTGTCGGAGCTAAGGATGTTCGACATGACTGACCATATCATGAAGACGCTCTTGAATATCATGGCCGCGCTTTCGCTCGGCTCAGCCATGATCCTGTTCGTCATTCTGTAACAGGGTAAGATAGAAGGCTCTCAGGCCCCAAGCGCCGGTATTACGGATAAAGATAGTGCGCGTCCCATTCCTTATGGGGAATCAGGTCGCCGATCTTGTACTTGAATGACAGCACCTCGATATGGTCCGGACCGGTGCTGCATTTGTATTTCAGCTTGTACCATTCTCCCTTGCTGCGAAAGACCGCGCCGGGCGCCCTGATCTGGTCAGCCTCGACGATAGGGTCCGCAAATGTGTAGGCGATCACCTTGTCCGGCTTGTAAGCCGTCTTGTCCGCGTTGATTTTCCACATGGCTTCGGTATCGCATCGCTGTTCGAGGCGGGTTTGCGGGTCCAGCTTTTTGAATTGCCGCACCAGCGACTGATCCATGGCCGCTGCCGAACCCGCAATCGCGGTCGCCAGCGCGGCCAAGTACACAAGCCTGTTCATTGCGTCGTAAACTCCTTCGTCATGACAGGATGGGAAGAGGCGAGGAATGACCGGTCAGAGGCGCCGCCACCATTTGACGTTAACTTCAAGGCAACCTTTGTGTTCATTAAAAGGCAGGCCCGCCCCTTGTCGCTAAATCTCGGAAACGTCGATCCATTCCGCCGAGGCGAGTGTGGCCATCCGCTCCGGATTGATCCTGACGGCCGCATGCGGCGCGCCGGCGGCCGGCACGACCTCGTCGAAGGCCCTGAGCGAAATGTCGCAATAAATCCTGTGCGGCTTGACCAACCCGAACGGACAGACCCCGCCGACCGGGTGACCCGTCTCTGCCTCGACCTCGTCAAAGCCGAGCATACGCGCCTTCGTGGCGAAGCGCGCCTTGTATTTCTTGTTGTCGAGGCGGGCATCGCCGCGCGTGACGATCAGGATGACATCGTCGGCGACCCGCAGCGCCAGCGTCTTGGCGATCTGCGCCGGTTCGACGCCATGGCCTTCCGCCGCAAGTGCAACCGTCGCGGTGCTTTGCGTGAGTTCGATCACATCGATATCGGGCGCGTGTTCGGCAAAGAAAGTCTTGACGGAAGAAAGGCTCATGAGGTCTCGCGGAATCGGGATGTGGTTGACCGGATTTGTCTCAGTCGTCGTTCGACGCGTCAAGGTTTTCCGGGCGGATCCCTTCCTGATCATGCGGCAGGTAGCCGTGGCTGGTAAACCAGTTGACCAGAATGGCGGCGATCGCCTGTTCGCGCGTGTCTATTTCCGGGTGATCGTTGATGAAGGAATTGAGGGCTTGCTCGATCCGCGGATCGTGGAGGTCAGTCATGATATCTCCCATGAAAAGCAGGGGTGCCCGCCTGTTGAGCGGGCGACAGCGCCGTGCGTCCCATATGACGCATTCAGGTTCGCTGTCGCACTTTATACCTGCTGCATCATTCATCCTTAAACCGATTCCGGTTTAGGCAACGATGCAGCAGTCTGGATGATCTGCGTCAGGCGCGTTTGACGATCCTGATCAGCACCAGCAGGATGACGGCGCCAAGCGTGGCGTGGATGATCGCCCAGAGAATGCCGCCGCCGACGCCGAAGCCGAGACGGGGAAAGAGCGCGCCGGCGATGAAGGCGCCGATGATGCCGATGACGATATTGCCCAGCAGGCCGAAGCCGAAGCCGGAAACGATGACACCGGCAAGCCAGCCGGCAATGGCGCCGATGAGAATAAAGACGAGAATGCTTTCGATACCCATGGATGGTTCCTTTCCGTTGTATCTCCAAGCAAGATAGAGCGGGAAAGTGAAACCGTCAGGGGGTGTTTTTTGCCGAGGACGAAATTTCGTAATGAAATGATGAAAACTTCGCGAGGTATGCCGGACATCTCTGGCAGTCGTCCGCAAATCTGTCTTTCGCCATGGTCGGGCTCGACCCGACCATCCATCAGCCTCTCCGTTCGCTGAAGAGCCCATGGATCCTCGGCTTGAAGGCCGAGGATGACGTGGAGTATGGGGCTGCATTGCCAAAACCAAAGGCCCGTGATCGCTCGCAGGGCCTTTTCCGAAGCTGGCTTGGACGGTGACCTCAGACGATACCGCCGCCGCCGCTCTTCGATGCCGGGCGTTCGCCCGAGACCTTGCCGCGGTACCCGCTCGCCCGGTAAGCCGCGATCGGTGCTATCGCGCCGCCGGCCTCGAAGCGCGACATCGCGAGGATGGGCTCGACATGGGTGCGGAACGCGGCTTTGAGCGTTTCCGTCGCCATCAGGGCGTCATTGCCATCCTGATATTGTTCCAGCGCCTTGCGATCGACCAGCAGGGCCTGCGCATAGGCGCGGCTGACTTCGGTTGCCGAGTTCATCAGGCTTTCGATCGGGTCGGTGACATTGTGGCTCTGGTCGAGCATGTGCATCGGCGCGAAACCGTCCGCTTGCCGTGTCTCCGCATCGACCAGTTCATTGAAGACGAGGAACAGGCGGTAGGGATCGATGGAGCCCGTATCCAGATCGTCGTCGCCATATTTGGAATCGTTGAAATGGAAGCCGCCGAGCTTCTTGAACTGGATCAAGCGGGCAACGATCATCTCGATATTGACGTTCGGCGCATGATGGCCGAGATCGACGAGGCAATGCGCCTTGGGACCGAGTTCCTGGGCGATCAGATAGTTGGTTCCCCAGTCCTGTACCACGGTCGAATAGAAGGCCGGCTCGAACATCTTGTGCTCGGAAAAGATCTTCCAGTCGTCCGGCAGGCCCTTGTAGATCGCCTTCATCGCATCGAGGTATCGCTCGAAGCTCCTGGTGAAATTGCTCTGGCCGGGAAAGTTGGAGCCGTCGCCGATCCAGACGGTGAGCGCGTTGGAGCCCAGAACCTTGCCGATCTCGATACATTCGAGATTGTGGTCGATAGCCTGCTGGCGCGTTGCAGCATTCGCATGGCTGAGCGAGCCGAACTTATAGGAATGCGCCTGATCCGGTGCATCCGAGAAGGTGTTGGAGTTCATCGTGTCGAAGCCGAGACCAAGCGCGTTGCCTTTTTCCCTCAGGCCCTTGAGGTCATCGACCTTGTCCCACGGGATATGCAGCGAGACGGTCGGCGTCGCCTTGGTCAGCTGTTGGATGACCGAGCAATCCTCGATCTTGTCGAAAATGTTGCGCGGCTCGCCGGTGCCGGGAAAACGGGCAAAACGCGTGCCGCCGGTGCCGACGCCCCAGGATGGAACGGCGACACCGTAAGCCGATACTTTTGCCTTGACGGCAGCGATATCGATGCCCCGGCGCGCAAGTTGCGCGCCAAGATGGTCGTAGTCGACCTTGAGGTCAGCAATGCGCTTGGCATTGTCTGCGTCGATGACGTCTCGTGTGATCATCAGTGTCATGTCAGCCTCCTATCAGCGCGTGAACGACTGGGCATTGCCCGCGTCGACATTGATGATATTGCCGGTCGATTTGGCCGACATGTCGGAGGCGAGGAAGTAGATCGCCTCGGCAATGTCTTCCGGGAAGACGCTGAGCTTCAGCATCGAGCGCTCGCGGTACATCGCCTCCAGCCCTTCCATGTCGGTCTTGTAGACGGCAGCACGCTGTTCCTTCCACTCGCCGGACCAGATTTTCGAGCCGCGCAGGACGGCATCCGGGTTGACGACGTTGACGCGGATCTGGGCGCTGGCGCCTTCGAGCGCCAGGCAACGGGCAAGATGGATCTCGGCAGCCTTGGCGGTGCAATAGGCCGATGCGCCCGGCGAGGCGGCAAGGCCGTTCTTGGAGGCGACGAAGACGACGTTGCCGCCGGCCTTCTGGTTGCGGAAAATGCGGAAGGCTTCGCGCGAAACAAGGAAGTAGCCCGTCGCCAGGATGTCCATGTTCTTGTTCCACAGCGCCAGCGACGTGTCTTCGATCGGCGCGGAGGAGGCAAGGCCGGCGTTTGAGACGAGAATGTCGAGCCCGCCGAATTCGAGCAGCGTATCGGCAAAGCTCTTCTCGACGGCAACTTCGTCGGTGACGTTCATGGCGACGGCGCGAACGAAGTCATTGCCGTAGCGGCCGCCGAGTTCACTGAGTGCCGAGGCCAAAGCTGTCTCGTCGATATCGGCGAGAACCACGCAGGCACCGTCCTGCATCAGACGGTGGGCGGTTGCCTTGCCGATACCGCCGGCGCCGCCGGTGACGAGTGCGATCTTGCCAGCCAGCATCTTCGGCTTGGGCATGCGCTGCAGCTTGGCTTCCTCGAGCAGCCAGTATTCGATGTCGAAGGCTTCCTGTTCCGGCAGTCCGACATAGGTCGAGACGCCGGACGCGCCGCGCATGACGTTGATGGCGTTGACGTAGAACTCGCCGGAAATGCGGGCGGTGGCCTTGTCCTTGGCAAAGGTGATCATGCCGACGCCGGGGATGAGGTAAACAACCGCATTCGGGTCGCGCATCGCCGGGCTGTTGTCATGGCTGCAGCGCTCGTAATAGGCGGCGTAACCGGCACGGTATTCGGCAATCGCGGCTTCAAGGCCGGCCAGCGTCTTGTCGATATCCGGGTTGGCCGGGTCGAAATCGATCACCAGCGGGCGGATCTTGGTGCGCAGGAAATGGTCGGGGCACGAGGTGCCGAGTGCGGCCAGCGGCTCAAGGTTCTTCGAGGTGACGAAGTCGAGCACGGCCTGGCTGTCGTCGAAATGGCCGAGCTTGCGTTCGTCGGCGCTGATCATGCCGCGAATGACTGGCATCAGTTTTTGCGCGACCGCGCGGCGTTCTTCCGGCGCCAGAACCGGCTTCACCGCGCCACCGAAGGCCGGCGCCGTATTCGTCTCTTCAAACCAGGCAATCGCCTTGTTGATGATCTCGATCGTCGTCTCGTAGGCTTGTCTGGCCGTGTCGCCCCAGGTGAACAGGCCGTGGCTTTCCAGGATCAGGCCGCGCGCATTCGGGTTTTCAGCGCAGAATTTCGACAGCCACAGGCCAAGCTCGAAACCGGGACGCTTCCAGGGCAGCCAGCCAATATCATCTCCGAAGATCTGCTGGGTCAACTCGCGGCTGTTCTTGGAGGCTGCAATGGCGATGATCGCATCGGGATGCATGTGGTCGACATGCTTCTTCGGCACATAAGCATGAAGCGGCGTGTCGATGGATGCGGCGCGTGGGTTGAGGTTGAAGGTGCAATGGGGCAGGTAGCCGACCATTTCATCTTCGTGTTCGAGACCACGATAGAGACCCTTCAGCGCTTCCAGCTTCTCCATATAGAGTGTCGAAAAGCCGTCCATCTTGATTGTGCCGACGTCGCCGCCGGAACCCTTGACCCACAAAACCTCGACCGTGCCGCCGCCGAGCGGGTCTTTTTCCATCACCTTGGCGGAGGTGTTGCCGCCGCCATAGTTGGTGATGCGCTTGTCGGAACCGAGCAGGTTGGAGCGGTACAGGAGCCGCTCCGGTTCGCTCATTGTGGCCGCCTTGCTGTCATCCCACAGATTGGCAAGGCGCGAGCCTTGTTGCTTGTCGAGCATCTGCATTTCCTCCCGGTCATTTCTGCGCGGCCCCATGACGGCGTGAGCGCATTCGTTGCCGTCAGATCACATAAAATCCGCGCCGGTGTCAATCATAAACGATCAAATTCAATCATACTGCACTGCACAATGGAAAAACATGACTGAATGTGATTGACAATGCGTGGTCGTGATGGAAGCATAGACCTCGTTGGAGGAGCGCAATGCACGAGAAAGAGCGACACAGGATCATTCTGTCAGCTGTCCAGGACAAGCCGGTCATCACCGTGCCCGAACTGGTCGATCTGACGGATAGTTCCGAAGCGACGATCCGCAGGGATATCGCGGCGCTGCACGTGCAGAAGCGTCTCCGCCGGGTGCGTGGCGGAGCCGAAGCGATCAATCCGCCGCAATTCGTCGGCCTGGCCGGCCGCCCCTTCAGTGTCAATGAAGGCCTGCATGCCCGCCAGAAGCAGGCGATCGCCAAGGAGGCCGTTGCGCTCTGTCAGGACGGCGAGCCGATCATCATCAATGGCGGCACGACGACATTCCAGATGGTGCATTTCCTCGCCAATCGCCGCATGCAGGTGTTCACCAATTCCTTCCCGATCGCCGAGCACCTGCTCAAGCATTCGAAGAACACGGTGATGCTGTCCGGCGGCACGATCTACCGCGAGCAGAACATCATCCTGAGCCCGTTCGACAATGACGTGACGCGCAATTTCTATGCGCGCCGCATGTTCATGGGCGCGCAGGGGCTTGGACCGCTCGGCCTGATGGAGGGTGATCCACTGCTCATCCAGGCCGAACAGAAGCTGATCGACCAGGCCGACGAGCTGGTCGTGCTGATCGACTCGTCGAAATTTCACAAGCGCTCCAGCCTCATTCTGTGCGGGCTGAAGCGCATCACCACAGTGATCACGGATTCAGGCATCGAGGACAGGCACGTCCAGATGCTCGAAGATGCAGGCGTCGGTTTGGTCATCGCCAATACGAAGCCGGACATCATGAGGGAAAATGCTTCCTCATCGGCTTGATGCCGACGGGGAAGGGGGAGTTCAACGGCTGTTTCCGACGGCGCTTGGCCAAAGGGGCACCAATGAAATTGACGGACAGAGCCGGACAAGGCGGGCCATCGTGGCGCGCGCGGCTCGATTGGGAGGAGAACGTAATGAAATTTCTGAAGACTTTGGCCCTGACAACCGCTCTGGCGGCAACCATGATGGCCGCGCCGGCAATGGCGCAGGAAAAGATCGCCCTCGTGGTGAAATCGCTCGGCAACGGCTTCTTCGATGCCGCCGCCAAGGGCGCTGAAAATGCCGCCAAGGAAATCGGCGGCGTGGAAGTCATCTATACCGGCCCGACCTCGGCAACCGCCGAAGGCCAGATCGAGATCATCAACTCGCTGATCGCCCAGAACGTCAACGCCATCGCCATCTCATCCAATGATCCGGACGCTCTCGTTCCGGTTCTGAAAAAGGCCATGGATCGCGGTATCAAGGTCATCTCCTGGGATTCCGGCGTTGCTGCGGAAGGCCGTCAGATGCACCTCAACCCGTCCGACACCAACCTGATCGGCGAAACCATCATCAAGCTCGCCGCTGACTACCTGCCGGAAGGCGGCGACGTTGCCATTCTGTCGGCGTCCTCGACGGCGACCAACCAGAACGCCTGGATCGATGCAGCCAAGAAGATCCTTCCGGAGAAATTCCCGAAGATCAACCTGGTTTCAGTCGTCTACGGTGACGACGACTCGGTCAAGAGCACCAACGAAGCCAAGGGCCTGATCTCGTCCTATCCGAACCTCAAGGCGATCATCGCTCCGACCACCGTCGGCGTTGTTGCCGCTGCCCAGGTCGTGACCGATGGCAACCTCATCGGCAAGGTCAACGTCACCGGTCTCGCTCTGCCGTCCGAGTTCAAGCAGTTCATCGACAACGGTTCCTCGCAGGCCGTTGCCCTGTGGAACCCGATCGACCTCGGCTACTCCGCCGTCTACCTCAGCCACCAGTTGATCGGCGGCACCGAAGCCAAGCCGGGCGCGAAGTTCTCGATCGGCAAGGTTGGCGAAATCACCCTCGACGATACGAACTCGGCCGCCATGGCCGCCCCGTTCACGTTCGACAAGTCGAACATCGAGGAATTCTCGAAGATCTATTGATCCTGCGCAGTTGGCCGGTGGCGTTTTCGCCGCCGGCCTCACCCGCGGAAGCGGCCCACGGATTGCCTTGCGCGCCTTTGCCTGGCGATTGCCGTAACCGATTGAAACGAAGCTGACCCATGACATTGTCCCAACCCAAGTCCGAGACCGTGCCCGGTCGCTCGACGCCGAAGATCACGCTGTCCGGCATCACCAAGACCTTTCCCGGGGTTCGCGCGCTGCACAAGGTCGCGCTTGAGCTTTACCCTGGCCAGGTGACAGCCCTGATCGGTGAAAACGGTGCCGGCAAGTCCACGCTGGTCAAGACCATGACCGGCATCTACCAGCCCGATGCAGGCGAGATCCGTATCCATGGCGAGTTGGTGACGCTGTCTTCCCCGCATGCCGCCTTCAAGCTCGGCATCACCGCGATCCATCAGGAAACGGTGCTTTTCGACGAACTGAGCGTCGCGGAAAACATCTATCTCGGCCATGCGCCGAAGACCCGGTTCAAGACGCTCGACTGGGGCGTGATGCGCGAGCGCTCGCTGAAGCTGCTGCAGGAGATCGGCGCCGGCCATATCGCACCCGATGCCCGGCTCAAGGATCTGAGCATCGCCAACAAGCATCTGGTCGCCGTGGCGCGCGCGCTGTCGATCGAGGCCGACGTGGTGATCATGGACGAGCCGACGGCCGCTCTCTCTTATAAAGAGATACAAGACCTGTTCGAACTGATGGAGCTTCTGAAGAAGAGCGGCAAGGCGATCCTGTTCATCTCGCACAAGTTTGACGAAATCTACCGTATCGCCGATCGCTACACCGTGTTTCGCGATGGTGAAATGGTCGGCAGCGGCCTGATCGCCGATACCAATCAGGATACGATCGTGCGCATGATGGTCGGCCGCTCCGTCGAGCACGTCTTCCCCAAGCAGGAAGCCACGCTTGGCGACACCGTGCTGACCGTCTCCGGCTATTGCCACCCGACAGAATTCGCCGACATCAACTTCACCCTGCGCAAGGGCGAAATCCTCGGCTTCTACGGCCTGGTCGGCGCCGGCCGCAGCGAGTTGATGCAGGCGTTGATCGGCATTACCAGGCCGTCCAAGGGCGCTGTCAGGAT
Organism: Pararhizobium sp.; assembly: GCF_035497515.1. Classification (GTDB taxonomy): domain Bacteria; phylum Pseudomonadota; class Alphaproteobacteria; order Rhizobiales; family Rhizobiaceae; genus Pararhizobium. Next base: position 34,336 of record NZ_DATJDJ010000165.1, on the reverse strand, counting down.
CGGCGACGATATCGCCGTCATTCGCAGCCCGGCGGCGGCGATCGAGAACGGTATCGTCTATGTGCCGGAAGAGCGCGGCAAGCAGGGCGTCGTGGTCGACATGCCGATCGTCCAGAACATCTCGCTTCCCTCGCTTCGCCGGACCTCGAAAAGCGGCTTCCTGCGCCTGGCCGAGGAATTCGCGCTGGCGCGCGAATACGCGACGCGGCTCGATCTGCGCGCCGCCTCGCTCAGCCAGAATGCCGGTACACTGTCGGGTGGCAACCAGCAGAAGGTGGTCATCGCCAAGTGGCTGGCGACCAAGCCGCGCGTCATCATTCTTGACGAACCGACCAAGGGCATCGATATCGGCTCCAAGGCCGCCGTCCATGCCTTCATGAGCGAGCTTGCCGCCCAAGGGCTCGCCGTCATCATGGTTTCGTCGGAGCTTCCTGAAGTGATGGGAATGAGCGATCGCATCATCGTTATGCGCGAAGGCCGCATCGCCACCACCATCGAAAAGAATAGTGGCTTCGACGCGGAGACACTTGTCCGCGCTGCCGCAGGCATTGGGGAGAAAGCGGCATGAAAACCGTCATCCGATCCCGCGAATTCTGGCTGGCCGCCATCGTCGCGGCCATGGTCGTCGCAACAAATTTCCGCGCGCCGGGCTTTGCCTCCCCGGACAAGCTCGCCGGTATCTTCAACGATACGGCGATGCTGATGATCCTGGCGCTCGGCCAGATGGCGGTCATCCTCACCCGCTCGATCGACCTGTCCATGGCGTCCAATCTGGCGCTGACCGGCATGATCGTGGCGCTGATTAATGCGGCCTTCCCGGTCATCCCGATCCCGGTTCTGATGCTCTTGTCCTGCCTGTGCGGCCTTGTCCTCGGCGCCTTCAACGGCATGTTGATTTGGCTCCTGAACATCCCGGCGATCGTCGTGACGCTGGGCACGCTCACCATTTACCGCGGCATCATCTTCCTCATCGCCGGTGGACAGTGGGTCAACGCCGACAAGCTGAGCCCGGCTTTTGTGCAATATACCCGCATGGAGTTCCTCGGCCTGCCGGCTCTGTCCTGGTACGCCATCGTCGTGGCCGTGGCATTCTTCATCCTGATGACGCGCACCGCGCTCGGCCGCGCCATCTATGCTGTCGGCGTCAACCCAACGGCGTCGGTCTATGCCGGCATCGATGTCGGCCGCATCAAGTTCGCAACCTTCCTGATTTCCGGTCTGCTCTCCGGCTTCTGCGGCTACCTCTGGGTTTCCCGCTATGTCATCGGCTCGGTCGAGGTCGCCAAGGGCTATGAGCTTACGATCATCGCAGCCTGCGTGATCGGCGGGATTTCCATTTCCGGCGGGGTCGGCACGGTTGCCGGTGCGCTCCTTGGCGCCCTGTTTCTCGGCGTCATCAATTCGGCATTGCCGGTCATCAACGTCTCGCCCTTCTGGCAGATGGCGATTTCCGGAGCCGCCATCATCCTGGCCGTCGTCTTGAACGCCCGGGGCGAACAGCGCGGCAGCCGGCTTATTCTTCGTGAAGCAGAGGCCAGGTCATGACAGACACAGCGCATGAAGCGCGGCATATCCCCGATCGTCTCGACAGCCCCGCGCGTGCGGCCCTGTTGTCCTGGCCGATGCTGCTGCTGATCGTCGGGATCGTCCTGTTCATCCTCAACTCGCTCGCCTCGCCCTATTTCCTGTCGCCCTGGTCGCTGTCGGATGCAACCTTCAACTTCACCGAAAAGGCGATCATCGCGCTCGCCATGGCGTTGTTGATCATCGCCGGTGAAATCGATCTCTCTGTCGCCTCGATCATCGCGCTTGCCTCGACCGCGATGGGCGTTGCCCTGCAGTTTGGCGTCGGTGTGCCGGGCCTCGTGACGATCGGCATCCTGACCGGCCTGATCTGCGGCCTCTTCAACGGCTTTCTCGTCACCGGCCTTGGCCTGCCGTCGATCGTCGTGACAATCGGCACGATGAGCTTTTTTCGTGGCATTTCCTATATCATCCTCGGTGACCAGGCGTTCAAAGGCTATCCCCCGGGCTTCGATTATTTCGGCCAGGGTTATGTCTGGTGGGTGGTGTCCTTCGAGTTCGCGCTCTTTCTGGTCTTCGCGCTTCTCTATTATGTGCTGCTGCACCACACCAACTTCGGCCGTCAGGTTTTCACCATCGGCAATAACCCCGTTGCGGCGCGATTCTCCGGTGTCCGGGTCGAGCGCGTCAAGTTCATCCTTTTCTGCCTGACGGGCCTGATGTCCGGCATCGCGGCTGTGTTGCTGACCTCGCGCCTTGCCTCCACCCGCCCGTCGATCGCGGTCGGCTGGGAACTGGAAGTGGTGACCATGGTCGTTCTCGGCGGTGTCTCGATCCTCGGCGGTTCCGGAACCATCCAGGGCGTCGTCATCGCTGCCTTCATCATGGGCCTCGTCACCTTCGGCCTCGGCCTCCTCAACGTGCCCGGCATCGTCATGTCGATCGTCATCGGCGCGCTGCTGATCTGCGTCATCGCACTGCCGATCATCTGGTCCCGTGTCCGACGCCGGGCAGCGCGTTAAAGGAAAACGCTCCATGGAAAAATACGCTTTCCGCATGCGGCTCAATCCCGGTATGACGGAGGAATACAAGGCTCGCCATGATGCGATCTGGCCGGAACTGTCGCAGCTTCTGACCGATGCCGGCGTATCCGATTACTCTATTCATCTCGATGAGGAGACCAGCCTCCTGTTTGGCGTCCTCTGGCGCCGCGACGATCACACGATGGCGGACCTGTCATCGCATCCGGTGATGCAGAAATGGTGGGCCTATATGGCCGATATCATGGAAACGAAGGCGGACAACGAGCCCGTCGCCGTGCCCTTGGCCACCGTCTTCCATATGAAGTGACCCCATGAAAACCATCGCTGTCATCGACATCGGCAAGACGAATGCCAAGGTCGCGCTTGTCGATCTCGATCGCTTCGAGGAGACCGCTGTGCGCAAGACCGCCAACTGCGTGTCGCCTGACGGGCTATATCCGCATTTCGATGTCGAGCGGCTGTGGCGGTTCATCGCCGAGAGCCTCGCCGCGCTGAATGCGGAAACGCCGGTCGATGCAATATCCGTGACCACCCATGGCGCGACGGCGGTGCTGCTTGATGCGAACGGCGATCTCGCTTTGCCGCTGCTGGACTATGAATTTACCGGGCCGGATAGGCTTTCGGCGGAGTACGACAAGGTGCGGCCGCCTTTCGCGGAGACCGGCGCGGCCCGCCTGCCGATGGGGCTCAATATCGGCGCGCAAATCTATTGGCAGGAACGGACCTACCCGAAGCAATTCGCTGATGTCGCGACCATCCTGACCTATGCGCAATACTGGTCCTATCGCCTCAGCGGCGTGCTCGCCAACGAACTGACCTCGCTCGGATGCCATACCGACCTGTGGAACCCCTATACCGGCGATTTTTCCACCATGGTCGACGCGCGCGGGTGGCGGTCTTTGTTCGCGCCGGTTTGCCGGGCAAGTGATCTGCTGGGCGGCCTGACGGCGCAGGCGGCCAAGGACACCGGATTGCCCCAGGGCCTGCCGGTCTTCTGCGGCATCCATGATTCCAACTCCTCGCTTTTGCCGCATGTCTTGACGCGGCCGGCACCGTTCTCCGTCGTTTCCACCGGAACCTGGGTGGTGATCATGGCGATGGGGGCGAGGAAGGTGGCGCTGGACGAGGCGCGCGATACGCTGATCAATGTCAATGCGCTCGGCGATCCCGTGCCCTCGGCGCGGTTCATGGGCGGACGCGCCTTCTCGACGCTGATGCAGGACCTGCCGGTCACGGCATCGGATGAGGCCGAAGCCGTTGTCGCGGATCGGCAATGGATGCTTTTCCCCTCGCTGCCGGAGGGTTCCGGACCTTTCCCGCATGCCAAGGCGCGCTGGTCCTGCGACGAGGCATCGCTGACATCATCGGAACGTCTCGCCGTTGTGTCCTTTCATCTGGCGCTGATGACGGCGACCTGCCTCGACCTGATCGGGGCTCAGGGGGAAATTGTCGTCGAGGGACCGTTTGCGGGAAACCAGGCCTATCTGCGCATGCTGGCCGCCGCCACGGGCCGGCCGGTGCTGACCGGCAGCCAGAGCGCCACCGGCACCAGCCTCGGTGCCGCCTGCCTGGCCGATGGCAGCCGGGCGCAGGTTCATACGACGCGATTCAGCGCCGACCCACCCGCGGGATACAGGGCCTATGCGGAGGCATGGTTCGCCGAGGCGAACCGTTCAGACCGCGTCTGAGTAAAAATCGGGAAGAGATGTGTTGGCGCGCAGCAACGCCGGCAAGTGAAGTCGTGTCTGACGGGATGGACTTTAAAAAATCCGCGCGTTCAAAGACTTGCGATCATCCTCGATATTCAGGAGGATAGAGATCGCTGCCATCGTGAGGGTGGCGATAAGCACGGCGCTCAGTCCCAGAACAATCATTGCTCGTCCCTTCTACGTCATCGTCATGATGCCGTTTCAACATGACCGGCTATGCTTGCGCATGGCTTGCTCCGGTCAGAATAGGCATTAGTTAATAAACTGCCCTCAACAGTGCAACTCCCAAGTTTTACCATTGAGAACCTGTTGTTTCTCTGTCTGGCGCAAACGCCCGGCCAGCATCGGGTTGCTGCGATATAGGTCCAATAATAGTGAAAGAAGATAGGGGCTACCAACCGTTAACCTTCAAGCAAGGAATTAACCATAAACATGGTCTCACACGTCGGAGTGGGAAATTCTGTTTCCTGACATGGCATGACGCCGCACCGCCGAACCGGTCTTGATCCGGTATGCACTTCACCAAATTGACAATGAGAATGAAGCGGCCGTGTGCCGTGGCTGGCGGCATGGCTGCCGTCTCCACAGGCACGTGCAGGCGGGGATGCCGGGCGTCGGTCTTGATCGGTTGGTGAAGGGTAGGGAGCCGCAGGCCGCAAGGTGGGCGGACATGCAGAAGCAGTTTGAATTTCTTTGAGAATACTTGTGAGAGCCGATCGGTTTTCAAGAATTGCGTAGCAGACCGGGGAATAGCGTGAGGCAGGAAAAGTCGCCAGATCAGACCAGGAAGGCTCAGGCAGGCAGCCTGCTCGAGCGCTTGCGTTTTGCTGGCCTCGACGCGGACCAGACCGATGTCCTGCGCAAGAACCGCCAGTCGCTCGGCGCCCAGGTCGAACTGGCATTGCGCGACCTGTTCCAGCGCCTCCAGACATTTCCCGATGCCGCGCGCCATTTCACCAGCGATCGCCAGATCGATCGGTTGCACGACCTCAAGGCGTCACATTGGAGTGTCCTGACGGATGCCCGTTTCGACAGCCTCTATGCCGAGCGCGTCAAGGTTCTCTCCGATACCGAAAGCAAGATGGGTCTCGATCCGCGCTGGCAGATCGCCGGTCACGCGGTCGTCCTGGAGCGCCTGATCTGCTCGATGATCCAGGAATGTTGGCCGAAGTCGGTTCTGCCGCTCGGCAAATCGCGCAGGCAGGAGCTTGCGGATCTCGTCGCCGCACTGGTGCGCACCGTTTTCGTCGATACCGAGATTTCCGTTTCGCTGCGCTTCAACGAGCAGCGTCACAGCCATCAGCGCGCCCTTGCCGAACAGCGCAAGGCGGGCGAAGCCGAGGCACTGGCGATCTTCGGCGATGTCACCCAGGCATTGGGCCGGGGCGACCTGTCCGTCCGCGCACCGACCGACGGGGCCGCCGCCTATCAGCCGCTGGCGCAGGATCTGAACGACGCGCTCGACGGCATGCAGCGCCAGGTCGTCAGCCTGTCGGATCGGGCGGCCATCATGGAAACCTCGTCGCAGCAGCTCACCGGCCAGACCGGCCAGTTCTCGGCAAAGGCACGCGAACAGTCAGACGCCCTCGGTGATACCGTTGCCTCGCTCGCCACGATCGTTGAACGCGTCAGGCAGAATGCTGTCCAGACACACGCGGCCGAAAAAAATGTAGCGGCCACCCGTCAGTCCGCCGAACGCAGCGGCGAGATCGCCGGACAGGCGATTTCCGCCATGGCTGATATCGAGGCTTCGGCTGAAAAGATCGGCCAGATCATCGGCGTCATCGACGAGATCGCCTTCCAGACCAATCTCCTGGCGTTGAACGCCGGCATCGAAGCCGCACGCGCTGGTGAAAGCGGACGCGGATTTGCCGTCGTCGCCCAGGAAGTGCGGGCGCTTGCACAGCGTTCCGGCGATGCGGCGCGTGAGATCAAGCAGCTGGTATCCAGCACGAAGTCGCAGGTCGAGGCTGGCGTCGAGCGCGTCGGCCGCACCCAGGACGCGATCAGCAGCATCGTCGAACAGGTTCGTGGAATTAACGACGCGATCGCCGGCATCGCGGTCGAAACCGCCGGGCAGGTCACGAGCCTCGAAGCGGCGACGTCGGACCTTGGCCGTATCGGTGTCGAGATTGCAGCAAGCGCCGGTCAGGCTGCCGACGCCAGGGAAACCTGCGACGACCTGCAGACGGTTATTCTCGAACTCGGCCAGACGATCCGCCAGTTCCATGTCCTGCGGCAGTCGGCACAGGCTTCGACGCCAGCCAAGGCGCGGATCGGGATCGCGCAACGCGACGAAGAAGCCGACGAGGCCGTGGACGGGGTCGACGATGGATACGGTCTTCAGGACCGCCTTGCCGGATGGGGGCGCTGATGCAGAGCTGCCACAAGCACAATCCGCCGTCCTCGGCGATTTTCGAAGTTCAGCGTGTCCGGTTCGTTCCGCGCGCGGAAAGCCAGTCGAACCATCTGTGTAAATTACTCCCAGTTAGACAAGGAAAGTAGAGATGGCAACCAAGAAGGCCGCTCAGAAAAGTTTAAGCCTCGCGCCGGTCCTCGACCTGAACGAAGCCAATGCGCTGCACGGCAAGCTGATGGGTTTGCGCGGGAACGCGATTGTCATCGATGCCTCCTCGGTCGAGCGGATCGGCGCGCTGTGCGTTCAGGTCCTGATGGCCGGAGCGAAAAGCTGGGAAGAGGATAAACAGTCGTTCACCTTCGCGAAGGTGTCGGACGCATTCACGAAAACGACACAGCTCATCGGGGTGAATATCGATCACCTGATGGCAAAGGAGATTTGAGACATGAAAAAGAAAGTTCTCACAGTCGACGATTCCAGAACCATCCGGAACATGCTTCTCGTCACACTGAACAATGCCGGGTTCGAAACGATCCAGGCGGAAGACGGCATCGAGGGTCTGGAAGTTCTGGAAGACGCCAATCCGGACGTCATCGTCACCGACATCAACATGCCCCGTCTCGATGGTTTCGGCTTCATCGAGGGCGTGCGTCGCAACGAGAAGTTCCGGGCCATCCCGATCCTCGTCCTGACGACGGAAAGCGATGCTGAAAAGAAGAACCGTGCCCGCCAGGCTGGCGCGACCGGCTGGATCGTCAAGCCTTTCGATCCGACCAAACTGATCGATGCCATCGAGCGCGTAACCGCTTAAAGCCAGGATTGCCCCCATGGATATGAACGAAATCAAAGAGATTTTCTTCCAGGAATGCGAGGAGCAACTCGCTGAACTGGAATCCGGTCTCCTGAGGCTCAATGATGGCGACCGTGACCCGGAAACGGTGAACGCGGTTTTCCGTGCGGTCCACTCCATCAAGGGTGGTGCCGGAGCTTTCGGGCTGGATGATCTTGTCTCCTTCGCGCACGTGTTTGAGACCACGCTTGATTGCGTTCGTTCCAACAAGCTGGAACCGACCCAGGAAGTCCTGAAGGTCATGCTGAAATCGGCCGACGTCCTGGCCGACCTGACGAATGTTGCCCGCGATGGCGGCAGCGTCGATCAGGCCCGCTCGGTACAGCTGATCCGCGAACTGGAGGCACTCGCCAAGGGCGAAGCGCCGCCCGCCGCAGCACCCGTCGTCGCGGCCCCGGCGGCCAATGATGAAGGTTTCATGCCGGTCGCATTCTCCTTCGACGACTTTGGCGGCGAGGACGAAGCGGCAAGCGACCTTCCGTCCTACGACATCGTCTTCAAGCCGAAATCGGAACTCTACACCAAGGGCAACGAAGCGACGCTCCTGCTGCGCGACCTCTCGCGTCTTGGCGAGATGAGCATCCATTGCAATATGGACAGCCTGCCGGGCCTCGACCAGATGGACCCGGAAACCGCCTATTTCTCCTGGAAGATCTCGATCAAGACCGACAAGGGCGAAGACGCCATCCGTGCGGTGTTCGAATTCGCCGAGTGGGATTGCGATCTCGACGTGACGGCTCTCTACGCCGGTGAAGCGGGTGCCGGCAATGACGACGAGCTGCCGATGCAGCCGGTTCCGTTCGATCTTTCCGCGCTCGATGGCGAGCCGGACGCACCGATCGGCGTGGTCGAGGAAGAAGAACGGCTCGCTGCTGCCCAGCAAGCAGCGGTCGCCGCCGCCGAGACGGCCAGCAATGTGCTGCAGATGACCGGCAATGCCGCCCGTGCGTCCGCCGGCGACAAGGGTGCCGCCGCTGCCGCCGCCCAGAACAATGCCCAGCAGGCCTCTTCCGCGGCTGCCCCGACGATCCGCGTCGATCTCGACCGCGTCGATCGCCTGATCAACCTCGTCGGCGAGCTTGTCATCAACCAGGCCATGCTGTCGCAAAGCGTCATCGAGAATGACTCGAACGGCGTCTCCTCGATCAACATGGGTCTGGAAGAACTGCAGCAGCTTACCCGCGAGATCCAGGACTCGGTCATGGCCATCCGCGCGCAGCCGGTGAAGCCGGTCTTCCAGCGCATGGCCCGTACCGTCCGCGAAATCGCCGACATTACCGGCAAGTCGGTTCGTCTCGTCACGGAAGGTGAAAACACCGAAGTCGACAAGACGGTCATCGACAAGCTGGCCGAGCCGCTGACCCACATGATCCGCAACGCGGTCGACCACGGCCTGGAAATGCCCGAGAAGCGCCTTGCCGCCGGCAAGCCCGCCGAAGGCACGGTCAAGCTGACCGCGAAGCATCGTTCCGGCCGTATCGTCATCGAACTGTCCGACGACGGCGCCGGCATCAACCGCGAGAAGGTCCGCCAGAAGGCGATCGACAACGACCTGATCGCCGCCGATGCCAACCTGTCGGACGAGGAAATCGACAACCTGATCTTCCACGCCGGCTTCTCCACCGCCGACAAGGTGTCCGACCTTTCCGGTCGCGGCGTCGGCATGGACGTCGTCAAGCGCTCGATCCAGGCGCTGGGCGGCCGTATCAACATCTCGTCGAAGCCGGGCCATGGCTCCGTCTTCAGCATGAGCCTGCCGCTGACGCTCGCCGTCCTCGACGGCATGGTGGTCACGGTTGCCGGCCAGACATTGGTCGTGCCGCTGACGGCAATCGTCGAAACCCTGCAGCCGGATGCCGCGTCGATCCATTCCTTTGGTGCGACGCAGCGCCTGATCTCGATCCGCAACTCCTTCTGCCCGCTGGTCGATGTCGGTCGCATCCTGAACTTCCGCGCCACCCAGGCCAATCCGGTCGAAGGCGTAGCCCTTCTGGTCGAATCCGAAGGCGGCGGCCAGCGCGCGCTGATGGTCGATGCCATCCAGGGCCAGCGCCAGGTGGTCATCAAGAGCCTGGAAGCCAATTATACGCACGTGCCCGGCATTGCCGCCGCCACCATTCTCGGTGATGGCCGCGTCGCTCTCATCCTGGACGTAGATGCTGTTGTCGCAGCATCGCGTGGCCAGTCCCTGCAACAAGAATCATTACTCGCTGTTGCAGGATAGGCTTATGACGTCTCTCGCAAAAACTCTGACCAAGGCGGGGCGCGAACTCATCGCATTCCGGATTGGTGATCAGGAATTCTGCGTCAACGTAATGTCGGTGCGGGAAATTCGGGGCTGGACCAAGGCAACCCCGATGCCGCATGCGCCAGGGTATGTGCTTGGCGTGATCAATCTGCGCGGGGTCGTGCTGCCGATCATCGATCTGTCGGCGCGTCTGGGCATGAAACCGACGGAGCCGACCGTGCGCCACGTCATCATCGTCACCCAGGTCATGGACAAGGTCGTCGGGCTTCTCGTCGAGGCGGTGTCCGACATCCTGACGATTAACGAAGAAGACATCCAGCCGACGCCGGACATGACGTCTGAATTCGAGCGGACCTTTGCCCGCGGTGTCCTGGCGATCGACAAGCGCATGATCTGCCTGATCGAACTGGAAGCAGTCTTCCCTCATTCTGAAAGTGAAGCTGCATGAGCATGCCGGCCGCCTTTGACAGCAGATTGCCCCCCGATGAGTGCCTGGCGAGCGGCGAATATCCGCTGACGCGCCGCGACCTCGCGGAAATCGCTGCGATGATCTATGCCGATGCCGGCATCTATCTTAACGAATCGAAGGCCTCGCTGGTCTATTCGCGGCTTTCGAAGCATATCCGCAATCTCGGCCTGAAGGGTTTTCGCGAATATTGCCAGCTGGTCTCCTCGCCGGCCGGTGCCGCCGAACGCCGCGACATGCTCTCGCACCTGACCACCAATTTTACGCGCTTCTTCCGCGAGAACCATCATTTCGAGCACCTGAAGACCGATGTGCTGCCGGAGCTCCTGGCGCGGGCCAAGGCCGGTGGCCGCGTGCGCATCTGGTCGGCAGCCTGCTCGGACGGGCAGGAGCCCTATTCGATCGCGCTCACCGTGCTGTCGATGATGCCGAACGTTACCGATTACGACTTCAAGATTCTGGCGACCGATATCGACCCGAAGATTTTGGCGCTCGCCCGGGCTGGCGCCTATGACGCGACCGCGCTCGAGACCGTTACCCCGGCCATGCGCAAGCAGTGGTTCTCCGAGGTCAACGTCAATGGCCGTCAGAAGTGGCAGGTCGATGACCGCGTCAAGAAACTGATCACCTTCAACGAGCTGAATCTGATGGCGCAGTGGCCGTTCAAGGGCCAGGTCGACGTGATCTTCTGCCGCAACGTCGTCATCTATTTCGACGAGCCGACGCAGCAGAAAATCTGGACCCGGTTCGCCGGTATGCTCAATCCCAAGGGCACGCTTTATATCGGCCATTCCGAGCGGGTTTCCGGTGATGCCAAGTCGGTCTTCGACAATATCGGTATCACCACCTACCGCTATACCGGCAAGGGAGGGCGTTGATGACCGCGGCCCGCGTTCTTGTCGTCGACGACAGCGCCACCATGCGTGGCCTGATCACGGCAATCCTCAGCAGCGACCCCGAAGTCCAGGTCGTCGGCCAGGCTGCCGATGCCATGCAGGCGCGCCAGGCGATCAAGGACCTCGATCCGGACGTCATCACGCTCGATATCGAAATGCCCAACATGAACGGGCTGGAATTTCTTGAGAAGATCATGCGGCTACGGCCGATGCCGGTCATCATGGTGTCGACGCTGACGCACAAGGGGGCTGAAGCCTCGATCGCGGCGCTTGAAATCGGCGCGTTCGATTGCGTCGGAAAGCCCTTGCCGGGTGATCCGCGTCCGTTCAGCGACCTCGCGGACAAGGTGAAGGCGGCCGCACGGTCGCAGCGCAAATTCATCATCTCCGGCAACAAGGCCGCAACCCCGAGCGCCGCCAACACCAATACCGGTGCTGCGGACTACCGGGCCGGCCGCAAGATCGTTGCCATCGGTTCGTCCACCGGCGGTGTCGAGGCGCTGATCGCCGTCCTGCAGAAATTCCCTGCCAATTGCCCGCCCACGCTGATTACGCAGCACATGCCGCATACCTTTACCAAGAGCTTTGCCGAACGCCTGAACCGCCTCTGCGCCCCGACCGTGCAAGAGGCGACGGATGGTGCCCGTCTGGAGATCGGCAAGATTTATCTGGCGCCGGGTGGCGAACGCCACCTCCAGGTCGTCAATCCTTCTTCGCCCAGCTGCCGTCTGCTGGACCGCGAACCCGTCAACGGCCATCGCCCCTCGGTGGATGTGCTGTTCGACTCGGTCGCGGAACTGGCCGGCCGGAATGCAGTCGGAGTGATCCTGACCGGAATGGGCCGTGACGGCGCATCCGGTCTCCTGAAAATGCGCCACGCAGGTGCCCGCACATTCGGTCAGAATGAAAAAACCTGCATCGTGTATGGAATGCCGAGGGTTGCCTGGGAACTGGGCGCCGTCGAAACACAACTACCCCTCAGCTCAATCGGGGAAGAAGTATTGAAAAGCACCGCCGCCCGAAGAGAAGGAAGCGAATAAATGTCCCTAGCGGAAAAAATCAAAGTTCTGATCGTTGACGATCAGGTTACCAGCCGCCTGTTGCTGGGCGATGCCCTGCAGCAGCTCGGCTTCAAGCAGATCACCGTCGCAGGCGATGGCGAACAGGGTGCAAAGATCATGGCGGCGCAGCCGCATCACCTGGTGATCTCGGATTTCAACATGCCGAAGATGGACGGCCTCGGTCTCCTCGCGGCCGTGCGCAGCAATCCGGCCACCAAGAAGGCCGCCTTCATCATGCTGACTGCACAGGGCGACCGCGCACTCGTGACCAAGGCAGCAGCACTCGGTGCCAACAACGTGCTGGCCAAGCCCTTCACCATCGAAAAAATGAAGGCAGCGATCGAAGCTGTGTTCGGGGCATTGAAATGATCACTGAGACTGCGATCAAGCGTGTGCATGTCATCCAGGGTGAATGGAAAGTGGTCAATGATCCTGACGTCGTTTTGTCGACCATTCTCGGCTCCTGCGTGGCTGCGTGCATGCGTGATCCGATCGCAGGTGTTGGTGGAATGAACCACTTTCTTTTGCCGGGCTCGGCGGATGCGATTTCATCAGGGGGAGATGCGACGCGTTATGGCGTGCATCTGATGGAATTGCTGATCAACGGGCTTCTGAAGAAGGGCGCCCGTCGTGAGCGGTTGGAGGCGAAGATTTTCGGTGGTGCGAAGACGATTGCCCGCTTCTCCAATGTCGGCGAACAGAATGCCCTGTTCGCCCGGCAGTTCCTGATGGACGAAGGCATTCAGGTTGTCGGCGAAAGCACGGGCGGCGACCACGGTCGCAAGCTCGAATACTGGCCGCTCAGCGGCCGTGCCCGGCAATATGCATTGACGGGTGTCGAGACGCAGAAGGCTGTTGCCCAGGAGCAGCGTCCGCGTCCGGCTCCGAAGCCGGCCGACAATGCGATCGAGTTTTTCTAGCGCTTGGGTTGCTTTCCGGGTTCAGTGCCCGGGCAGCGACTTTGGCAGAGTATTGAGTACCAGCCGTTCGACAGGGGCGTTCGAACAGCAATTGTTGCCAGCGTGAGGACAGATAATGCTGACTGAACTGAAGAGCCATATGCCTCACGTCGACGAGGCGCTCCCCGATGTGATGATGCGCATCGTGTCCGAGCTGTACGACGTCGCTTATCTCATCGAGCGGATCGAACCCATGCTCAGCGATGTTCGCGGCGAAGCGGTCCTGGAAGCTGCCGATCGCATGAAGGTTCTGCAGGGGATCGATCTCGCCGTCCAGAAAACGCGCGGTCTTGCCGAGTTCATCGACACGGTGACGACGGCTATTCCGCAGTCCTGGATGGTCGATGTGACCACCGCGCTCAACCTGGTGAAGCTTGCCGACATGCAGAAGTCGCTCGGCAACGGCATGCTGCGCCATGGCCATTCCCAGCCGCTGACGGAAACAGCCGGAGATTTCGAGGCATTCTGAACGCTTAAGCCGCTGGTCCACCAACGTTTTACCGAACGCCGCCTCAGGAAGTCTCCGGGGTGGCTTTCGTGTTTTGAGCGTCCTGCCGGCGTCCAATCCTTTCCGTATCTCCGCCGAAAATGGCTTCCCAAGACACGTTCGCGCAAGTTTCGTTTTCTAGTGTGCCAATCGGGACTGGTAGATTTGCGCGTGATTTGACGAAGCCACAGGCGCCGGATCGACCCAGAAACCCGAATGTTTGGATCTGCGCATGTTAACTCCCACGGGCGATGTTGCCCGAACGGAACATGCGCCACTGGGTGCGGAAACAGAATGAATCTGTTGGATCAACTTTCGACGGTCACGAAAAATCTGGCCAATCTCGGACAGGGCAAGCTCATCGCGCTGGTATCGGCCGGAGTTATCGCGGTCGGGATTGTTCTCGCCGCCGGGCTCTACGTCAACAAACCAGCCTATGAATCACTCTATGTCGGGCTCGAGACCACGGACCTCAATCAGGTCAGCGTCGCACTGGCAGAAGCGAACATGGCATTCGAGGTCGGCACGGACGGCACAAGCATTCAGGTCCCGGTCGGCATGACCGGCAAGGCCCGCCTTCTGCTCGCCGACAAGGGCCTGCCCAACAGCGCCAATGCCGGTTACGAGTTGTTCGACAATGTCGGATCGCTGGGGCTGACCTCCTTCATGCAGGAAGTGACCCGCGTTCGTGCCCTCGAAGGCGAAATTGCCCGCACCATCCAGCAGATTTCCGGAATTTCCGCCGCACGCGTCCATATCGTCATGGCCGATCGCGGCAGCTTCAGAAAGACGGAACAGAAGCCGACCGCATCTGTCATGATCCGCGGCAATGCCAGTGTCGGTCGCTCCTCCGCCGCATCGATCCGCCATCTGGTGGCATCGTCTGTTCCGGGCCTGAGCATCGACGACGTGACGATCCTGGATTCGGCCGGTCAGCTCCTGGCCTCCGGCGACGATCCGTCCAGCAGCGCGATGAACCAGTCGCTCGGCATCGTCCAGAACGTCCAGAACGAAATCGAAAGCAATATCGACAAGGCGCTCGCACCCTTTCTCGGCATGGACAACTTCCGCGCCAGCGTCACCGCGCAGCTGAACACCGATACCCAGCAGATCCAGGAAACGGTCTTCGATCCGGAATCCCGCGTCGAGCGTTCGACCCGCGTCACCAAGGAAGAGCAGAAGTCCAGCCAGCAGCAGGCCGACAATGCCGCCACGGTGCAGCAGAATGTCCCGCAGGCCGCTCCGCAGGGCGCGACGTCCGGTCCGCAGTCGAACGACCAGACCGAAAAGAAGGAAGAGCAGACCAACTACGAGATCAACTCGAAGACGGTCGCGACCGTCAAGAGCAGCTACACGGTCGAAAAGCTCTCCGTCGCCGTCGTCGTCAACCGCGGCCGTGTCGCCGCCATGGTTGGCGAAGGTGCCGACCAGGCGAAGATCGACTCCTATATCCAGGACATGCAGAAGATCGTTTCCTCGGCCGTCGGCCTCGACCCCGCTCGCGGCGACGTCATCACGCTGACCGCCATGGATTTCGTCAACACCCAGCTCCTCGACGAGCCGGTCGCAGGCCCGGGCGTCATGGAAACGCTGACCCGCAACCTCAGTGGCATCATCAATGCGCTTGCCTTCGTCGCGGTCGCCTTCGTGGTGGTCTGGATGGGCATGCGTCCCCTGGCCCGCTCCATGGGGCTCGGCGTCGGTGGCGGCACGGCTCTCATCGAGAACGAATCCGTCGGCCTCGAACTGCCGGACTTCTCCCCTGCCGCGACCGGCAGCGCCGGGGGCGCACTCATGGAAGGCTTTGGTTCCGATTTCGGCTTCGACAGCACCGACGACCTTCTCAGCCTGGGCGATGAGAGCGAAGGTGGCTTCAACCGCAAGGTCAAGGAAGGCCCGGAGCGCAGGCTCTCCCGCATGGTGGAGATCAGCGAGGAACGCGCCGCCAAGATTCTCCGCAAGTGGGTCGCCGACAAGGCCGCCTGAGCCGGGCCGGAAATTTCCGCCTGGACCAACCGAACAGATGACCCGCTCCGGCGGGTTTTCTTTTGGCCGCTCAAGTAAGATGCGGATTCAATTGAAGATTGGACCCTGTCAACGTCGTCTGCTGGCCGTCGCCATGCTCGGTTGTGGTCATCGATCCGGGTAGCGTGCCTCGCCGCTGACTACCCCTGAAATAGACCCGACTTCGCATTCTGTATTCAGCCATGGCCAAACGGGCCAGGAAGAACCGCAGTCGGCTCGAATGACGTAACGGCGTGCTTGCGGGATTCGTTATATTTAACAGATCGTTAATTTTTTCCTGGGGACAGTGGCGCTTTGCCTTAATCGTTGCCGCCGTCGGCAACGGTATAGATTCAACGCCTCAGTTTTGATTCCGTCAAAGCCAACTATTACAAAGACAATATTAAAAGGTTAACTGCAATATTTGCCAAAAGTGAAAATTCTTTCCATCAAAGATGTTGATGCAATTTCGCAACAGCGCTCGAAAACAAATAATAAAATGAAAACTTGACAAATGGGGCAGATCGAAAAAGCGGTGATTTGCACCGTGAATTTTCCATCATTGCGCGCCATTCTCGCAACCACCTTCATCCGTCGCGGCGGGTGAAAATCGACCATCCATTTTAAAGTTGATTTTATATCAATCACTTACTTATGCTGCTTCGTAACTTGGCGAATGCAACCTCCGGCTTTCAGTGCAATTTCACGAATCGATTCACGGATTCTGCGGAAAGTAAATCCCGAGATGAAGGCAGTAGTTTTTCGTAGGGAGCGATGTACATTTTATGTAGTGATTCGCGTACTGATTTGCGTGTGTCCGGGATGGCGGAACGCCCAGACACGGTTGCCGGCGGCGGCGGCGGAAAACGCTTCAATGGGCACGGGCGAATTCATCACGGGGGTAATGTCATGGATGCTCTACATACGGAGATTGCGATCTGGCCTGTGCCGGTCGCGACGGCGCGCGGTATTGGACGAACCTTTTCCAAGGAACAGCTGATCCGCAAGCTCGGTGAATTTGCCGATCGTGGTAACCTCAACAAGGGGCTTGCTGCCCTGACGGACTATGTGGGCGCGACCCACTATCTCCTGGCGCGCTACGACCTGTCGCAGGACGAGGGTCTCGACTTCGTCGTCTGCTCCGACTGGCCGTTCGACGTCGTCAAGCGGCTCGGCAAGGTCATGTCCCAGCTCCATTCGAAGACGAACGAGATGGAGAAATGCCTGTCGGTCATGCAGCCGGTCTTCATTACGCTGCCCGACGACATCGACGTCAGCCGCGGCATCAGCCGCGAATATTGTGCCATCACCTTCAATGTCGGCCGCACGCGTCTCTCGCTGATGCTTCTCTTTCCCCAGGATGTGATCCTGTCGCAGGAAAGCCTCCGTGATGTCGGCCTGCTTACCGGCTACTTCGCCAGCTTCACCACCGGGCGCAGCGTGCGCTGTGACCGCGACTTCGAACTGACCGAGCGCGAGCTCGAATGCCTGTTCTGGATCGGCGAAGGCAAGACCAGCGACGAGATTGCCGTCATTCTCGGGATCTCCCGCAACACGATCAACAATTACATCACCAGTGTCATGCGCAAGACAGCCACGAAGACCCGTTCCGAGGCCATCGCCTACGCCGTTCGCAACAATCTCGTCTAGGAAGACCGGCCATGACCTATTTCCTTCCAAATTCACGCACGCCGGACGATGGCAAGTCGGGGCGGCAGCAGGCGGCCCGCGCATCACGCGCGGCGACGCTCGTGGCCCGGCTCCAGGCGATGCAGAAGCAGATCAACGCCAAGCACTTTGCCGTCCTGCGCCTGAACGGAAACAACCTGCCATCGGCGCGCAAGCTGACCTGCGTCATCGACAACTGGGGCGTCATGGCCGAGACTGCCGCGCACGAGCTGGTCACGACCTATGGCGCCGATATGCTGGCGCATCTGGATTCCTCGCTGCTGCCGGTGATGTGGAACGGTACGGGCGAACACCAGGCGGCCGAGGCTGCCGATTTTTCCCGCTTCGTCCATCGGTTCACCCCGCGCGTCTTGCCCTATTCGGCCATCGCCTTTCCGGTCCGGCTCGGTGCGCAGGGCAATGGCTACGTCATCTTCACCGGCAGCTATATCGACCTGACGAGTGAGGTCATCATCGATCTGCACGGTCGCAGCTGCCATATCATGACCGACCTTCTTGCCGCCGACGAGCGCCGCATGGCACCCTCCGAAACACTCAGCGATCGCGAAATCGGCTGCCTGCAGATGGCCGGCGACGGTTGCATCAGCGAAGAAATCGCCGAAAAAATGGGTTTGTCGGTCCATACCGTCAATGCCTATCTCGGCGCAGCAACGACCAAGCTGGATTCGGTCAACAGAATCCAGGCGATCGCCAAGGCCATTCGTCTCGGTTATATCAGCTGATTGGATTTTCCGGCCGTCATGGCCGGGGTCGCGACCTCAACTCGCGAGCGCGGTCGGATAGGATCTGACGAATTTCGCGGCATTCAGGCTGTCTGCCAGGAAGGCCGTATTCTCATCGGGGTCGGTGGAAGGCGTCTGGAAGGCGATGTAGTTGATCTCGAGTCCGGCGGTATCCTTGCCGAGAGCGAGCTGGGCATAGACCGTGACGCCATCCGGCTTCAATTCGAGGTCCAGCGTGATTTCCGGCACGGAGTCCCAGTCCAGCTTGTAATTACCGCCGATGCCGAAATTCACCGTGCCGGGCAGAAAATAGAGTTCGGCAGCGGACGAGACCAGGTCGGTCAGGCTCGCATGCGATTCGAACCGCAGCATCGCGATGAAATCGGCTGCATCGATCAACCGCAATTCCGTCGCCACCGGACGGATCGCTTCGGCTACAATTTTCTCGCGTTGTTCGGAATATTCGCATTTTTTCATCGGGATTACGTCATCCGTTTCGTGTTCGGCTGTGTTGCGTAGACCCGGTGAATGAGTTCAGCGACTGCTTTGTAAAACACCGGTGGAATCACACTATCCACCGAGACTTGCGCAAACATTGAGCGTGCGAGAGGCGCATCCTCAAAAACCGGGATGCCGTTTTCCTCCGCCATTTCACGAATTTTGAGCGCCACGAGGTCCTGTCCCTTGGCGACAACCACCGGCGCGTCGCCCTCTTCGCGGAGGTAACGCAACGCAACGGCATAGTGGGTCGGGTTTGCGATCACCAGCGTGGCGCGCGGAACCGAGGTGATCATACGCCGGCGCGCCCGGTCGCGGGCGATCGAACGCAGCCGTGCCTTGACGATCGGGTCGCCCTGGGATTGCTTCAGCTCTTCCTTGACCTCCTGCTTCGTCATCCGAAGCTCGGTATGCCAGTGGTGGCGCGTCCAGAAGAAGTCGGCGATGGCGATGATGGCGGTGGCGATCAGGATGACGATCATGATCTGGTTGAGATCATCCGCCATGGTCGAAAAGATCGTCAGCGGGTCGGAGAACATCGATTCGAGCGATGCGTAATAGTCGTTCCAAAGCGTGAGGGCGATGACGATCGAGACGATCAGGATCTTGAAAAGCGCCTTGGCGAACTCGACGAGGCCCTGGATGCCATAGATGCGTGTGAACCCCGAAACGGGTGAAATCCGGTTCATCTTCGGCGCGATGCGGTCGAGTACCGGCGAGGGCAGGTTTTGTAGTACCGACGAACCGATACCGAAGACGATCAGCAGGGTGAAGAACGGGATGAGCAGGGCGCCCGTCTTCGAAAACACGTACGTGATCAGCGCAACCACGTCCGTCGACGTCTCGATGCGCCAGGCTTCCGGCTGCTCGAAAATGTCCTTGAGTGCCTCGGCGACGGTCGCGGCACCCTGCGGCAGGAAGAAGACGATGAAGATGTAGATGGCGGCAACCGAGGCGAACATCGTCACTTCGCGTGAGAACGGCGTATTGCCCTTCTCGATCGCGTCGGCGATCTTTTTCTCGGACGCGGCTTCTGTTTTACTGTCCTTGTCCTGATCGTCCGACATCGGATGAAGACCTCATGCCCTGCGTCTTTGATGCGGAGACGAATCAATATCCCTGGTCAGTGCGACGGGCATCGTTCGCTCCACGACGGCGTTCGCCATCGAAACCGTTGTGAGCCGAGGCCTTGGGGCATGCAAGGGGCGAAAGCGCCGAAAAGCCGGCGCTTCACAGAAACTCGCAGGGGTTGGGGAACGCGGAAGCGTCGATCAGGCCGCGGCTGCAGTCTTTTCCTTCAGTTCGATCTGGCCGCTGGCGGCGAGACGGATGGCTTCCTGGGTGATCGAGCGGCGGGCAATCGCGATGTCGCGCGGATTGATGCCGGCATCGCCGGAGGCGAGATCCGATTCGATCATGCGGCGCAGGCGCGCGCCGATCGAGGCGAGGACCGCCTCGCGCAGGTCCATGCCGGAGCCGCGTAGCGCCATGGTGATGATGTCGCCGGACACGTCGTTGAACAGTTGGACGCGGCTGCGCTGCGGCATGGTGAGCACGTCGTCGAACAGGAAGATCTTCGGACGGACCTTCTTGACCGAATCGGTGTTGATCGATTCGAGCGAGGCCAGCAGCGTATCGACCTGGGTTTTCTCCAGTTCGTTCATGACCTCGGCGATCTTGATCGAGCCGGTCGAATTGCGGTCGGCCTCAAGTTCGCGCATCATTTCGATGACGCGTGTCTCGATGATCTGGGCAGCCTTCGGGCTGACATCCTTCATGTTGACGGCGCGGTTGATGATATCGGCGCGATCGGTTTCCGGCAGTTGCAGCAGAACTTTCGCGCCAAAAGTCGACGGCATCATCGACAGGACATAGGCGATCGTCTGGGGATGTTCCTTGCCGAGGCTCTGGGCGACGGCGGCCGGATCGGAATCCTGCAGGCGATCCCAGATATTGGCTTCATAGGAGGTAAAGGCGGTACGGCGGCCGAGCAGGCCGTCGACTTCATCCGGCGTCAGGCCTTCTTCGAGAATGCCTTCGATCGCCTTGGCGTTGTCCATCAGGCCAGCGCCTTCGGTAAACAGGTCCTCGAACTCGTTCACCAGGATTTCAAGCTCGTCGGGCGGGATCGAGCGGAGCGACTGCGCCGAGGCGATAATGCCCTGCAACTCGCTCTGTGTGAAGAATTTCAACAGCTTGCCGGCAATAGGCTTGCCCATTGCAAGGAGAACAGCCGCAGCCTTGTCCATTTGGGAGAGGGGCTTGGAAACCGCCGTACTTTCAAAACTGTCAAAATCCATCATGGATTGATCCTCTTGACCCTAACCGGGTTCAAACTTTACTGGCACCCTTGATTTCGATGAGCTTAACACCGAAACGTGTTTCGTCTTCCTCGAGAACAGTGATTTCGCCGCGACCGATGACACGGCCGTTGACGACGATTTCCACCGGTTCGCCGATCCGTCGATCAAGCGCGATCGTTGCGCCTTCCGTCAGATTCATAAGTCCGGAAACTTGCATGCGGCTGGAGCCAAGGACGATCTGGACATCGATCGGGATGTCCATGATCAGGTCCATGTTCGCCGACATGCCGCTGCCCGGTTCGCTCGACGCCTGTTCCTTGAAACTGCCGCCATCGAAATCGCTGCCGCCAAACGAGCCCGCATCGAACGACGAGGCGGAACCGCCGTCGAGATCGCCGAAGCTGCCGCCGCCGAAGCTGCCGAGGTCATTGTCTGTGCTCTCGAACGGGCTACCGAAATCCGATGTTTCGCCGGGCGTCGACGATGCGTCGAAATCCATACCGAAGTCGGTTTGCGGCAGCGTTCCGGTGGTGTCGCTCTGCAGGACGCCACGCAGATCGTCGATCGCCTGATCAAGCTCGACGTCGCCGGCGTTCAGGATCGTCTGGTCGTCAATTGGTGCTTTCTTCGTAGCCATGTGCAAACTATTCCAGTTGAAACTTGCCCCAACCATGTTGCCGGGTAAGGCAGGGACTTTTAACTCATGAGGTGACGGAGAATGTCGCTCTCCGAGCCTTGGGTATCCTTGATCCGGACCGTGTATTTGGCGCCGGAGCGTCCGAATTCGCAGGTGTACATGTCGCGGCCGTTGGCATTGACCTCGACGCGCACGTCCTTGATATCCTGGAAGGGGATGACGTCGCCCGGCTGCAGACGGCTGATCGTATCGAGCGTCAGGCTTTGCAGGTTGACGCGCGCCTCCAGCGTGACCATCGAGCGGCGGACCTGCTGCTCGAGCTGTTCGCTCCAGGCTGTCTTGGCCTTGCGGGCCTGCCCGACACCCTTCGGGAAAACGATGTTGGTCTTCAGCAGAACCTGTTGCGGCACGATGATCGAGAAGGTCGACAGAACCGGACCGAGACCCATGGTGACGTTGACGCAGACCGCGTAGACATCGGCGACTTCCGGATCGACTGCCGGGCGCTGGCTGGCATTGTAGGGACGGCTCAAGGCCGGCTCGAAACCGCCAGGTGCGTCGACTGCCGATTTCAGCACTTCAGCGATCTTCTCGAAGACCATCGTCGCGACATCAAGCTCGATATTGGAGAGGTTGCGGGGCTTCGGCTCTTCGACCGCGGTCGGCGGAGCGCCGAGCAGGATCTCCATCAGGGTGATGATGATCGGGCTGTCGCAGCTCAGGATGAAATCGGGACACCAGTTGCGCAGGATGGTGTCGCTCAGCGCCACGCCATTGCCCAGCTTGGCGATCAGTTCGTTCTTCAGCCCCGTGTCGAAACCGCCATAACCGATCTCGATGTCGAGGCCGGTCTCGTTCTGGAAGATGTCCGGCAGGAATTCGGTGAAGACCTGTCCGAGATCGGCGCAGAGCTTGCCGATCGTCTTGTTGTCCCCGAGCGCGCCCGTCATGCGGGCGAGCAGCTTGCGGTCGAAATTGTAGACGTTGTTTTCCAAAGCCGAGGTCATCCGATCAAGCCGCCTTGCTTTCGCTGCTGCCGCCCGGATTCATCATTTCCTGCTCGACGGCATCGATCGACGGACGCTCGTAGGCGGAGATGGTCTTGCGACCGTATTCGAGCGCGACCTGGGGAACCGAGCCGTTCATGTAGGCAAGCAGCGTCTGCTTGACGATGATGTAGAGGCGGTTCTGTTTCTCGCGGACAGCTTTGACGTTGGCGATGAGCGGCGCCGCGACGCAATAGGACAGGAAAATGCCGAGCATGGTGCCGACGAGAGCGGCGGCGATCTTGCCGCCGAGAACTTCCGGCGCTTCCGAGATGGCACCCATGGCCTTGATGACGCCGAGAACGGCCGCGACGATACCGATGGCCGGGAAAGCATCGCTCATGGTGGTGAGCGAATGGTAAACCTTCATCTTGTCGTGGGTGATCGTGTTGATTTCCTCGTCCATCAGCGCCTCGATCTCGTGGCTGCGGGCATTGCCGATGATGATCAGGCGGACGTAGTCGCAGATGAAGGCCGTCAGTTCCCTGTTCTTCAGAACAGTCGGCGCCGACTGGAAGATCGAGGATTCATCGGGGTTGTCGATGTGGCTTTCGATCTCGTTGCGCGATTTGGTGCGCAGGTCTCGCATCAGGCTGTAGAGCACGCCAAGCGTGTCGAGATAGTTGCGCTCCTTGGGAACCTTATAGGCGAAGGCCTCGCCGAGCGCCTTGCCGGTGTCCTTCAGCACCTTCATCGAGTTCGCCATGACATAACCGCCGAGACCGGCGCCGCCGATGATGACGAGCTCGAACGGCTGGTTCAGAATTTCCATATGGCCGCCCATGGCGATGAAGCCGCCAAGAATACAGCCGATGGTCAAGACCAGACCGATGATGATGTTCATGTCGATACCTGCCGCGATGATGGATTTTCGACGGTATGGTTAGGCGTTGAGCCTTGCGTGAGGCTGGCTGTTGATCCCGATGACCGCCTCTGCGTGCAAACAGGTTCGCGCAAGCAAACTGCTGCAATTTCCGCATGATCGGCGCGAATGGGCGCTTTTTCCAATGGATGAACGGGGAAACGTCGTGACGACGACCTATACCAGCTACCAGATGATAGCAGGCAACCTGTCCAAGTCGCTCGAACGGGTTTCCGAGCAGCCGGATGTCGCCCGCGAGACCGAATATTATCTGAAGAACATCGGCAACGTCAAAACGATCGACGATTTCTTCGCCGACACGCGGCTTTATAATTACGCGATGAAGGCCCATGGCCTCGAAGACATGGGTTATGCCAAGGCCTTCATGCGCAAGGTGCTGACCGAAGGCATCGACACGGACGACGCCTTCGCCAAGCAACTCACCGACAGCCGCTACACCGACCTGGTCGAATCCCTGAACTTTGCCCGTCAGGGTTCGGCGGCAACGTCCTTCGAGAAAGCGCAGAAGGGCGTGGCGGACAAATATGCGCGCCAGACGCTCGAGCAGAATGCCGGCCAGGAAAATTCCGGTGTTCGACTGGCGCTCTATTTCGAACGCATGGCGCCCACGATCACCAATGCCTATGGCCTGCTCGCTGACAATGCGCTGGCGCAGGTCACGCGCACGCTGTTGCAGATGCCCGACGAATTCGCCGCTTCCGATATCGACAAGCAGGCCGAAACGATCGAGAAACACATCAATATCAAGGAATTCAAGGATCCGGCCAAGCTGGCGAAGCTGCTCGAGCGCTTCACGGCGCTGTGGGAAATCAACAATTCCTCCGACCCTTATGATCCTCTTGCGGTCTTCGGCTCGTCGAGCGGCTACGGCATTTCCTCCGATCTGCTTCTTTCCATCAATACGCTGAAACTCGGGGGACGCTGATATGCAAACCGGTCTCTATGTTGCTGTCTCCTCCCAGATGGCGCTTGAAAAACGCATGAACACGCTGGCCGACAACGTCGCCAATTCGACGACCGTCGGCTTTCGTTCGACCGAGGTGAAATTCAATCAGCTTCTGGGCGACACGCAGCCGACGAAAGTGTCCTTCGTGTCCGAAGGCCAGGAATTCCTCAACACCAACAATGGCGGTCTGACCCGTACCGGCAACCAGCTCGATTTCGCCGTCAAGGGCGAAGCCTGGTTCCAGATCGATACGCCCGGCGGCACCGCGCTGACGCGTGACGGCCGCTTCACGCTGACGGAAAACGGCGATCTCGTCACGCTCAAGGGATATCCGGTTCTCGACGCCGGCGGCGGTCCGATCCAGCTCAATAACCAGGCGGGCGATATCAAGGTCGGCGCCGACGGTGCCATCCAGCAGAATGGCACCCAGGTCGCGGCACTCGGTCTCTACGAAGCCAATTTCGCCAACGGTTTTTCGCGCTACGACAACAGTTCCGTCATTCCGAATTCCCAGGCAGAACCGGTCATCGATCGTTTCGATGTCGGCGTGATGCAGGGCTATGTCGAGGAGTCCAACGTCAATCCCGTCCAGGAAATGTCGCAGCTGATCATGGTGTCGCGCGCGTTCGAAAACATTACGGCGCTGATGCGTGACAGCGAAGGCTCGCTCGACGAGGCGATCAAGACGCTGGGCGGCAGCAAGTAAACAGTTACCGATCTTGAAAAATGACGGAAGCCAGCCCGGTGAGCCTCCTGAAGGCAGGGCGGGAAGACGGCAGGAGCCGGAATGCAGAACGAGACGATCCAGATCCACAATTCATCGACATCGCTGGCAGCGCTTGCCGGCCTTGTCGGTCGTTACTCCAATCCGGAATTCTCGATCGCGCCGGGCGGCCACGTCCAGTCGATTTCGGCAGGCTATTACACGGTGAGCGGTCTCTCCCGGCATGTTCGGCTCGGGGACTTCGTCGCACACAAGAGTTCGACCGGCATCCATCTCGGTGAAGTCGTCAAGGTGGAGCAGGAAACCGTGGTGGTCTGCCCGATCGAGCCGGGCGATCCGATCGGCATCCACGACACGGTCATCCGCAAGGGCGCCTTCCGCATCGCGCCGACGGCGTCCTGGTGCGGCCGCACCATCAATTCGCTGGGCGAGCCGATCGATGGCGGCGGCCCGCTGCTGCAAGGCGATGTCCGCCGGCCGATTTCCAACACCGCGCCGCCATCAATGACCCGTAAGCGCGTCGAGCACGGGTTTCGCACCGGCGTGCGCGCGATCGACATCTTCTCGCCGCTCTGCCTTGGCCAGCGTCTCGGCGTCTTCGCCGGTTCCGGCGTCGGCAAGTCCACGCTTCTGTCCATGCTTGCCCGCGCCGACGCCTTCGACAAGGTCGTCA
This sequence comes from Pararhizobium sp., assembly GCF_035497515.1. Classification (GTDB taxonomy): domain Bacteria; phylum Pseudomonadota; class Alphaproteobacteria; order Rhizobiales; family Rhizobiaceae; genus Pararhizobium. The sequence continues at coordinate 8,609 of NZ_DATJDJ010000165.1, read as the reverse complement.
TCGCGCTGGTCGGCGAACGTGGCCGTGAAGTGCGCGAGTTCATCGAGGACACGCTCGGCGAAAACCTGGCGAAATCGGTTGCCGTCGTCGCCACCAGCGATGAAAGCCCGATGCTGCGCAAGATGGCGCCGCTGACGGCGGTGACGATCGCCGAACATTACCGCGACCAGGGCGACAACGTCCTCCTGATCGTCGACAGCGTCACCCGTTTCGCCCATGCCATCCGTGAAGTTGCGACCGCCTCCGGCGAGCCCCCGATCGCCCGCGGCTATCCGGCCTCCGTCTTCACCGAACTGCCGCGCCTTTTGGAGCGCGCCGGCCCTGGCGCCGAAGGGGCGGGGACGATCACGGCGATCATCTCCATTCTCGTCGATGGCGACAATCACAACGACCCGATCGCCGACTCCACCCGCGGTATTCTCGACGGCCATATCGTCATGGACCGCAGCCTGGCTGAAGAGGGACGTTATCCGCCGGTCAATCCGCTCGCTTCCGTTTCTCGTCTCGCCCGCAAGGCGTGGACGCCTGACCAGGAAAAGCTGGTTTCGCGGCTGAAGTCGTTGATCCACCGTTTCGAGGAAACCCGCGACCTGCGCCTGATCGGCGGTTACCGGCCGGGCAGCGATGCGGATCTGGACATGGCGATCAAGCAGGTACCGGTGATCTACGACATTCTCAAGCAGACGCCCGGCGAACGGCCGGCCTTTGACGCGTTCACCGATCTGGCGAATGCGCTGAAGGCGGCCGCCGGCATGGGCAATCAGGGAACCGTGCAGAACACGCGCGCGAGGGGATAACGGTGACAGATTACGACGCCGACGAAGTCGTGCCGCAGCGCAAGCGGACGGAACGCACGCCGATCATCGACAAGGCACTGGGCGCGACCGGCATCGCGCTGGCCGCACTTGCCACTTTCTTTCCCTGGTACGCCTTTCTGCATCAGGACAAATTCTCGATGCCGACGCTCTGGCAGGGAAATACGAGGGGAATGCCGACGGGCCACGGCGGACAGGCTTCGCCGATCGCCGCGCTGAGCCGGGATCCCGACGCGCAGGCTGCCCTCGACCGGTTGACCACGGCAACGGTGCCCGGAGGGCTCAGGAAGGCAGGCGTCGAGGATGACCGCGAACAGCCGTTTCCGTCGGGCAGCGGCTTTCGCCTGATGCATGTGGCCAATGGCCGTGCGCTGATCGAAGACAGCAGCGGCATGTATATTGTCAAGATCGGTTCGACCTTGCCGGACAACAGTCGCCTCGCAACATTGGAACAGCGCGACGGGCGCTGGGTGATGATCACCTCCAAGGGCGAAATTTATCGGGCTGAATGACCGCGCGATCCTGATCGCCGGCAGCCCTGTTCGCGCATGCGCCCCATGGCCATGCGCGGCAGCATGGTTCATGATGCGCCACGTTATTTCCCGTTCCCGATTTTCCGGTTCCCGGACGCCAATGCAAGGCAGGTGAACTCTGTTATCGCAGCAATGATAACTGTTGCCGTCAAAGCGCCACCCGCATCAGTCCCACGCAAGATTGCTTCCCTAGGTTCGGGGGCAACAAGCATGGAGTCGCATGATGCAACCTATACAGCTTTTTGATCTCGCGTCCCGGCAGGCGCAATGGCTGGCAATTCGCCAGAACGTCGTGGCCGGGAACATCGCCAACGCCAATACGCCGCACTACGCCGCCAAGGACGTCAAGCCGTTCCAGAGCGTCATGCAGCAAACCGGCGTTCAGATGGCGGCGACCAACCCGGCCCATTTCACCGAAGGCCCCATGGCTGCCCAGGTGACGGAAACCAGCATGATCAACGATGCGCAGGTCGAACAGTCGGGCAACAGCGTCCAGCTGGAAAGCGAACTGATGAAAACCGGTCAGATCAAGCGCGACTACGAGCTCAATGCCGGGCTCGTGAAAGCGTTTCACCGGATGATGCTCATGACGGTACGGAAATAACGGTCATGGATCCTCTGGTTTCAGCTCTCAAGGTATCGGCCTCCGGTCTCGAAGCGGAATCGACGCGCCTGCGCGTCGTTTCGGAAAACATCGCCAACGCGCGCTCGACAGGCGATGCGCCCGGTGCGGACCCCTATCGTCGCAAGACGGTCAGCTTCGCAGCCGAAATCGATCGCATCAGCGGCGCATCGACCGTCGAGGTCCAGCGCCTCGGCACCGACGATTCCAATTTCACGATCGAGTTCGATCCGGGCAATCCGGCGGCGGACGACAAGGGCATGGTCAAGCTGCCGAATGTCAACGTTCTCATCGAAATGGCCGACATGCGGGAAGCGAACCGCTCCTACGAGGCCAATCTCCAGACCACGCGCCAGGCCCGTGATCTGATTTCCGCAACCATCGACCTTCTGAAGGCTTCGCAATAATGATCAATGCAATCCAGACCATCGGCGCGGCGATTTCCACCGTCAAGGACGTCGCATCCTCATCGAGCACCGGATCGGCGCAGAGCATTTTCGGCGGCGCGGCGGCAACCGGCCAGTCCCAGAGCTTTGCCGATGTCATGGGCAGCATGGCCAGCGACATGGTCGGCAGCCTGCAGAAGTCGGAGATGGCTTCGATCCAGGGCATCCGCGGCGAGGCCAACACCCGTGAAGTCGTCGACGCCGTCATGAATGCCGAGCAGTCACTGCAAACCGCCATCGCTATCCGCGACAAGGTTGTCAGCGCCTATCTCGAAATCGCACGTATGCCGATCTAAAGGACAGATATAATGAAGGCTCTCTCGATCGCCGCGACAGGCATGAATGCCCAGCAGCTCAACCTGGAAGTGATCGCGAACAACATCGCGAACATCAACACCACCGGTTACAAGCGCGCGCGGGCGGAGTTCTCCGATCTCCTGTACCAGACCGAACGCGCCCAGGGCGTGCCGAACCGGGCAAACCAGGCCATCGTTCCGGAAGGCGCGATCGTCGGTCTCGGCGTGCAGACATCGGCGGTGCGCAATCTGCATCTGCAGGGCAGTCTGATCTCCACCGGAAACGATCTCGACCTCGCGCTCGTCGGGCGTGGTTGGTTCCAGATCGAGACCCCGGATGGCGAGACGGCCTATAGCCGCGCCGGCGCCTTCAACACCAATGATACCGGCCAGCTCGTCACCATCGACGGTTACACGGTTGCTCCGGCCATCACGGTTCCGCCGAATGCGAGCGAGATCACCGTTTCCACGTCCGGCGAAGTGTTCGCCAAGATCGACGGCAGCTCGATCCCGACCTCGATCGGCCAGTTGACGATCGCCAACTTCGTCAACGAAGCCGGCCTCGAGCCGCAGGGCGACAACCTTTTCAAGGAAACGCCCGCATCCGGCAATCCCGTCATCGGCACGCCGGCGGATCCGGGTTACGCCCAGATCAAGCAGAAGTATCTCGAAGCGTCGAACGTCGATCCGGTGAAGGAAATCACGGACCTGATCTCCGCGCAGCGCGCCTATGAAATGAACTCGAAGATTATCCAGGCCGCCGACGAAATGGCCGCCACGGTCAGCAAGAACCTGAGATAAAAGGGGGAATGGCAAACATGACGTTTCGCCGGACTGAAAAAGCATCGATCACGACTGGCGTCTCCACCCGCGGAGGCTTTCTTCTGCGGGCGCTGGCGGTCACCGGTTCCATTTGCGCATGCCTGATGTCCGCGGATGCGGCCCTTGCCGAAAAACGCATGGCGGTCATTCCCACGCAGACAATCTATCCCGGCGAACTCATCACGGCCAGCCAGCTGGAAGCCGTCGAGGTGACCAACCCGGCATTGACAGGCGATTACGCGACATCCGTCGACCAGGTCACCGGCAAGGTGACCAGCCGAACGCTTCTCGCCGGTCGCGTCATCCTCGTTTCCGGACTGCGCGATCCCTATGCCGTCGAGCGAGGCAAGGCGGTGCGGATCGTCTTTACCAACGGACCCCTTACCATTACCGCCGGCGGTGCGCCGCTGGAGAATGCCGCGGTCGGTGATCTCATCCGGGTTCGCAACACCGATTCCGGCGTCATCGTTTCCGGAACGGTGATGGAAGACGGTACAATTCACGTGGTGGCAAAATGATCTTTCGTTTCGGCAAATGGTGCCTCGCATGCCTGGCGGTGCTCGCGATGACGATCACGCCGGCACAAGCGGCATCGCGCATCAAGGATATCGCCTCGCTGCAGTCGGGCCGTGAAAACCAGCTGATCGGCTATGGTCTCGTGGTCGGCCTGCAGGGAAGCGGCGACAGCCTGCGTTCCTCGCCGTTCACCGAGCAGTCGCTGCGCGCCATGCTGCAGAATCTCGGCATCTCGACGCAGGGTGGCGAATCCCGCTCGAAGAACATCGCGGCCGTGCTGGTCACCGCCAACCTGCCGCCGTTTGCCAGCCCCGGCAGCCGCATCGATGTGACCGTCGGTTCGCTCGGTGACAGCACCTCACTGCGCGGCGGCACGCTGGTCATGACCTCGCTCTCCGGCGCCGATGGCCAGATCTACGCGGTCGCGCAAGGCTCGGTCGTGGTCACCGGCTTCAGCGCGCAGGGCGACGCCGCATCGGTAACACAGGGCATCACCACGTCGGGCCGGGTTCCGAATGGTGCCATCATCGAGCGCGAACTGCCGGCCAAGTTCAAGGACGCCTTCAACCTGGTCCTGCAATTGCGCAATCCAGATTTCTCGACGGCTGTCGGCATGGCGGCGGCGATCAACAAATATGGCAAGACACAGTTTGGCGGAAGCATCGCCGAGGCGCGCGATTCCCAGTCGGTCGTCATCGACAAGCCCAAGATGGCCGACCTTTCCAGGCTGATGGCCGATATCGAGAACCTGGTCGTCGAAACCGACGTGCCGGCCCGTGTCGTGATCAACGAGCGGACAGGGACCATCGTCATCGGCCAGGATGTTCGTATCAACGAAGTCGCCGTCAGCTATGGCACGCTTACGGTCCAGGTTTCCGAAACGCCGACCGTTGTCCAGCCCGAGCCCTTCTCGCGCGGCGAAACCGCCATCGAGCCGAACACGACGATCGAGGCATCGCAGGACGGCGGCACGGTCGCCATCCTCAACGGGTCCAACCTGCGTTCGCTAGTCGCCGGCTTGAACAGCATCGGCGTGAAGCCGGACGGCATCATTTCCATTCTCCAGGGCATCAAGACAGCCGGTGCCCTCCAGGCGGAGCTCGTACTGCAATGACCGCACACAGCCTCCTTGGCCATTCCGGCAGCCTGCGTCGTCGCCTCGTGATGATCGCTGCCGCCGGCACCATGCTGATAATGCCTGGCGCATTCGCGCAGGAAGTGGCTGCACCCGCGACGGCCGTTCCGGCAAACGGCGACGAGATCCAACAGTTCTGCACCAATATCGCCGACGCCGCCCGCGATCAGCGTTACCTCCTGCAGAAGAAGAACCTGGAAGAGCTGCAGGCCGAAGTCGATGTCCGCATCGCCAAGCTCGAAGAGCGGCGGGCGGAATACGAGGACTGGCTGAAGCGCCGCAACGATTTCCTCAAGCAGGCAGAACTCGGCCTGGTCGATATCTACAAGACTATGAAGGCCGACGCGGCCGCGGGGCAGCTCGAACTGGTCAATCCCGGCATTGCGGCCGCTATCGTCATGAAGCTGCCGCCACGCCAGTCGAGCCTGATCCTGAGCGAGATGACCAGCGAAAAGGCGGCGGTTCTCACGAATATCATTTCCAGCGCCAGCGATTCACAGACATCAAAGGAACCGTCATGAAATATCCTCTCCCGGTTCTTCTCGCAGCGAGCATCCTGTCGGGATGCTCGAACCAGACATTCAACGAGATCGGCAGGGCGCCGTCTATGAGTCCCATCGGCAGCGGCCTGCAATATGCCCAGACGCCGCAGATGGCCATGTATCCGAAGGAGCCGCGTCAGGTGGCGAACGGCTATTCGCTGTGGAGCGACAACCAGGCGGCTTTGTTCAAGGACGCCCGCGCGCTCAAGGTCGGTGACATCCTGACCGTCGATATCCGCATCGACGACAAGGCCACGTTCGACAACAATACCGAACGCAGCCGCACCAATGACAGCGGCTTCAACATCGGCGCGAACGGGAATTCCCAGACAAGTGATTTCGGCTGGAAGGGCGGCCTCGATTACGGCTCGAAAACGAAGACGAAGGGCGAGGGCACCACGGAACGGTCCGAAAAGCTGGTCCTGCTCGTTGCGGCCGTCGTTACCGGCGTCCTGGAAAACGGCAACCTGCTGATCAGCGGTTCGCAGGAAGTCCGGGTCAACCACGAGATCCGCATCCTCAACGTCGCCGGCATCGTTCGCCCCTACGACGTCGACGCGAAGAACATGATTTCCTACGACAAGATCGCCGAAGCGCGCATCTCCTATGGTGGTCGCGGCCGCTTGAGCGAAGTGCAGCAGCCGCCGTGGGGTCAGCAGGTCATGGATATCGTCTCGCCGATCTGACGCCACGATACCGCCGCGCGCGTCGCGGCTTACTCTTGATGGATTTGGAAGATGGAAGAAGAGACAACACAGGCACCGAGGAAATCGTCGCTGATCATCCTGATCGGCGCGCTCGCCGTGCTGACGTTGGTTGCCGGCGGCGGCGGCTGGGTCGTCGGCGGCATGCTGGCGCCCAAGCCGGTCACCGAGCAAGAAGCCAGGCTGATCGAGGCGGCGAAAGCCGCGATCGCCAGCAAGGAAGCCGCGGAAAAACCGGCGGGCGAACCCGGCGCCAAGAAGGATGAGGGACTGCCGCTGATCGCCACCGAGGCGAACGGCGTCGTCCAGCTCGACCCGATCACCACCAACCTTGCCTATCCGTCCGAGAACTGGGTCCGGCTCGAGGTCGCGCTGCTGTTCAAGGGTGCGCCCGACGTCTCCGTCGCAACGCAGATCCATCAGGATATCGCCGCCTATATGAAGACGGTGTCGCTGCAGCAGATCCAGGGACCGCGCGGCTTCCAGTATCTCAAGGATGATATCGAGGAGCGGGTTGACCTTCGCTCCGAAGGGCGCGTAACCAATGTGATCTTCAGGACCTTCGTCATCCAATGATTCGCACATGATCCGTACAGTCGCATTCATAGCAGCCATGGTGGCGATGTCGGGTATCGCGGGAGCGCAGGGCTTTCCGAGCGATATCCTGAACACGCCCGTCGATGGCTCGGTGGCGTCCTGGATCATCCGTACCTTCGGCCTTTTGACCGTCCTGTCGGTGGCGCCGGGCATCCTCATCATGGTGACGAGCTTTCCGCGCTTCGTCATCGCATTCGCCATCCTGCGCTCGGGCATGGGACTGGCCACCACGCCCTCCAACATGATCATGGTCAGCCTGGCGCTGTTCATGACCTTCTACGTCATGGCGCCGACCTTCGACCGCGCCTGGCAGGAGGGCGTCAATCCTCTGCTGCAGAACCAGATCAACGAGACCGAGGCGATGACGCGCATCTCGGAACCGTTCCGGGAGTTCATGCTCGCCAATACGCGCGACAAGGATTTGCAGCTGTTCGTCGATATCGCCCAGGAAAAGGGCCAGACCGTTGTCGTCGACAACAAGGTCGATCTGCGCGCCGTCGTGCCGGCCTTCATGATTTCGGAGATCAGGCGCGGCTTCGAGATCGGCTTCCTGATCATGCTGCCCTTCCTGGTCATCGATCTGATCGTTGCCACCATCACCATGGCCATGGGCATGATGATGCTGCCGCCCACGTCGATTTCGCTGCCGTTCAAGATCCTGTTCTTCGTCCTGATCGATGGCTGGAACCTGCTCGTCGGCAGCCTGGTCAGATCCTTCAACTGATCTGCCGTTCTTGGTTAATGAATGGTCAATTTTCAGGCCGGTGCTCGCCGGCCCGGGTTTTATTATCTATTTGATTTAATAAGATAAAATTTTCTCCACATCGATTTGATGCGCTATATCAGTATTTAAGCGAACCCTGATGTTTGCTTGGCATTTAAACATATCGAAAGCTTTGGCTGCGACATTACCCTCACATGACGGATTTGGACTTCCTGACCAACAGGGAGCCGAGTGGCATGATGCCGAACCGCCATCACCGGTAAGTATTTCAGTCCGGTATGTCCCCAATCTTGTATTTTGTATCTAGAGGGACAACCCCAATGACAAGCATCCTGACAAACTCTTCTGCAATGGCAGCACTCTCGACGCTGCGCTCCATCAGTTCCGACATGGAAACGACCCAGGGTCGTATCTCCTCGGGTCTGCGCGTTGGCGACGCTTCCGACAACGCTGCCTACTGGTCGATCGCAACGACCATGAAGTCAGACAACAAGGCTCTTTCCACGGTTCAGGACGCACTCGGCCTTGGCGCTGCCAAGACGGATACGGCTTACACCGGTCTGAACGCCGCGATCGACGTTGTTTCCGAAATCAAGGCCAAGCTGGTTGCCGCCCGCGAACCGGGCGTTGACAAGCTGAAGATCAACAAGGAAATCACCGAGCTCAAGAACCAGCTAGTTTCGACGGCAACTTCGGCTTCCTTCTCGGGCGAAAACTGGCTCTATCGCGACGCCGGCTCGGCTGCCCTGGGCACCAAGGAAATGGTCGGTTCGTTCACCCGTTCGGCTTCCGGCGACGTCGCTGTCGGCGTTCTGGAGTTCGACGCTTCGACCTCGGTCCTGATCGACACCGTCGAT
>NZ_DATJDJ010000164.1:0-46105 GCF_035497515.1 Pararhizobium sp. | reverse complement strand
CCTGGGCGGGCGCATCGGCTATATCCTGTTCTACGATCTCGGCAGCGTGCTCGCCAATCCCATCCGGGCGCTGGAAATCTGGAACGGCGGCATGTCCTTCCACGGCGGCCTGATCGGCACCATGATCGCCATGATCCTGTTCGCCCGCCGCCACAAGATCCCGGTCTGGAGCCTGTTCGACATCGTTTCTGCCGTCGTGCCGATCGGTCTTTTCTTCGGCCGCATCGCCAATTTCATCAATGGTGAGTTGTGGGGAGCACCGACAAGCGCTCCGTGGAGCGTCGTCTTTTGCAACACCTACCTGATGGCTGCGAACGGCTGCCTCGCGGGAACCGGCCCCCGCCATCCGAGCCAGCTTTACGAAGCCGCGCTCGAAGGCCTGCTGTTGCTGACTGTGCTGGCTGTGATGATCTACCGGCGCCACGCCCTGAAAATCCCGGGCCTCGTCTGTGGCATCTTCGTCACCGGTTACGGCCTGTCGCGCATCGTCGTCGAATTCTTCCGGGAGCCGGACGCGCAGCTCGGCTACCTCTTCGGCGGCTGGCTGACGATGGGTATGCTGCTGTCGCTGCCGATGGTTATCATCGGTCTCTGGGCTGTGATGCGGGCTCGCCGCGCCGCGCCCGCTACGGCCTGAAGGGGGCTTCATGACAACCCCGCTGGGCGAAAAGATCAAGTCCATCATCCTGGCCAACGGTCCCATCAGCGTGACCGATTATTTTTCGCTGTGCCTCGCCGATCCGGAATACGGCTACTACAAGACCCGCGAACCGTTCGGACGGTCCGGCGACTTCATCACCGCGCCGGAAATCAGCCAGCTGTTCGGCGAAATGATCGGCATCTTCCTCGTTCAGGCCTGGCAGCGGCATGGCGAACCGAGCCCCGTCGTCATCGCCGAGATCGGCCCCGGTCGCGGCACGATGATGTCCGATATCCTGCGGGTGATCCGCAAGCTTTCCCCGGCCCTCTATGACGCAGCCAGCGTGCATTTGGTGGAAACCAGCGAGCGGCTGCAGAAGGCGCAGCAGCAGACGCTGGTCGCCCACAAGTTCAAGCTGAACTGGCACGACAGTTTCGATACATTGCCGGACGGGTTCCTGCTTCTCGTCGCCAACGAACTGTTCGACGCCATTCCGATCCGCCAGTTCGTCATGACGGCACAGGGCTTCAAGGAGCGCCTCGTCGGTCTCGACGCCAATGACGAGCTGATGTTCGCGGCTGGCGTTGCCGGCATCGATCCGGTGCTCCTGCCGTCTTCGGCTCAGACGGCGCCGCTCGGCGGTATCTTCGAGATCGCCCCCGCCCGCGATGCCGTCATGGCAGCCCTGGCGAGCCGTATCCGCACCAACGGCGGAACCGGCCTGATCATCGACTACGGCCACATGGTGACCGGGCTCGGCGATACGTTGCAGGCGGTGCGTGAGCATGAGTTCGACCCACCGCTGAAACATCCCGGCGAAGCCGACATCACAAGCCATGTCGATTTCGAACAGCTGGCACGCCGCGCCGTGACCGAGGGCCTGCAGATCAACGGCCTGACCTATCAGGGCGATTTCCTTCTCGCCCTCGGGCTGGCGGAACGGGCATCGGCACTCGGCCACGACAAGGACGCGGAAACTCAGGAAAACATCCGGGCGGACGCCGAAAGACTGGCGGGCGCAGGCGTCGGGAAAATGGGCGAATTGTTCAAGGTTCTCGCCGCCAGCAGCCCCGATGTCGCACTGATCCCCTTCCAGAAATAGGCTGCCCGCGACACCGGGGCGCGACATCGACGGTCGTTTCGGTGGATTGACAGCGGCGGTCGTGAAGGCCAACATCCGGCCAAATCACTCGGGGCTGACAAAAATCAAACGCCCGAAAAACCACTGCATCGCAGCATGTCGAAAGGGCAAAACAACCGATGAAGGATGATGCCTTGCCCTCGCCTGTCCAAAGCCCGCTTCTCACGGAAAAAGTTGGAAGCCGCATCCGGCATGGCTATTTCACCCGCGAAGGTGGCGTCTCGGAAGGTCTTTATCGCAGCCTGAATGTCGGCCTCGGCTCGAATGACGCGCGCGCGCATGTCGAGGAGAACCGCGCCCGGGTCAGCGCCTGGTTCGGCACGGATACGGACAGGCTCGCGACCCTCCACCAGATCCATTCGCCCGACACCGTCATCGTCGATGTGAGCTATGACGGCGCCCGACCGCAGGCCGATGCGCTGGTAACCGCGACGCCCGGCCTCGTGCTCGGCGTGCTCTCGGCCGATTGCGGTCCGGTGCTTTTCGCCGATGCGGAGGCCGGCGTGATCGGCGCGGCCCATGCTGGCTGGAAGGGCGCGCTGACCGGCGTGCTCGAAAACACGGTCGACGCCATGGTTTCGCTGGGGGCTGCACGCGAACGCATCGTTGCCTGCCTCGGCCCATCGATCAGCCGGCGGAACTACGAGGTCGGCGCCGAGTTCCTCGAACGGTTCCTGGAGAAGGATCCGGCCTACGCCGTTTTCTTCACACCGTCCGAGCGAGAAGGTCACGCCATGTTCGACTTGCCGGGTTTGACGACCAAGCGGCTCACCGATGCCGGCGTGACGGCGGAAAATCTCGACATTTGCACCTATGCGGACGAGGATCGCTTCTTCTCCTATCGTCGCACGACCCATCGCAGCGAGCCGGATTACGGCCGGCAGATTTCTGCAATTTCCATTCGGGAGGCATGACATGGCACTGCACTTCACGCAGGACGAATACGCAGCACGGCTCGAGCGCCTGACCGCCAGGATGAAGGAAGAGAAACTCGGCGCCATGCTGCTTTTCGCCCAGGAAAGCATGTACTGGCTGACCGGCTACGACACGTTCGGCTATTGCTTCTTCCAGACTCTGGTGGTGAAGGCGGATGGGTCGATGGTGTTGCTGACCCGCTCGGCCGATCTCCGGCAGGCGAAGCACACGTCGAATATCGAGCGCGTCGAGGTCTGGGTGGACCGCGTCAACGCCGATCCGACGATGGACCTCAAGAACCTGCTCAGCGAACTCGATCTGCTCGGCACCCGCATCGGCGTCGAATACGACACCCATGGCATGACCGGACGCATCGCCCGCCTGCTCGACAACCAGTTGATGAGCTTCGGCGAGATCGTCGATGCATCGCTGCTGGTCGGTCGCCTGCGGCTGATCAAGAGCCCGGCGGAAATCGCCCATGTCGAGAAGGCGGCGAGCCTTGCTGATGACGCGCTGGATGCGGCGATCCCGCTGATCCATGCCGGCGGCAGCGAAGCCGCCATCCTCGCCGCCATGCAGGGCGCCGTCTTTGCCGGTGGCGGCGACTATCCGGCCAACGAATTCATCATCGGCTCGGGCGCCGACGCGCTGCTGTGCCGCTACAAGGCCGGCCGCCGGACGCTGGAGGCGCAGGACCAGCTGACGCTGGAATGGGCCGGTGTCAGCGCCCACTACCATGCGGCGATGATGCGGACGGTCGTGATCGGCGAACCGTCCAACCGCCACCGCGAACTCTACAGCGCCTGCCGTGAAACCATCCAGGCGATCGAGATGGTGCTGCGGCCCGGCAATACGTTCGGCACCGTGTTCGATATCCATTCCAAGATCATGGACGAACGCGGGCTAACCCGTCACCGGCTGAATGCCTGCGGCTACTCGCTCGGCGCCCGCTTCTCGCCATCCTGGATGGAGCAGCAGATGTTCCACGTCGGCAATCCGCAGGACATCCTGCCCGACATGTCGCTGTTCGTACATATGATCATCATGGACAGCGACAGCGGCACGGCGATGACGCTCGGCCAGACCTACCTGACCACCGACAACGCTCCGAAAGCGCTGTCGCGGTATGGGTTGGACTTCATATCTGCTTAGGAAACTTGATCTATCGTGTTTCTGATCGACAGACGAAGGTGGGGGCCTTCAGGCACTCTGTCACCGAGGAAACCGGACGGTAGAACAATGCACAAGCTGACTGCGCTTTTTGCGGGCCTTGGAATGGTTGCGGCTCTTTCGGGCTGCAACAGCATGGATGCGCTGACACCGCAGGTCGATGTCGGCGGCGGCACGTTCGTTTCCCCGCCGATCAACCAGCAAGACCTCGACGCCATGTCGCAGCAAACGGCCTATACAACACCGCAGGCAACGACGCCGGTGCAAAGCAGCGCGCTTGCCTCGTCCGTGCAGCAACAGGGTTTCAACGAAGGTCCGACAGGCACTGTGCTTGCCCAGGGCGACAGCGACTACACGGATCCGGCCGGATCGCTCGATGCGCAGGCCGGACGCTTGCAGCAGGGTGAAATCCCGGCGCAGGAACGGCAAGTGACCCGAACCATGCCGATCGTCGAGCCGCAAGACACCGCATCGCTCGACGATGCCTCTCGCGTCGAGCCGTCCACTGAACCGCAACGCATCGCAGAGCAGACGACACGGGTCGAAGAACCGGCGCAGCAGCCGCGGAAGTCCGCGTCGATCGCACCGGCAGCCGCAACGGGCTCGATCCGCTTCCTGCCGATTATCGGCGCGCCGGTCGGGGCGGTGACGCCGCTGTCGAAACAGCTCGGCTCGGAAGCCCGCTCGCACGGGTTGACGATCAAGAGTGGATCGGATCCGTCGAGCCGGCATATCCTCAAGGGCTATTTCTCGGCCTTCAAGGACGGCAACAGGACGACGGTGATCTATGTCTGGGACGTGCTGGACAATTCCGGCAACCGGCTTCACCGGATCCAGGGGCAGGATGTGGTGGAAGGCTCGGCGGCGGATCTCTGGTCGGCTGTCCCGCCGCAGATCATGCAAGGCATTGCCACCAAGACCATCAATGCCTATCTCGGCTGGCGCGACGGCAACGCCGGCTGACCGGATCATGCTTCCCCATTGACCGGAACTTTGCTGTCGCCGTCGCATCGGCGACACGCCCGTTAAAAACTTTTTAGGATAAACTACGCTGCAACGCGGCAATCCCCTTGCATTCAAAGTCAAGGGCGTTATGAAGCGCGCATAGGCTTGGGGCGATCGAGATCCCGGCTTGGCTTACGAATTGCGCGACGACGACCGCGCCAGCACAGGCGGACCATCTATGAAGGTTTTCGCAGGCAACTCGAACAGGCATCTTGCCGAAGCGATCTGCAATTATCTCAACCTGCCCCTGGGCAAAGCGACCGTCAGACGGTTTGCAGACCAGGAAATCTTCGTGGAAATTCAGGAAAACGTGCGCGGCGAGGATGTCTTCATCATCCAGTCCACCTCGTTTCCGACTAATGACCACCTGATGGAACTGCTGATCATGATCGACGCCATACGTCGCTCGTCAGCCCGCCGCATCACTGCCGTCATTCCTTATTTCGGCTATGCCCGACAGGACCGCAAAGCCGGCCCGCGCACGCCGATCTCGGCCAAACTGGTCGCCAACCTGATCACCGAGGCCGGCGCCGACCGCGTGCTGACGCTCGATCTTCATGCCGGCCAGATCCAGGGCTTCTTCGATATCCCGACCGATAACCTCTACGCCGTGCCCATCCTGTCGCGCGACGTCAAGGAAAACTACAATCTCGAAAACGTCATGGTCGTTTCGCCGGATGTCGGCGGCGTGGTCCGCGCCCGTGCACTTGCCAAGCGTCTCGACTGCCAGTTGGCGATCGTCGACAAGCGCCGCGAACGGGCCGGTGAATCCGAGGTCATGAACGTCATCGGCGACGTCACCGGCAAGGACTGTCTGCTGATCGATGACATCGTTGATTCCGGCGGCACGCTCTGCAACGCAGCCGAGGCGCTCTTGAAGAATGGCGCGACCAGCGTCACCGCCTATATCACCCACGGCGTGCTCTCCGGCGGCGCTGTTGCCCGCGTCACCTCCTCGAAGCTGAAGGAACTGGTGATCACCGACTCGATTCAGCCGACGACGGCCGTCCAGTCGGCGCACAATATCCGCGTCATCACGACCGCCAGCCTGATCGGCGAAGCGATCAACCGCACCAGCCAGGAAGAATCGGTTTCCAGCCTGTTCGACTGAACCGTCCCTTTATGGTCCACGGCTCGTCCGGACCTGATGCTGGGCCTTCTTCATCTTCCGATAGAGCGTCGCGCGGCTGATGCCGAGCGTATCGGCGGCCAGCGAAACATGGCCCTTTACACGTGATAGAACGCGGCGAAGTGCGGCGCGCTCGGCGTCGATGAAATCCTCGCCCTGCCCTGTGGGTGCCTCTTTCAGGAGGTCGGCTGCCGGAACGCCGGCAGCGATCGTCGAGATGGAGACGCAGCCGCGCCGCGCGGGTGGCGCCAAGGACGAGATCGTCGCGGCAGGTGGATATATCGATCGTTGCGGTGACCCTGCCGCGATGGTCGCGGATCGGCACCGTGGCGCAACTGAGGCCCGTATTGCAACTGAGAAAATGCTGATCGCGCTGGATGATCACCGCCCGCTCGTCGGCGATCGGCGTGCCGATGCCGTTGGTGCCGACGCTCGCCTCGCTCCAGATCGTCCCCGACCAGAGGCCGAGCCCTCGAAAATCCTTGTCCTCGCCCGAGGCGCCGCGGCGTTCGAGCGCGATACCGTTTTCGTCGGTCAACAGCAGGCAGCACCCGCGCCCGGTATTGCACGAACCTGACGATATGATAGGGCAGATTCCATCATCGACTTTCGCAACACGGTTTCCCGCAATGTTTCGTGACTTCTCGCTCCAGAGCCTCTTCATGGGCGTGCTCACCGCCTTCGTCGGCTTCGCCAGTTCGTTCGCGGTCGTGCTGCACGGGCTGACCGGCGTCGGCGCGACCGAGGCGCAGGCGGCCTCCGGGCTGATGGCGCTTTCGGTGTCGATGGGCGTGGGCGCGATCGTGCTGAGTGTAGCGACGCGGCTGCCCGTCAGCATCGCCTGGTCGACACCGGGCGCCGCGCTGCTTGCCAGTTCCGGCGCCGTGGCGGGCGGGTTCAACACCGCCGTCGGAGGCTTCCTGATCTGCGGCGCATTGATCGTTGTTGCCGGCCTGTGGAAACCGCTGGGCCGGGCTGTTGCGGCAATTCCGGCCGCCCTGGCAAATGCCATGCTGGCCGGCGTGCTGATCGGGCTCTGTTTTGCACCGGTGAAAGCCGTTGCCTTCGACCCGTTGCTCGGTCTGCCGATCGTTCTCGCCTGGGTGATCGTCGGCAGCATCAATCGGCTGTTCGCCGTTCCCGCCGCCCTCCTCGCCTTCGTTCTGGTGCTGGCGTTCGGGGTCGATATGCCGGCGGATGCCATCAACCGGCTTTCAGCAACGCTTGTTCCCCACGCGCAATGGGTGATCCCCAGCTTCACCCTGGCCGGCCTCGTCAGCATCGCTTTGCCGCTGTTCATCGTTACCATGGCGTCGCAGAACATTCCCGGCATCGCGGTGCTCAAGGTCAATGGATATGAGCCCCGGCCCGGCCCCCTGTTCGCCACGACCGGGCTGTTCTCAATCCTCAGCGCGCCCTTCGGCGGCCATGCGGTCAATCTGGCCGCCATCACCGCCGCCATGTGCGCGGGTGAGGATGCGCATCACGATCCGGCCCGGCGCTATTGGTCGGCCGTCGTCGCGGGCATTTGCTACATCGTCTTCGGGCTGTTGGCGGCCACCGTCACGGCCTTCGTCAGCCTTGCCCCACCCATCCTCATTCAGGCGGTCGCGGGCCTCGCGCTGATCGGCGCCTTCGCAGGGTCCGCCATGGCGGCGTTCAAGGATCAGGACAACAGGGAGGCGGCTGCGGTCACATTCCTGGTCACGGCGTCCGGCGTCGGTTTTGCCGGAATATCCGGGGCCTTCTGGGGGCTTCTGGCCGGCGGGCTGATGCTGGCACTCGCCCGCTTCACGCGTTCAAGACGGCATTGATCCGCACACATGCGGCTTTCGGCCGGTTTTCGTGTTCCCTGGACGGAACCACGCCCGGCAGGTATCGGCGAACCGCGACCACCTGCGAATGGATTTTCTTTCAAGGCGGGCTTTGCTTGCATTCTGCCGCGTTCCCGGTTATGGACGCGCGTCCGCGCAGACACCCTTGGAGGCAAACGCGGATGAGACTGTCAAAGGTCTCGGTTCAGCCCGTGCATGGAAATGCCGGATGAACTCTCCAAAAACACCAGAAAGGTTAAGACCATGAGCAACGCATCCTACGAGCTCAAGGCCGAAACGCGCGAACGGGTTGGTAAGGGGTCCTCCCGTGAACTTCGCCGCAACGGTCTTATTCCTGCTGTCATCTATGGCGACAAGCAGGCACCGATTTCCATCGCCCTCTCCACGAAGGAAGTCACCCAGAAGATTCACGCCGGTGGTTTCATGACCACCATCGCCACGATCGACGTTGGCGGCGAGAAGATCCGCGTCCTGCCGAAGGACTACCAGCTGGATCCGGTCCGTGACTTCACCATGCATGTCGACTTCCTTCGCATTTCGAAGGACAGCGTCGTCACCGTTCAAGTTCCGGTTCACTTCGTCAACGAAGAAAAGTCCCCGGGCATCAAGATCGGCGGCGTTCTCAACATCGTTCGCCACGAAGTCGAACTGGTCGTTCCGGCCGACGACATTCCCGCGTTCCTGACGGCCGACCTGTCCGGCCTGAAGATCGGCGACGGTATCCACATTTCGAACATCAAGCTCCCGAAGAACGCGCAGCCGGTCATCGCCGATCGCGACTTCACGATCGCGACCATCGCGCAGCCTGCTGGCGGCACGACGGAAGAAGAGCCCGCATCGGAATAATCCTGGCCTCATAGCCTTGATCAAGAGCCCGCCACACCACCGTGTGGCGGGTTTTTTGTTGTCTTGCGACAACCTTGAATACCGGTCGCCACAATCGTTGCCGCAATTTTTCATCTCTCGGTTTCAGCAACATTTAAGATTTTCGTGGTGAGTTGTTGGCGGGGGACTATTTCGGCTTCAGTGTACGAGAATCCTAATGAGACGTAAGACAAGCAAGACGGCAGGGTGCGTCCGATGATGCACTCTGTCGAGAACCGTTTTATTGCGATCATTTGTGGCGCGATGCTGATTTTTGTCGCCCCGCTGATCGCCTTGTTTCTGACTTTGTCGACGGAGCGCGTTGCGCGCGAGCGGCTGCAGAATACCAATATCCTGATGGAGGCTGGCACGCAGGCGCTCGGCAAGCCGCTGTGGGATTTCGACACGGACGGCATCGAGCAGATCGCTCGTTCGCTGATCGCCGATGTCAACGTTATGTCCGTTCAGATCAGTGACAGTTCGCATTCCATTTCTGTTCAGCTGCCGATGATCACCATCGATCCCACCCTGCCGCACACCACGCTGACAAAGGAAATCTTCTACAATTCGCAGGACGGTCGCAAAGCCGTCGGCACGCTTCAGGTCCAGGTTTCTTCGCCCGGCTTGCTGTCGCGTTTCAGCAAGGACGAGCTTGCCGTCTTCGCAATCCTGATCGTCGCCATCGGCATCGTCTTTGCCGCCGCCATCATCGGCAACCGGGTCACGATCATCCATCCGCTGATGCGCCTGACGTCGGCGATCGAAGCGACGCGCCGGCTCGGCTCGCGTCACCATGTCGATTGGACCTCGGACGACGAAATGGGCAGCCTCGCTCATAATTTCAACGAGATGCAAAACCGGCTGGAACGGGAAGAGAAGGAGCTGAAGCTGGCGCACAGCCGCGCCACCGACATCTACAATCTCACGCCCTCCATGCTGTTCTCGCTCGATCCGGCCAACCGCATCACTGCCGTCAGCGATTACTGGCTGATCGCGACCGGCTATGATCGCAAGGCCGTCATCGGCCGTACCTTCACCGATTTCGTCGATGAGCATTGGCACGAGACCTATCGGGCGCGCCGCACCAACGCCAATTCGAATCACCCCAATATCTGTGAAGTGACCGTGCCCTTCATCAAGGCGAACGGCGAGACGATGACGGTGCTCATTCTCGAAATGAAGAGCGCCACCAGCGGTGAGCGCGGCGCGCTTTCGCTCTCCGTCATGACCGACGTCACCGAACTGAAGCAGGCCGAAAGCCGCAACCACGCCCAGGCGATCACCGATCACCTGACCGGCCTGTTGAACCGCCAGGGCTTCGAGGCTGCACTCGACGATGCGATCCGCAGCGCCGACGAACAGGACATGCAGCTCGCCTGCATCTTCATCGATCTCGACCGGTTCAAATGGATCAACGACAATTTCGGCCATGCTGCCGGCGACGAGGTCCTGCGCCAGGTCGTTGCCCGCATCCGCACGACGCTGCGCCCGGACGACACCATGTCACGCCTCGGCGGTGACGAATTCGCGCTTCTGGTCAATGCCGCCGAGGTGGAAGCCCTGGCAAGCGAGATCGGCGACCGAATCTGCGCCAGCCTGCGCGAGCCGATCCTGATCGAGGGTGCGGAACTCTCGGTCAGCGCCAGCGTCGGCATCGCGCTCTACCCGGACCATGCCGCCAATGCCGCGGAACTGTTGCTGAAATCCGACATGGCCATGTATGCCCGCAAGCGCGACGGCAAGAACGGCATGCAGATCTTCGATACCAGCATGCTCGACACGGCCCGCGAGCGCCACGAGATGGAACAAAACATCGAGGCCGGGCTGAAGGAAGACTGGTTTGAAGCCTATCTGCAGCCGATCGTCAGCCTGGGCGACGGCCGCATCGCGGGCTTCGAGGCATTGATGCGCCTGAACCACCCGGAAAAGGGCATCCTGCCGCCCGCCAAGATCATCGGCATTGCCGAGGAAACCGGAACGATCGCCCAGATCGGCGAGCGCGTGCTTGAAAAGGCGATCGGCCATCTGGCGCGCCTGACAAAGCTCGAGGGCGCCGAGACGACCTATCTCGCCATCAATTTTTCGCCGCTGCAGTTCGAGACCACCCTGCCCCACAAGCTCGCGGCGCTTTTGCTGAAAAACCACATCGCGCCGGCCCGCATCGTCATTGAAATCACCGAAGCGGTGCTGATGCTCGACAATCCCGATGTCCACGCCGTCCTGAAGCAGTTGAGCGAATTCGGTTGCCGGATCGCGCTCGACGATTTCGGCACCGGCTATTCGTCGCTGAGCTACCTCAACCGCTTCCCGGTCGATATCGTCAAGGTCGACCAGTCCTTCACCCGGTCGCTGACGACCGGGACGGCCGACATCCGCCGCAAGAGCCGCATGCTGATCAAGGGCATCCGGACGATCTCGCACCAGATGGGCTGCACGGTCGTTGCCGAAGGCGTCGAAACGAAGGAGCAGTGGGAACTGTTGCGCAAGCTCGGCCTCGACTACGGCCAGGGTTACCTTTTCAGCAGACCCATGCCGATCGAAAATATGCTGTTGATGCTGGAGATGGAGTCTGAAGCAAAGGCGACCAGCATCGCATGACGAACCAGGGGAAAACGAGTATGAGACAGCTGGCTTTCGCACTCGTTCTCCTGTTTTCCGGCTCTGTGAAGGCCGAGCCGATGAAACTGCTGACGGAGGAATATCCGCCCTATAATTTCAGCGAGAACGGCGTCATCAAGGGCATATCGTTCGAGCAGGCCGAACTGATGATGGAGGGTATTGGCGCCGAATACTCCCTCGAAATCCTTCCCTGGGCGCGCGCTCTGTCGCTCGTCGAAAACCAGGCACCCACCTGCCTCTTCACCACCGGCCACGACGACGAACGCGACAAGCGATTCAAATGGGTGGAGCCGCTGCTGGTCGATCACATGGTGATGGTGCGCAAGGCTGGGTCCGGCATCAATCCGATATCGGTCGAGGACGCCAAGCGCTTCACCGTCGGCACCCAGCGCGAGGACTTTTCCGCCAACTTTCTGAAAAAAAACAATTTCCCGAAGATTGATCTCGCCGTGGATATGGAAACGACCGAGAAGAAGCTGCTGAGCGGCCGCATCGACCTGATGATGACCTCGGAAAAGACCTTCGAAATGATGCGCGACCAGGGCACGGCGGTGGAATCAGCCCTCGTACTCGAGGGCAAGCTCTATGGTTTCGCCTGTAATCTCGGCATGTCCGATGACGTGATGGCAAGAATGCAGGCCGCGCTGTTTGCACTGATTGCCGATGGCACCCAGGACAAGCTGTTCGTCAAATACGGGCTGCGACCGAACCGATAGGGTTATCTCTGCATCGGCACATGCGCGCCTGAACCTTGCGAATTATATTCGCCATCACTAATATATTAATAATATTATATGATAAATGGATTCGGACGAGGCCTTCCCACCTTCGTTTGACAGCTCTGTAAGGACCAGCATGAAATATCCGGCATTCACATTCCTCCTCGCCCTTTGCGGTACAGCCCAAGCCCAGCCCCTGCACTTTCTGACCGAAGAATACCCGCCATTCAGTTACACCAAAGACGGCAGCATCGTCGGCATTTCGGTGGATCAGGTCAAAACGCTGATGCAGGGCGCAAAACTCGACTACACTCTGGAAATGCAGCCATGGGCCCGCGCCTTCGCGCTGGCGGGCACCACCCCCAATACCTGCGTCTTCACCACCGGCCTGCTGCCCGAACGCATGGCCAGCTTCAAATGGGTCCAGCCGCTGGTGCTCGATCTGATGATCCTGGTCCGCAAGGCCGGCAAACCGTTCAATCCGACGACACTGGATGAAGCCAAACGCTACAGCATCGGCGTGCACAAGGACGACGCGGCGGAAATCTATGCCAAGCAGCAGGGCTTCCCGCGCCTTGACAGCGCGCCCAGCCTCGACCTGTCGCTGAAGAAGCTTCTGAGCGACCGGGTCGAACTGATGATCATGACCCGCACCCATGGAAGCCTGCGCCGGCAGGGACAGCCGATCGAAACGGTGCTCAATCTGGAGGGAACGCGGGCCGGTATTGCCTGCAATCTCGCCGTCCCCGACGCGACGATATCAGCCATGCAGGTCGAACTCGACAAACTGATCACCAACGGCGGCCAGGCAGAGATTTACAAGCGGTATGACATGGCCGGAAAATAGGTCTTCGACACGACAGGTGGTTGACATCCGGCCGCCGACGCGGTGCAAGACAGCCTACTGAATAATTTCATCCTTAAACCGGAATCGTTGAAGGATGAAATTATGCAGCCGGTGTAAAGTGCTGCAGCGAACCTGAATGCGTCATATATGACGCACGGCGCTGTCGTCCGACTGTTAGAGATATATCCATGCAGATTTTCGCAGGTCTCGGTAATCCCGGCAGCCAATATGCCGGCAATCGCCACAATATCGGTTTCATGGCCGTCGATGCGATCCAGCGGCGCCATACGTTCGCGCCCTGGTCGAAGAAGTTCAAGGCGCTGATTTCCGAAGGCGAGATCAGCGGCGAACGCGTGCTCCTGATCAAGCCGCAGACCTACATGAACCTGTCCGGCGAAGCCGTTGGCGAGGCCATGCGCTTCTACAAGCTGGAGCCCAAGGATATCGTCGCGATCTACGACGAGTTGGACCTCATCCAGGGCAAGGCGCGGATCAAGACCGGCGGCGGCCATGGCGGCCATAACGGCATCAAGTCGCTCGACGCCCATTGCGGCAGGGAATACCGCCGCCTGCGCCTCGGCATCGGCCATCCCGGCTCCAAGGAACAGGTGCACAACCATGTCCTCGGAGATTTCGCAAAGGCCGATCGCGTCTGGCTGGAGCCGCTCTTGGAGGCCATTGCCGACAATGCCGACATGCTGGTAAAGGGCGAGGACTCGCAACTCCTCAACAAACTGACGCTCGCCACCGGCGGCAAGCCCGAACCGGAACCGGCGCCAGCGAAACCGGCCGGGAAATCCCATATCCGCCAGGCCCGCAACAATGCCCAGCCAAAAATCCTGCCGACCACCGGTCCGATGGCCGACATGCTGAAAAAACTGTTCGGCAACAAGGGCGAATAGACCGATGCCGCCGGACGATTTCAGCATCCGCCCTGCGACGGCAGACGACCTTCCCGCACTTCTTTCCCTCTACCGGCAGCTCAATCCGGATGATCCGGCCATGCCGGAGGATGCCACTGCGGCAGGCTTCGCGGCAATTGCGGCACAGCCCGGCATGACCGTGCTGCTTGGCCTGTCTGGAGACTGTCACCGCCACCGTGACGCTTGCCGTCATTCCCAACCTGACGCGTGGCGGCGCATCCTATGGGCTGATCGAGAATGTCGTGACGGACGCCCGATACCGCAAGCGTGGCCATGCCGGCGCTTTGATCCGGCAGGCATTCGACCGCGCCTGGAGCGCCGGCTGCTACAAGGTCATGCTGCTGACGGGCAAGACGGATACGGCGACGCTTGCCTTCTACGAGGGTTGCGGCTTCGTCCAGAACAAGACCGGCTTCCAGGTCCGTCGCCCCGCCGGCTTATGAAACGCAAGCCCCCTACTCCTCGGGCTCCGTTATGAACATCAGCGGGAAGCCTGCCAGCCTGCCGAGGTCGGTCGCCTCCTTGGCCTTGCTTTCGGCAATGTCCTTGGCGCAGACGAGGATGACGCAGACGCCGAGCTTATGGGCGGTCATCATCATCCGGTAGCCGGTCTCCTCGCTCATCCGGAACACCGCTTTCAGGACCATGATGACGAACTCGCGCGGCGTATAATCGTCGTTGAT
This sequence comes from Pararhizobium sp., assembly GCF_035497515.1. Classification (GTDB taxonomy): domain Bacteria; phylum Pseudomonadota; class Alphaproteobacteria; order Rhizobiales; family Rhizobiaceae; genus Pararhizobium. The sequence continues at coordinate 31,615 of NZ_DATJDJ010000164.1, read as the reverse complement.
CAGGATGATCTTGTAGAGCTTCGGCCTTTCCAGCTTGGGCTTGGTGATGGTTTTCGGTCTGAGACTGGTGTCGCTTTCGGCCATCGGAAATCCACCCTTTTCGCGGGTGAGTGGAGAATGAACACATTGTGCATCGCGATCAGTACCAAGGCAAGACGTGCAACGACCATCAATCGGCAGCGAGCAACAGGACGGCCTGATCGGTCTTTTTCAGGATTGCCGCCGTTCGTTTGTCAAATGTCGCGACAACCTCGCCACCAAGCCTGCGCCCCTCGAACGCGATGATACCATCGGCAAAATCGCCGCCAGCGTTCATGAAAGAAAGACCATGTGCAACTGCACAGCGGTCAAGAACAACTCGCCCCACATACGACAGATATTCGACTGTTTGCTTGAGTTCGGCTGCCGTGAATTTGTAAACCCTTCTTAAAACCCATACCATTTCCCAGAGAGTCTGGTTTGATTTCACAGCTTCAGACGATCGCAACAACTCCTCAGCTCTGTGACTTTCAACAGGGTGATCGCGTGTGAATATTCTGATCAGAACGTTCGTACCGACGATGACTTTCAATATTTGACCTCGCCCGCCCATCCCGCTTCGATCACATCGTTTATCTCGTCGATTGAATGAGTTCTCTTGGCCTTATAAGCGAACATGCCAAACAGACTTTTGATCGGCAACTTACGCCCGATGGCATGGATATTTCCTTCACCTTTCGGCAATAGGACAATTTCAATGTCATCTCCAGGCTTGGCACCGAAATGATCAAGCACTTCCCTTTTGAGGGTCACCTGCCCCTTGGTTGTAATCTTCAATTTGACCATCACGCTATCTCCACCATGCCAAGGTAAGGCAACTCTGCCTTCTTTCAATTGGCTTGGTTATAACGAGGCCTTGACCCGGAAGAGCCCTTCCCCCATAGGCAGGGCACAGTCTTTCAAGATATGGACAAGGTGCCATGGGTTTCAAATGCGGTATCGTCGGGCTGCCGAATGTCGGCAAGTCTACTCTCTTCAACGCCCTGACCAAGACGGCGCAGGCACAGGCGGCTAACTACCCGTTCTGCACGATCGAGCCGAACACCGGCGAAGTGGCGGTTCCCGATCCGCGCATGCGCAAGCTGGCCGATGTCGCCAAGTCGAAGGAACTGATCCCGACGCGCATCTCGTTCGTCGACATTGCCGGCCTGGTGCGCGGCGCGTCGAAGGGCGAAGGCCTCGGCAACAAGTTCCTCGCCAATATCCGCGAAGTCGATGCCGTCGTACACGTGCTGCGCTGCTTCGAGGATGACGACATCACCCATGTCGAAGGCCGCATCAACCCCGTCGGCGATGCCGACACGATCGAGACCGAGCTGATGCTTGCCGACCTCGAAAGCCTGGAGCGCCGCGTCGACCAGACGCGCAAGCGCGCCAGCAGCAAGGACAAGGAATCGCTGGCGCAACTGCCGATCATGGAAGCCGTGGTCAAGCTGCTCAACGAGGGCAAGCCGGCCCGCCTGCTCCTGAAGACCCTGGCACCGGAAGAGATCGAAATCCTCAAGGGTCTGAACCTGCTCACCTCGCATCCGGTCCTATACGTCTGCAACGTCGCGGAAGCCGATGCCTCGACCGGCAACGAGCACACCAAAGCCGTCGCCGCCATGGCCCAGGAACAGGGCGCCGAATGCGTCGTCATCTCCGCCGCCATCGAAGCCGAAGTCGCACAGTTGCCGGAAGAAGAATCGGTGGAATTCCTCTCGGCCCTCGGCCTTGAGGAAGCGGGTCTCGACCGCCTGATCCGCGCCGGCTACCACCTGCTCGACCTCATCACCTATTTCACCGTCGGCCCCAAGGAAACCCGCGCCTGGACGATCGTTCGCGGCACCAAGGCGCCGCAGGCAGCCGGCGTCATCCACACCGATTTCGAACGCGGCTTCATCCGTGCCTTCACCATCGGCTATGACGACTACATCGCTTACAAAGGCGAAACCGGCGCCAAGGAAGCCGGCAAGGGCCGCGACGAAGGCAAGGAATACGTGGTCAACGACGGCGACGTTATCCACTTCCGCTTCAACACCTGACGGAATGACGTGCCGACCGTACGGAAGGCCTTCAAACCTCGAATAAGACGATGGCGCCGCCCGTTCATATTGGGCGGCGTTTCCGTGTCCGCTTTCTTGCACGTGCCGCTTGCCCTCGTATCGATCGGCGATATGTTTGGCCGCAATATTCAATGAGGAGTTTTTGGATGCGCCTGCTTCCCGCCCTGCTTTTGTCCACCGCCCTTGTCACGCAATCCGCACAGGCGGCGGAAATCACCCATCAGGGCGCGCAGGAGATCGAACAGAACTTCACCAAATATCTGCCCGAGAAACTGGCGAAATCCGGACTGATCAAGGTCCGTCCGGGCACGACGGATTATGAACTGACCTTTGATCCAACCGTGTTGCTGAAGGATGTCGATCCGAAGGTCTTCACCATTTCCGGGCTCCAGCCATGGCTGGCGTTGATCCGGCCGATGGATGATGGCCTGTGGCAGTTCAACCAGACGGCGGATCTCGATTTGAAGGGTCAATTCACCGTCGGTACAGAGACGACGGATTTCAGCTACAAGATCGATGGCATGAAGGCTGATGGCACGATCGATCCGGACCTTCTCTATTTCAAATCGGCGAAAATGAGTGCCGACAAGGCCTCCATGACGTCGAAGTCACCGCTGCAATCTGTAGAAGCCACCTTCGGCGCGCTGACGTCGACGCTCGACGCCAAGCGCGCCACGCCGCAAACTGTCGATCTCCGTTCCAACATGGTGATGAACGGCTTCACCGAAACCATCATTGACCCCGCCAAGGTCAAGGTCGATCTTTCCGCCGACAACCTGACAGTCGATGTCGCATTCAACGGGCTGGGCTACAAGCCGTTGCAGGATCTCGTCTTCTTCGTGCTCGACAAGATGGAGAAGGACAAGAAGGAACTGCTGGCGACCGAACAGGTCGAGTTGAAGGCACTGGTGCGCGCCAACCTGCCGATGTTCGAGACGCTGCTGGAATCGATCGAGGTCGCCAATCTCAAGGTCGGCACGCCGACGGGAACCTTCGGCGCCGAAACCCTGCGTTATACGATCGACACCAATGGCCTGCGCGACCAGGCGAAGGTCGGCTTCGGCATCACCATCGACAAGCCATCGGTACCGCCGGGCGTGATCCCGGAGGCCTTCGTCTCCGCCCTGCCCGAGACGATGAACACCCGCATCTCGCTGGAGAACATCAATCTTGCCAGCGGCATCACCTATTTCATCGATCATGCCGATTTCAACGCGGACAAGCCGCTGACGGATGAGCAATCGACAGAAGTCGGCCGCATCTTCCTGCCGGGCGGCGCCATGACGATCCGTTACGACGATGTCTCGGCCCGCTCCTCGATCTATGATTTCAGCCTGTCGGGCACGACCACCGTCTATCCCGACCAGCCGGAGCGGCAGAACACCGATATCACGATCTACGCCAAGGATTTCGACAAGACGGTCGAATACCTGCAGAAGAACGCCGCGACCGTGCCGCAGTTCGGCCAGGCCGCCTTCATGTTGCTGATGGTCAAGGGCCTCGCCAAGGAAGGTCCGGACGGCAGGCAGATGTGGAACATCGTTGTGGATGAGACCAAGAAGGTAAAGATCAACGGCCAGGACCTGCCCTTCCAGCCCTGATCGCTCGCGGGCGATCATCCCAACCGGCTGGTTTCCCATCACCGGTTGGGATGGTAGAACATGCCGGTTGGAGGGCGCAAAGAATGCTTTATTTCGAAGATTTTCCCACCGGCAGGCGGTTCGAGTTCAAGCCGGTCGCAGTAGAGGCCGAAGAGGTCAGTGCCTTCGCCGCGGAATTCGATCCCCAGCCGATGCACCTGTCGGATGAGGGCGGAAAGGCCAGCATTCTCGGCGGGCACGCGGCATCCGGCTGGCACACCAGTGCCATGATGATGCGCATGCTCTGCGACAGCTATATTTTCGAGACCGCGTCGGAAGGCTCTCCCGGCGTCGACAGCATGGAATGGAAGAAGGCGGTCTTGGCAGGCGACACCCTCTCGGGCGCCTGCACCGTCGTCGAAGCGCGCGTGTCGCGCTCGCGGCCCGAGATCGGCATCGTCAAGCTGCGCGCGGTTGTAAGCAACCAGCGGGGCGAGACGGTGGCGATCTGCGACTATGCCAACATGATCCGCTGCCGGCCGACGGGAGACAGCGCATGAAGTTGGCCGAACTCCACCCCGAAGGCACGCGCGAGACGATCGGCACGGTTCTCTTCACCGCCGAGGACATTATCGGTTTCGCCGAGAAATTCGACCCGCAGCCGTTTCACCTCGATGCCGAGACGGCGAAAAACTCGCTGTTCGGCGGGCTCTGCGCCTCTGGCTGGCACACCTGCGCCGGTTGGATGAAATGTTTCGTGCCCTACTGGATGGACGAAATCCGGCGGCTAGCGGAACAGGGGATTGAGGCGCCGAAGCTTGGCCCCTCGCCCGGATTTCGCGACATGCGCTGGCTGCGCCCCGTCTTTGCCGGCGATACCATCACCTATTTCGTCACCTTCGTTGCCGCCAAGGACCTGGAATCGCGGCCGGGCTGGCGGGTCAACACCATTCTGTGCGAGGGCGAAAACCAGAACGGACAGCCGGTGATCCGCTTCGAAAGCAAGGTGATCGAGTTTCCGTGACCGTTCAGCGCTTGGGGCGATAGATGGGGTGCAGGCGGGACGTGATCGTCTCGGGCAGGAGTGAGACGACCGCCCGGCGCAAGGCTTGCCAGAAAATACCGATGAGCAACACGACGAGGCCGACGGCGAGAACCGTGACGGAGAAATAGTCGCCGAGTGAAGCGCCGCCGCGCTGCAGGATGGTCCAGATGGCGAAACCGAGCGACAGCAGCCCGGAGGTGACGAAGGCGCGCCGGTCGATGATCAGCCCGATCGCCATGAACACGACGACGATCGCAAGCACGGCAGCCGCGTCGCCAGGAGACGTTGCGTCGCCCCACCAGTCGCCGTTGATGTTGCGCAGGAAAATGAAGGACAGCATGGCGTAGAGCAATGCCGGCGCGGCAGCGAGATGAAGCCAGAAGGCGACATCCGACAGCCGGCTTTTTCGCGCGGGATCGGCGATGTCGTAGGACATGGCAGCCGCAAATAAGCCAAGTGCACCGATCAGCAGCACACATGCGGAGAGAGCTGGATATTCGACGAAGACGAAGAAAGCACCCGTCGCCTTGGTGATCAGTAGAAGAGCGATGTTCACAGCAATCAGGAAAAGACACACAAGCACAGCTGCGAGCGCGAGCGGCACCCGATAACGCCAGTAGAAAATCGCGAGCGTCACAGCCCCTATTGGAAAAACCAAAAGCGCACGTTCGAGGTCCCTTAAGACATCCGGGGCCAACTCAGCAATCATCATCATGGCAAACACACCCGTCCACTGGATGAGTGCCACGGTCAGCACGACCGCCGGGAGCGCCAGCCTTTGCCGGCGCACGAGGATTTCAGCGAGAATGACAATGGCTGGCAAAACGGCAAAAAGGCTGCCGAGACCCCAGAGCCCGACCAGCGCAACCACGATACCGATGGTGATGAGGATATCATGGAAGCCGCGAATGAAGCGAGGCTGTTCGCTTTCCTCGGCCTGCAGCGCATCAGCCATGGCGACGTTGTCCGCCGTCAAAACGCTTGCGCCGCCGATGCAGGCGCCTCGGCCGGTCAGATAGGGCTCGAGCCTCTCGGCCTGCTCACCCGTTATGATCCCCTCGCCCGCGGCGGAGCGAAGCGCGTCCCCTATCGATGCCATCGGGCGCCCTCTTTGGTTCAGTGACCGTCGAATTCGATCAGTGTACGAACCTCGACGCCGAGCGCTTCGAGCTTCTTGCGTCCGCCCAGTTCCGGGAGATCAATGATAAAGCAGGCGGCAACGATATCGGCGCCCATCTGCTGCAACAGCTTGGTCGCGCCCTCGGCTGTACCGCCGGTGGCAATCAGGTCATCGACCAGAACGACCTTTTCGCCGGGCTTGATGGCGTCGCGGTGCATTTCCATTTCGTCGACGCCATATTCCAGGCTGTAGGCGATGCGTACGGTGTCGTGCGGCAGCTTGCCCTTCTTGCGGATCGGCACGAACCCGGCCGACATCTGGTGGGCCATCGCACCGCCCATGATGAACCCGCGCGCTTCAACGCCTGCAACCTTGTCGATCTTGGTACCGGCAAACGGCTGGATCAATGCATCGATCGCGCTGCGAAAAGCACGTGGATTGCCAAGCAGCGTGGTGATGTCGCGAAACATGATGCCGGGCTTCGGGTAATCCGCGATGTTGCGGATGGAAGCGATCAATTCTTGACTAAGAGGAGAACTCATAGGGTAGGCATGCCTTTATGGACGTCTTGAGAAGACGAAGGCATAGCACCAAAGCCGTATTTTCCTATAGCGGATTCTTGCCGTCAGACCGCGAGCGGGAACGAAGATTCTCGCACCCCGCCCCCGACGAAATGGCGATTACTGGGCGGGCGCCGAAACCTTCAGCTTGTCCTGCACCTTCTTGGCGACGTCTGGATTGGTCTGCGCCGCGGTGATGATGGTCTTGTATTCGTCCAGCGACATATCCGGCGACTTTTCGACCGCATTGATCATCTGCTGGTTGGCCTCGTTCTGAAGCTTCTGCTTGTTCGTGGCGTCCTTCTCGGCGCCGATCTTGGCGGCATAGTCCCGCCTGACCTTGTCCACCTGCAGATAGGCGACCGCGAAGGCTTCGATCTTCTGGTCGCTGATGGCGGCGGGTGGGGTTCCTTGCATCGGCTGGGTGGTTTGCGGCTCGGCAGCACTTTGCGCAAATGCGGGCGAGTTGATGACGATCAGGCTGAGCGCTGCAGCGGTCAGGGCCGCGACGGGCATGTGGCGAATGGTCATATGCATTCCTTCCTTAGGTCAATCTGAAGGTGGTTTTCACCGCCTTTTCGAATAGGGCGAACCCCGCGGCCAAACTTCAGGATGGATCGGGCGACAATGTGACCCTCAAAAGGAAGGTTCAAGGCGATGTCGAGACAAGCACCGGGCAGCAACCGATATTGGGGAACCATTCGAGCCCGATTTCGGTTATAGTTGGACCATTCCGCCAGCCGAACGGCAGACGGGCGGAATGTCACATGCAAGGAGGAGTCTCATGCGACTGTTTGAATGCGGGTCCCTCGTGCCGGGTTGCGACTGGCACACACGCGCCGACAGCGACGCGGAAGTCGTTCGCCGCGCCGTCGATCATCTGCGCCAAACCCATGGCGAAACACTGATCCGCGAAAACATGGTCGATCATATCAAGGAACGCATCGTTGACGAAACGAAGGCGGCCTGACCTCAGACCATCGATTGAAGCCGGGCAACGAGCGTTGCCCGGTCTGCATTGAAGTTCCCCTCCACCCACTCGTCTTCCAGCGCACCCAATATTTCTCCGACGCGCGGCCCGGCGGGGATGCCATTCTGCAAGACATCGGCCCCCGTCAACGGGAAGATCGGCCTTTGCCATTTTTCTGTCCGCGTCAGCAGGCGTTGCAGCCGGGCCGTTTCAGGCAGTTGTGCCGGATCACCCTCGGATTTCTGCCGGGCGGAGGCGAGAGCGAGACGCAAGCTCGTATCGTAACCACCCGTCCCGTGACGATAGAGAAGCCGATCGAACGCCGTGTCGGCAATCGTGGCCGGCAGGCGCGGCGCCTTGGCCCATTCGGCGAAAACAGCGGCCTCGTTCCTTGACAGCCTCAGGCGCTTTGCCATGACGTCCAGGCGCTCGGCATCCGGCGGGATGATGGAGGCAAGCCGCAGCAAGGGGTTGGGCTCCCAGTTGAAGGCCTGCTCGGCCGCGATCAGGGCGGGGATGGCGTCGATCCCCCATTTCTCGCTTTCTGGCAGGATTTCAGTGAGGACACCGGCAGTCCGCATCCACAGAAGCGCCCGCCCCGGATCCCGGGCAGCGAGGATTTTCTTCAGCTCCGACCAGACGCGTTCGGCCGACAAGCCCGACAGTCTGGAGCGCGCCTGCGCGCAGGCCCTGAGCCCGTCGGCGTCCGGGCGACCGGACCCGTAATGGGCAAAGAACCGGAAGAACCGCAGGATGCGCAGGTAATCTTCGGCAACCCGCTCAGTCGCGTTGCCGATGAAGCGGATGTTGCGCTTTTCGATATCAGGCAGCCCGCCGACGAGATCGATGACCTCCCCCTTGGCATCGGCATAGAGCGCGTTGATCGTCAGGTCCCGGCGCTCGGCATCCACCCGCCAGTCCGTGGCAAAGGCGACCTCGGCATGGCGGCCGTTGGTTTCCACGTCACGCCGCAACGTCGTCACTTCATAGGGAACGCCATCGATAACGAGTGTGACCGTGCCATGCGCGATCCCGGTTGGAACCGACTTGATGCTTGCCGTCTTGGCGCGGGCCACGACCTCGTCCGGCAGGAGCGTCGTCGCCATGTCGATATCGGCGACGGCAAGCCCCATCAGGCTGTTTCGCACGGCGCCGCCCACCACCCTCACTTCGCCGCCATCGGCATTGAGCAGGTCAAAGACGCGGGTCAGCGCCGGCGCGGAAAACCAGGCCTCGGAGGCAACGGAGGTCATACATAAAGCCTTTCATACAGCATGCGGACAATTCCCGCCGTAATGCCCCAAATATGCTGATCACCATAGGGCATGCTGTAAAAATGTCGCTCGGCCCCCTTCCAGGTCACTTGGCCCCGACCGTGATTGTTCGGGTTCATGAGGAAGGACAGCGGCACGTCGAACACCGCCGCCACCTCTGCCGGATTGAGTTGAAGGTCATATCCGGGTTGAACGACCGCGAGGATTGGCGTGATCCGAAAGCCGGACATGGCCATGTAATGCGGCAACCGTCCGACCGTTTCGACGAACCGCCGGTCGAGGCCGATTTCCTCCTCGGTTTCGCGCAGCGCCGCCCGTTCGGGCGTATCGTCTTCCGGATCGATGGCGCCGCCGGGAAAAGCGACCTGTCCGGAATGTTTGCGGAGCGTCTTGGTGCGCTGGGTGAAGATCACGCGGGCCTCGTCGCCATCGTCGATGACCGGCACGAGGACGGCCGCATCCTTCAGCTTCAGCGTTTCGAGATAGGGGATCGTGTCCGGATTGAGCAGGAAATCGCCATGCTCGCGCCAGGCGTCATCCACCGGGCTGCCGGAATGATCAAGCGCGCGACGCCGAAAATCTTCCGCTGAAAACAATGCCTCGGTCATGCCGAAAGCGCTTCCAGTTCTCGCGCCAGCATGACGGGAAACAGAACGCCGCCGGAGCGGATCGCGAACATCTCGACGCTGTCGATCGTCCGCGTCTCGCCAAGCTCGACGAGATCGTACATCACGGCGCGCGAGACGAGCGCCTCCAGCCGGCCGCGCACATGGAGATAAGGCTTCAATTCCCTGTTCTCGCCTTCGATGACGAAACGCAGCCCATGTTCCGGCCCGGCCTCCACGACATCGCCGACATTGGTTCGGAACGTGATCACCGGCTCGCCGTCATTTTCGGTCAGGTTCATTTCCACTGCGACGAAGGGCGCATCGACGATGCGGATACCGACTTTTTCCACAGGAGTTACAAGATAGGTCCTGCCGTCCTCGTCCTTGCGCAAAACCGTGGAAAACAGGCGCACGAGCGGCTGCCGGCCGATCGGCGTGCCCATGTAGAACCATGTGCCGTCGGCGCGGATTTCCATGTCGATATCGCCGCAAAAGGGCGGATTCCATTTGTCGACCGGAGGCAAACCCTTGGTTTGGCCGTTCGTCTGTCCCGCAGCCCGGCTGATCAAGGCTGCCAGTCCCGCGGCATCGCCGGTCTGATGTATTTGCTCGTCCGCCATTGTTCCGTCCCGATTGCCCCTATTCTTGCGATTTCTCGAGGCCTATCTCACGAGATAGTGCGCCGGTCATGTCTTGTCAGCCTTTGATCGGAGCATAGATTGAAAATCAGCGACGGAAAGAGCGCTTTTTGCGATTCGGCAGCGGGGCCGGCCACTGGAGACAAACGATGGGTGTGATGAAATCGACCGACGACGCAACCGACGACAAGGCCATTATTGCCGCGGCGGAAAAGGCGCTTGGCGAGATCGCGCTGATCCGCAAGGAAGTCGGCAAGGTGATCTTCGGCCAGGAAAGTGTGGTCGAACAGACGATGCTTGCGGTCCTGTCCGGCGGTCACGCGCTTCTGGTCGGCGTGCCCGGTCTTGCCAAGACCAAGCTGGTCTCGACGCTCGGCACGGTGCTTGGCCTGAATTCGAGCCGTATCCAGTTCACCCCCGACCTGATGCCTTCGGATATTCTGGGCTCCGAAGTGATGGACCAGGACGAGAACGGCCGCCGGTCTTTCCGCTTCGTGCCCGGACCGATTTTCACGCAACTGCTGATGGCCGACGAGATCAACCGCGCCAGCCCGCGCACGCAGTCCGCGCTTCTGCAGGCCATGCAGGAATATCACGTCACCGTCGCCGGCCAGCGCAATGACCTGCCGCAGCCCTTCCATGTGCTTGCGACGCAGAACCCGCTGGAGCAGGAAGGCACCTATCCCCTGCCCGAAGCCCAACTCGACCGCTTCCTGATGCAGGTTGATGTCGGTTATCCCGAGCTTGCCGCCGAACGGCAGATCCTGCTCGAAACCACCGGCACCCGCGAAAACGAGGTCCACGGCGTCATCGACGCCCGCCAGCTTCAGGATATCCAGCACCTCATCCGGCAGATGCCGGTCAGCGAAAAGGTGGTCGATGCCATCCTCTCGCTGGTGCGCTCGGCCCGTCCCGGCAACGGCAATGACGCCACCGACAGACACGTTGCCTGGGGTCCCGGTCCGCGCGCCGGCCAGTCGCTGATGCTCTGCGCCCGTGCCCGCGCGCTCTATGACGGCAGGCTGGCACCATCCATCGATGACATCATGGCTCTTGCCGAACCCGTTCTGCAGCACCGCATGGCGCTGACATTTTCAGCCCGGGCGGAAGGCATGACGGTGCGTGACGTCATCACCGGGCTGGTCAAACAGGCGAAGGCTTAATCAAGCCAAGGGATAATGAATGGCTGCCATAGGGCAAATCGTCGACCCGACGCCGTCCGGAGAAGTTCTTTCCCGAGCGCAGAGCCGCGCCAGATTGATCCCGGATTGCATGGTAGAGGCGAAACGCATCGCCAACACGGTGATTTCCGGCTGGCATGGCCGGCGCAAACGCGGCATCGGCGAAAATTTCTGGCAGTTCCGGCCCTATAGCGATGGCGAAAGCCTGTCGCGCATCGACTGGCGCCGCTCCGCCCGCGACGATCATACCTATGTGCGCGACCGTGAGTGGGAAGCCGCCCACACAATCTGGCTCTGGGCCGACCTTTCCCCATCCATGATGTACAAATCGAAATTCGGCAGCGTCTCGAAGGAAAGCCGGGCGCTGGTGCTGATGCTGGCGCTTGCCGAAATCCTCGCCCGCTCCGGTGAACGGATCGGCTGCCCCGGGGTGATGGAGCCGGTCTCCGCCCGCAATGCTGCGGAGCGGCTGGCGACCGCGCTGATGCACACGCCGCTCTCCGGCGGCCTGCCACAGACGGGCATGATCCGTGGCGCGAGCGACTTTGTCCTGATCGGCGACTTCCTCGATCCGGCCGAGACAATCATGGCGCAACTCGGCCCGCTCGCCCGTCGTGGACTGCGCGGCCACGTGGTTGAAATCGCCGATCCGGCCGAAGAGAGCTTCCCCTATGCCGGCCGCACCGAGTTCACCGACCCGGAAACCGGCGAAAAGCTCACCGCCGGCCGGGCCGAAATTGTCCGCGACGACTATCGCCGTGCCTATGTCGCGCGTCGGGACAGTCTGGGCGAAAACCTGCGCCATCTCGGCTGGACGTTCACGCCACACCGCACCGACCACCTGGCGTCGGAAGCGCTGGTTGCCGTGCATATGTATCTTTCCGGCATGCCCGGACGCGCGACACATGGAGGCCAGTTGTGAGCTTCCTGCCCTTCATCTTTGCCAATCCACTGATGCTGGCGGCGCTCGTTGCCCTGCCGGCGATCTGGTGGTTGTTGCGCATGACGCCGCCCAAGCCGGTGACGGAAGTCTTTCCGCCGCTGCGCATCCTGGCCAGCGTCCTGAAACGCGAGGAAACACCGTCTAAAAGCCCGTGGTGGCTGACGCTGCTGCGCATGCTGATGGCCGCCGCCGTCATTCTGGCCATCGCCGATCCGGTGTTCAACCCGCGCTCGAATACATTGTCGGCGGACGGACCGCTGGCTTTGGTCATCGACAACGGCTGGGCGACCGCGACCGACTGGGAGCGTCGCGTGGAAACGGCGGACGCGCTGATCGGCGACGCGGAATCGAAGGACCTGCCGGTCGCGATCGTCTTTACCGCAGACAGCGAGCATAATGCCGTGCCGGGCTCGGCAACGGCAGCCCGCAACCGTGTCGCCGCCGCATCGCCGCAACCGCTGCGCCCTGACCGCGAAACTGCAGTGACCGCATTGCGCACCGCTCTTAATGGCACGACACCGGGCACGCTGGTTTTCCTGTCGGATGGCATCGAGGCTGGCGACACGAAGATCATGGCTGAGCTTGCGGCGCTGACGCCCGCAAATTTCCGGCTGATCGAGGGCGGCATCGACCACGCCGTTGCCATCACCAACTCCGCCAACGATGCCGAATCCATGGTGGTCAGCGCCAGCCGTCTGGAGACGGCAAGTGCACGCGCATTTCCAATTACCGCCTACGACACGCGCGGGCGGGCGATCGCCAATGGTTCGCTCGCCTTTGCGGCTGGCGAAGGCACGGCAAAGGGAACCCTCGCCGCTCCCTTCGAACTGCGCAATGACTTTGCCCGTATCTCCATCGATGGCCTGGCGACTGCCGGTGGCACCTTCCTGCTTGACGACGGTTTTCGCCGCCGCCGCGTGGCGCTTTTGAGCGGCGAGGCGCGCGACCAGTCGCAGCCCTTGCTTTCGCCGCTCTACTATATCAACCGGGCGCTCGCGCCCTATGCCGATCTCATCCAGCCGAACGAAGCCGATCTTGCCGTATCGATCCCCGAACTTCTGGCGCAAAAACCGTCCATGCTGATCATGGCCGATATCGGCCGTCTGCCGGAAAAGACATACGCCCCGATCACCAAATGGATCGAGAACGGCGGCACGCTGGTGCGCTTCGCCGGCCCGAGACTGGCAGCGGCGCCTGCCGACGATCCACTGGTTCCGGTGACGTTGCGTCAGGGCGAACGCGCGCTCGGCGGCGCCCTGTCCTGGTCGGAGCCACAACCGCTGGCCGATTATCCGGCGCTCAGCCCGTTTGCCGGCATGCCGCGGCCCGAAGGCATCCTCGTCAAGCGGCAGGTGCTGGCCGAACCGACCGCCGACCTCTCGTCGCGCACCTGGGCAAGCCTTGCCGACGGAACGCCGCTGGTGACGACAAAGACACAAGGCGCCGGTCGCATCATCCTGTTCCATGTCAGCGCCGAGGCGACCTGGTCAAACCTGCCGATCTCCGGTGATTTTGTCGAGATGCTGCGCCGGAGCGTACAGCTGTCGCGCAGTGGTGGCGTCGCAGGTGAGGGCACCGCCAAGGGCCAGACATTGCCGCCCTTCCGTCTTCTCAATGCCGATGGTGTGCTGATCAGCGAGACCGGCAAGGCCCGGCCGCTGGACATCAAGGCGGGGACGACGCCTGCCTCCTCGCCCGAAAACCCGCCTGGCCTCTATGGCTCGGAGGAAGGATTCACCGCGCTGAACCTCCTGCCACGCGACGCCGAACTGAAGCCGATCGACACGACTGGTCTTTCGACGGCCTATACGACCGAGCCGCTGATCGGCACTGAGGCCTGGTCGCTGAAGCCGTCGCTGTTTGCGCTTGCCCTCGTGCTTCTGCTGGTCGACTCGGCCGTGGTCCTGTTCATGGGCGGCGCCTTTGCCCGCCTGCGCATGCCGGCGGCCGCCGCGATCCTGCTGGTACTGGCCGCAGGCTCCATGATGCTGGTGCCGGATCGTGCCTTTGCCGATGACAGCAAGCCGGGCGACGACGCGATTTTCGAGCGGCTGGACAAGACGCATCTGGCCTATGTCGTAACCGGTGAAACGGATGTGGACCGCCTGTCGGAGCGTGGGCTCGCCGGCCTCACCGAATTCCTGACCTATCGCACGACGCTCGAGCCCGGCCCGCCCGTGGGCCTCGATATCGCGGCGGACGAACTCTCGTTCTATTCGCTGATCTACTGGCCCGTCTCCGCCAATGCGCCGATGCCAAGCGCGCAGGCAATCAGCCGGATCGACGCCTATATGCGCGCCGGCGGCACCGTGCTGTTCGATACGCGCGACCAGTTTTCCTCGCTCGGCACCAGTTCCGGCTCCAGCCCGAATGCGGAACGGTTGCAGGCGATCCTCGCCGATCTCGACATTCCGCCGCTGGAGCCGGTTCCGACCGACAACGTGCTGACGAAATCGTTTTACCTGCTCTCCAGCTTTCCGGGTCGCTACAGCGGCAGCCCGCTCTGGATCGAGGCGCAACCGGACAATGGTTCGCAGCCGACCGGGCGCCCTGCCCGCTCCGGCGATGGCGTCTCGCCGATCATGATCACCGGCAATGATTTTGCCGGCGCCTGGGCAATCGATTCCAACGGGGTGCCGCTGCTGCCGACAGTGCCGCCGGACGAACAGCAGCGCGAATACGCCTTCCGGGCCGGTGTCAACATCATGATGTACATGCTGACGGGCAACTACAAGGCGGATCAGGTGCACATCCCCGCCCTGCTCGAACGGCTTGGCCAGTGAGGATGTGGGCATGACACTCGATTTCTCGCCGCTCGTTCCCTGGCCCTATCTCGCGGTGCTTGCGCTCGTCGCGATCCTGTTGTCGGCGCTCGGCTTCTGGCGCGGCATCAGGGGGGCAGCCTTTCGCACGGCGGCGCTGGCGGCTTTATGCCTTGCCATCGCCAATCCGGTCTTCTTCCAGGAGGAGCGCGAACCGCTCTCGACCATCGTCGGCGTCGTTGTCGATCGCAGCCAGAGCCAGGACAATGCGGGCCGTCGCGACATGACGGATGCGGCGCTTGCCACGCTGAAGGAGCGGCTTGCCAAGTTCCCGCAGATCGAGGCGCGCATTGTCGAGGCCGCCGACGACGAGGATACGGAAACCCCCTCCACCAAACTGTTCACGGCGCTGCAGACGGCGCTTGCCGATGTTCCGCCCGCCCGCGTCGGCGGCGCGATCTTCATCACCGACGGCCAGATCCACGATGTTCCCGACGTCAACCAGCCGCTCGGCTTCGACGCCCCGATCCACGGGCTGATCACCGGCAGGCCGGACGAGTTCGATCGCCGCATCGAGGTCGTCAGCGGTCCGCGCTTCGGCATCGTCGGCGAGGAACAGAAAGTCTCTTTCCGCATCGTCGACGATGGCGCGGCACCCGGCGGCACGGCCGAGGTCACCATCAGCCTCAATGGCAACGAGATCGCCACGGAAATGGCCGAGCCCGGTACCGATGTGCCGTTTGCCTTCACTGTGCCGCGCGGCGGCAACAATATCCTCGAATTCGCCGTCGCCCCTGTGAACGGCGAGGTGACGGATGCGAACAACCGCGCGGTCCATGTCATCGACGGCATCCGCGAAAACCTGCGCGTGCTGCTGGTCTCCGGCGAGCCACATGCCGGCGAGCGGGCCTGGCGAAACCTTCTGAAATCCGACGCCGCCGTCGACCTCGTTCATTTTACCATTCTGCGGCCGCCGGAAAAGCAGGATGGAACGCCGATCAACGAACTGTCGCTGATCGCCTTCCCGACCCGCGAACTGTTCGTTGACAAGATCAAGGAATTCGACCTGATCATCTTCGATCGCTACCAGCATCGCGGCGTGCTGCCGATCCTCTACTACGACAATATCGCGCAATATGTCGAAAACGGCGGCGCGCTGCTGATCGCCGCCGGACCGGAACATGCAGGCGACGATTCGATCGCCACGACGCCGCTTTCGGCCGTGCTGCCGGCAAGCCCGACAGGCTTCATGAACGAGAAGGCCTTCTATCCGCGCCTGTCGGACGAGGGCAAGAAGCATCCGGTCACCCGTGGTCTCGAAGGCGCCGACAGCGAGCCGCCGAATTGGGGCCGCTGGTTCCGCACCGTCGATGTCGACAGGCCGCTCGGCCAGACGGTGATGCAGGCCGCCGACGGCAAGCCGCTGCTGGTGCTCAACCGCGTCGGCAAGGGCCGTGTCGCCATGCTTCTGTCCGATCAGGGCTGGCTCTGGGCGCGCGGTTTCGAAGGCGGCGGGCCGAGCGTCTCGCTCTATCGGCGCACAGCCCACTGGCTGATGCAGGAACCGGCTCTGGAAGAAGAAGCACTGACCGCCCATGCCAGCGGCCGCACGCTGGAAATCGCCCGCCAGACCATTGCCGGCGATCCCGGCGCCGCAATGCTGACCTATCCGTCCGGCAGGAGCGAACAGGTGGCTCTGACCGAAGGCGAGCCCGGCCTCTACAAGGCCAGCGTCAAGACGACCGAGACGGGCCTGTTCGAAGTCACCAATGGCGATCTCAACACGCTGGTCCATGTCGGCAGCGTCGATGCACCCGAATTCAAGGCAACGATCTCGACGACGGAAACGCTTAAGCCCTGGGCGGAAAAAACCAAGGGCCTGGTCCGTCGCCTCGCCAGCGCCGACGGCCCGGTCGATCTCCCCGCGATCCTCCCGGTACGCGGCACCGTCCGCGTCGCCGACGACCAGCGCATGTCGCTGCGCATGACCGACGAGACTGTGCTGAAGGGCATCAATTCGCTGTCGCTGTTTGCAGGCTTCCTGGGGCTAGCGGCGCTATTGTTCGTGCTGTCGGCGACATGGCATCGCGAAGGGCGATAGCGACTGCTCCGGATTTGACTGTTCAGGCGGCCACCGTGCGGTGGCGCGCCTTGGAAATGGGGGAGACCACAGCAGTTTGCCGTAGCGGAGCGGGAGATCGACCGGCTTATCCGCCGCTCGTCGTCGAAAAACCGATCACCCGCGCCAGCAAATCTCGCCCTTCAGCCCGGCATGCACGCCTTCGGTCATCGGCACGACCAGAACCCGGTTGGGATCGACCGGTCCCGGGAAAATCAGGGCGCCATAGGCGACCTTTTCGAAGCCGAGGGGCTGGTAATAGGGCGGGTCGCCGACCAGGATGACGCCTTGCGAACCATTGCGCCGGGCCGCTTCGACGGCGATGCGCACCAGTTCGCGGCCGATGCCACGGTTCTTGTGCGAGGGGCGAACGGCGAGTGGCCCGAGCAGGTGTCCCTTGATGGTTCCGGCCATAACCGGCGTCATCCGCACCGAGGCGATCGTCTCGCCGTCGTCGGCGCAGACGAAGGACAGCGACAGGTCGTGCGGCCCCTGTTCGCGGATGCGTGCGGCCGCACGGGCGAAACGGCCGGGACCGAACGCTTCTTCATTGATGATTTCGATGGCTGCGTCGTGGGAAGCGTCTTCGGTGAGATAGACGAGGTCGTGCTTTTTCATGAACATCGGGAAACCGGGCATACGAGACGAAAAATGGCGATAGCTACGCCCTCAAAGGCGTTTTCAGCATCAGCGTCGTCGTAGGCTTCCCGGGAAAAACATCGATAGAATCCGTCGGCATGAAAAATTGCGTCAGGCCCGATAGCAGAAAAAATCCCGGCGTCAAAGCCCAAAACGCACTGTTCAGCGTTCGCGGGCTATATCGGCCGGATTTAAGCGCTATCTAGAGGCAAGGAATACACCCACAGATGGCGGCGATGCCGCAGGAGATCAAACACGATGGGCATGCTGGTAGATGGCGTCTGGCAGGACGTCTGGTACGACACCAAGGAAACGAAGGGCCATTTCAAGCGGGCGGCATCGCAGTTCCGCAACTGGATCACCGCCGACGGTTCGGCAGGCCCCTCCGGCGAAGGCGGTTTCAAGGCGGAAGCCGGCCGCTACCACCTCTATGTATCGCTCGCCTGCCCCTGGGCGCACCGCACCCTGATCTTTCGCAAGCTGAAGAAGCTGGAAGACCTCATCACCGTCTCGATCGTCGATCCGCTGATGCTGTCGAAGGGCTGGGAATTCAAGAACGAGATCGGCGGCACGGTCGATCACCTGTTCGGCTCGAAGGCCCTTTGGGAGGTCTATGTGAAGGCTGATTCGCATTATTCGGGCCGCGTCACCGTGCCCGTCCTGTGGGACAAGCAGCAGAACAGGATGGTCTCCAACGAATCCTCTGAAATCATCCGCATGTTCAACTCCGCCTTTAACGGGATCACCGGATCGAACGAGGATTTTTATCCCGAAGCCCTGCGCGGCGAGATCGACGCGCTGAACGAGCGGATCTACGGCGCGGTCAACAATGGCGTCTACAAGTCGGGTTTTGCGACGACCCAGGACGCCTATGCCGAAAATGTTGCGATCCTGTTCGAAGCACTGGACGAACTGGAAGAGCGCTTGTCGACCCGGCGTTATCTCACCAGCAACACGATCACCGAGGCCGACTGGCGCCTGTTCACGACGCTGGTGCGGTTCGATCCGGTCTATGTCGGCCACTTCAAGTGCAACATTCGCCGCATCGCCGATTACAAGAACCTGCAGGCCTATCTGCAGGACCTCTATCAGGTCGATGGCGTCGCCGAGACGGTGAACCTGCGCCATATCAAGGAGCACTATTACCGTAGCCACACAATGATCAATCCGACCGGCGTCGTGCCCGTCGGCCCGGTGCTGGCCCTCGACGCACCGCATGGACGCGAAAAACTCTCCGCCTGACCGCTACCAGACGTCGGCCGGCGGGGTTTGGCCGGCAAGCTCCGCCAGACGGCGGTGCGTCGCCGGCGTTGTCTCCGGCGGCAGTGCATCAACAGCGAAAAAGCCGGTTTCGACGATTTCGAAATCCGGCTTTTTCGGTGTTATCTGCCGCACGTTTCGGCAGCGGTAGAACAGGACATGGTCGCGCTTGCTGGTCAGCCGGTTGAAGTAGACATGAAACAGGTCCGGCCTCTCGGTCAGTTCCAGGTTACCCTCCTCGCGCAATTCCTTGACGAGCGCGGCAAACGCCGTCTCGCTCCGTTCCAGCCCGCCGCCCGGCATGTGCCAGCCGGGCACGTAGGAATGCCGGACAAGGAAGATCCGGCCTTGCTCGTCGAAACAGGCCGCCCGCACGCCCATGGTCATGCCCCGTGCAAAGGCAAAATATCCGTGGATCAACCGGGTGACGAGCCTTGCTCGCCAGCTCCGCATTTCCGGCGGCGTTTCGGTCATACCGTTGATTTTCCTTCGCTTGGCGTCATCCGAGGATAATACACCGTGAGTGATTCCCCTTTTCCGGAATATGCGCTAGGTACGGAGGATGTTCAAACTCGCGCATATTTCCGATATTCATCTCGGCCCCCTGCCCGAACTTTCGATCCGAGAACTCCTGTCGAAGCGGATCACCGGTTTCGTCAACTGGCACCGCAACCGCCGCAACCATCTGGTCGGCGATACGCTCAATCTGCTGATGGATGAAATCGACCGAGCTAACCCGGACCATTTGGCAATCACAGGCGATCTGGTCAATCTCGCATCCTCGCGCGAGATCGAGGTGGTGACGGAATGGCTGAAGGCAGCCGGCGAGCCGGAAACCATTTCGGTCGTGCCGGGCAATCACGACGCCTACGTGCCGGGCGCCTATGAGAAGACCACCAAGGCCTGGTATCCCTTCATGCGCGGCGAGCGCGGTCCGGCGGAATGGGACGAGGATTTTCATTGCTATCCCTATCTGCGCATCCGCGGGCCGGTCGCCTTGATCGGCTGCTCGACGGCGGTCGCGACACCGCCCTTTGCCGCCAGCGGTTATTTCGGCAGCCGTCAGGCGCGCGAGACCGTCAACCTGCTGCGGGCCGCAGGCGAGGCCGGCCTGTTCCGCGTCGTGATGATCCATCATCCGCCGATCCACGGCGCGACCTCGATGCACAAGCGCATGCTCGGCATCCGGCGCTTTGCCGCGACGATTTCGGCCGGTGGGGCCGAACTCGTGCTGCACGGACACACGCATCTCAACACGGTCTATTCGCTGAAAGGCCAGGTGAACCCGGTGCCCGTCGTCGGCATTGCTTCGGCCTCGCAAGGGCGCGGCGGCAAGAAACCGCCAGCCGCCTTCAACCTGTTTTCCATCTCCGGCAGCCCCGGACAATGGAACCTCATCCGCGAGCGGTTCGAACTCACCGTGGACGGCCGCTCCGTGACGCTGGCGGAGACGACGCGGTTCTAAATGAGCGGAGCGTCACTCGCCAAAGCCATAAAAGGCGGTATGCTTGCGAAATAATCGGGGCTCGTCGTCCGTCATACAGGACCGAGTGGAAGACGGGGCGGCCGACATCGGAGATGTCGTGCGCAATCGGTTTTCCGGACGCAGTTTTCAGCCAGGAGTGGACCATGATGAACCGCAAGTTTGCATTGATCGCATTTTTCTCAGCCGCCACCACCTTTGCCCTGGGCCAGACAGCGTGGGCGATGGGTGAGGACACGACCAAACCGCCGGAAGAAACCAAGACCTCAACCGAATGCAAGGACGGAAAGGTATGGGATAAGGACAAGAAGGAATGTGTCGATCCGAAGAAGAGCGGGCTCGACGACGACACCCTGTTCAAGGCGGCGCGGGAACTTGCCTATGCCGGCCAGTATGAAAACTCGCTCAAGGTGCTGGACGCCGTCCGTGACCAGAACAGCGCCCGCATCCTCAACTATCGCGGCTATTCCAACCGCAAGGCCGGCCGCATGGAACTGGGCATGAGCTATTACAGGCGCGCGCTGCAGGCGGATGAAAACTACATCCTCGCCCGCTCCTACATGGGCCAGGCGCTGGTCGAGCAGGGCAGAACAGAAGACGCCAAGGTCCAGCTGCTCGAAATCCGTGATCGCGGCGGTGAAAATACCTGGGCCTATCAGGCACTGCTGCAGTCGCTCGGCGGCGTCCGTCATTATTGACCTCGCCATCAGGCCGGGCTGCTCTTTCTGGCCCGCCCGGCCGCTTATTTAATATCGGGAAATCTCCCGATGTGGCAAAATATGCTCTTCCGGCTCGCTGCTGACTTGCAGACCATGGGTCAAATGTTTCATATCAACAGCGTGTATTTCGACAGGGGTGAATAAAGCCCCGATCCGGAACGTTTCTTTGGAAGAGCAATGCGTCCAGCGGCAGAATCGAACGAATTCAGACGGGACTTGGTCAGTGTGCTGCCCAAGTTGCGCCGTTTCGCCATGACACTGACGCGCAATGCTGCCGATGCCGATGACCTGGTGCAGGAGGTCTGCGAACGGGCCATCACCCGCTATCACCTCTGGAACGGTGAAGGACGGCTCGAAAGCTGGATATACGCAATGACACGCAACCTGTGGATCGATGAAATCAGAAAGCGCAAGGTGCGCACTGGCGGCGGAACCGTCGATGCCTCCGAAAACGATGAACTGTCCATCGAACCATCGGGTGAAAAAGCCGTTTACGCCAACCAGTTGCACAAGATGATCCTGTCCATGCCGGAAGGTCTGGCGAGCGTCTTCGTTCTCGTCAATGTCGAGGGCCACAGCTACCGGGAAGCCGCCGATATCCTGAAGATCCCGATCGGCACGGTGATGAGCAGGCTTTCGACCGCGCGCATGCGTCTGGCCGCAATGATTACTGAGACGACGGAAAGGAGGGCCTGAGCGTTGCAAAACACGAAAGGGCTCGCGCTCGAAGTTCGTCTGTCGGCCTATATCGACGGCGAAGTCAACGAAGCGGAACGCAAGGAACTCGAACAGCTGGTGGCGCGCGATGACGAAGCCCGGCTGGTGCTCGAAATGTTGAAAGCCGGCAACGTCTTCGGCAACAAGGCGTTCGAGGAATTCCTGCACGATCCGGTGCCGCTGTCGCTGGTGCGCCAGATCAAGCAGGGCCCGGGCGCCAACCCGAAGGCGGAGCGCGTGATGACATCCGCGCCGCGCCGGGTGAAGGTTCGCCTGTGGCCGCGCGCGCTTGCCGCCTCGATCGCGCTTTTGCTCATTGGCGGCTCGACCGGTTTCATCATCGGCAAGACCGGCAATGACGGCATGGCGCCGACAAACGTGGCGTCCGCTCGCACCTGGCTGGACGACATCGCCGATTATCACCGCATCTATTCCCGCCAGACAGCCGAACATCTGGTCGAGGTACCGGCCACCGACGACAGGATCGAAAGCTGGCTGTCGGCAAGCGTCGGCGTGAACTTCGCCCTCCCGAACCTGACCGAAAAGGGCCTCACCTTCGAAGGCGCCCGCCTTCTCGTGGCGGCCGGCAAGCCGGTGGCACAGCTGATGTACCAGAACGAGGACGGCGACATTTTCGCCATCTGTTTTCTGAAGAGCAAGCCGGGCACCGCCGACAGCAAGATGACGGAGAACATGCGCGACGACATCGCGATGATTTCCTGGCAGAAATCCGGCGTGTCCTATGTGGTCGTCGGCCCGTCCGCGGATGCCAGCCTGCAGCAACTCGCCGAAGCGGTATCCGCGACGATCTGAAATTTTCTGTTTTCAGAAGAAATGACCGCACGCCGAAAGGATGCGGTCATTTGTGTGCACTGGCGGTGATCAGAATTCCTGCCAGTCACCGGGAGCTGGGCAGCGGCTGCCGAAGGCCGAGGCGACCTTGCGTATCATGGCGCCGGCGCCTTGCCGCGAAAATTGATGGCGAACCGCTGCTTGACGCTGATGACGTCATTGATCTTACCGAGGTCGTCGTTGATTTCGTTGACCCGCGATACCGACTGCTGGGTCAGAAGAAGCATAAGTAGAACACGAAAGCCAAAGCCGATGCTGAGGCGCATTCCAGTGCCAAAACCCGATGCACTTTTTATCTTGAATCCTCTTGCAGACCGGCGCGAACGGGGCACCAGCGACGCTTCGAATGATGGGGAATGTTCAAGACATCCCGGCGTGAACCGGGATCGGGCATGCCGCCATGGCAATAACGCGAATTTTTTCGGAGAAAATACACGCGAAATGAGTGACATTCGATCAGAACCGGCAGCTTTCTCGAGGCCACCACGTCGATGGCCTCGATTTTCAACCGGGATCTGAGCTGTTATCTCAAGTCCAGAACCCTGTTCGCGGCCGAAACGATCGCTTCAAGCGAAGCCGCGACAATGTTGGTGTTGATGCCGACGCCAAACAGCTTGCCGCCTGGATGTTCCACCTCGACATAGGCGATCGCCGCCGCGTTGGAACCATGCTGGAGCGAATGTTCGGAATAGTCCGCAACCGAAATGTCGATGCCGAGATAGATCGACAGCGCATTGATGAAGCCGTCGATCGGGCCTGTGCCCTTGCCTTCTATCCGCTTTGTTTCACCGTTGTCGGTAATCTCGGCGGCAACGACGCGCACGCCCTTGTGTTCGCCGACCGGATAGGTGTGGTGGTCAACGAAACGGATGCGCGCGCCGGGCTGATCAACGTAACGCTCGATGAAGCGGGCGTGGATCGCCTTCGACGGCAGTTCCTTGCCAAATTCGTCGGTGATACGCTGGATGTCCTCGCGGAACTCGACCTGCAGGTTGCGCGGCAGGTTGATGCCATAATCCTCTGACAGGATATAGGCGATGCCACCCTTGCCGGACTGCGAGTTGATGCGGATGATCGCCTCATAGGACCGTCCCACATCCTGCGGATCGATCGGCAGGTATGGCACCTCCCAGAGTGGCTTGTTGGCGACCTTGATCGCCTTCATGCCCTTGTTGATCGCATCCTGGTGCGAGCCGGAGAAGGCCGTATAGACCAGTTCACCGACATACGGATGGCGCTCGGGAATGACCATCTGGTTGGAATATTCGTAGACGTCCTTGATCCGCTCGATGTCGGAGCAATCCAGTTGCGGATCGATGCCCTGCGTGAACATGTTCAGCGCCAGCGTCACGACGTCGACATTGCCGGTGCGCTCGCCATTGCCGAACAGCGTGCCTTCGACGCGGTCGGCGCCGGCCATCAGGCCCAGCTCGGTCGCAGCAATGCCGGTGCCGCGATCATTGTGCGGATGCAGCGAAATGATCAGGTTCTCGCGGTTGTCGAGGTTGCGGCACATCCACTCGATCTGGTCGGCATAAATGTTCGGCGTCGCCATTTCGACGGTCGACGGCAGGTTGAGGATCAGCTTGTTGTCCGCCGTCGGCTGAATGATTTCGGCAACCGCATTGCAGATTTCCAGCGCCACTTCCAGCTCAGTACCGGTAAAGCTCTCCGGCGAGTATTCGAAGCGGAAATCACCGCCGGCCTTGGCCGCCATGTCGGCGACCATCTTGGCTGCATCGGTGGCGATCTGCTTGATCCCCCGCACATCCTTGGCGAACACGACGCGGCGCTGCAATTCGCTGGTGGAATTGTAGAAATGCACGATCGGCTTGTTGGCACCCTGCAAGGCTTCGAACGTGCGTGTGATCAGCTCGGGGCGGCACTGGACCAGAACCTGCAGGGAAACGTCGGCGGGCACATTGCCTTGCTCGACGCACCAGCGGGCGAAATCAAAGTCGGTCTGCGAGGCCGAAGGGAAACCGATCTCGATTTCCTTGAAGCCCATGTCCAGCAGCAGCTGGAACATCCGCGCCTTGCGGTCGTGGCCCATTGGATCGACCAGCGACTGGTTGCCGTCGCGCAGATCGACGGAGCACCAGATCGGCGCTTTGGTGATGGTGTTGCCGGGCCAGGTACGGTCCGGAATGCTGATCTGCGGATAGGGCTGATACTTGGCCGCGGCCTCGGGCATGCCCTGCTTGACGGTGTGGGATTTCATGATCATTGCGGCTTCTCTTCATCTGTAAGGCGCACTTCCCGCCTGCAATAACCGATCGACGGTCGCATGGCGATGGAAAATGGCGGCTCTCGGGTTCTTTTCAGTTCTGAATTTTAGGGAAGGCAAGGAGCTGGGGCCGGTGGGCTTTGGGCCACCGGGCGCTCCTTCAAAGAACCCGGCAACCGCGTGTAAGGCCGAGAAGAAGAAGCGAGGCGCGCGAACGTTCCGCAAAGGCAACTTGCCCGCGGGAAACCTGATCGACGATGATGGCGCCTGTGTTCGACATGAAGCGGTGTATAACCGGAGACGCATTTCAGGGCAAGGGATAGCCCGCAAAAACGAATTAATTGAGCTTCTGCGATTGCAGATATGCCACACGCGACTAAAGCAAATATATGAGCGACATCCAAATTAGCATCGACAAAGACAGTTTTCGGAGCTGATCCGCCGCGCAGAAGCTGGGGAGGCGATCACGATTACCCGTTTCGGGAAACCGGTGATGGATATGGTTCCGTTGCGAGCAGAAACCAATTTGAGTTCTTCAGTTGGCTCGTCGCCAGTGATGCAAACGCCAAAACCTTAAGCGATACCCAAACAAAACCCCACCGGCAAACCGGCAGGGTTTTGATACTCAATCACAAGCGATGGCTTAGATCTCGGCCTGCGACGTCACGATCCGGGAGACAAGGCCGTAGGTCTTGGCTTCGTCGGCAGACAGCCAATAATCACGATCCGTGTCCTTGGCGATCTTTTCGTAAGGCTGGCCGGTTGCCTCGGAATAAATCCGGTTCAGACGCTCGTTCATCTTGATGATCTCGCGGGCCTGGATCTCGATATCCGATGCCATGCCGCGCGTGCCGCCCGACGGTTGATGAAGCAGGAAGCGGGTGTTCGGCAGGCAGATGCGCCGTTCCTTCGGGACCGACACATAGATCAGCGCGCCGGCGGAGGCGACCCAACCGGTACCGATCATCCAGACCTTCGGCTTGATGAACTTGATCATGTCATGGATGGAATCGCCGGATTCGACGTGACCGCCGGGCGAGTTCACGTAGACGCGGATGTCTTCGTCGCTGGCTGCGGACAGCGCCACGAGTTGCGTGTTGACCTTCTGCGCCAGTTCTTGCGTGATCGGGCCATAGATGAAGATCGAACGCGACTTGAAAAGGTTCGCCTCCGTTTCCTTGCCGAGCGGCAGTTCCTTTGTCTTGTCGTCGTCTTCTTCGTTCATGCGAAGTCTCCCGCGAAATAAAATCAATTGTCCTGCCGTTGTCAGATAAGGCGACTCGACTGCGAAAACAATGCAACAAAAGCGGTTGCCGATGAAAGGGCATTCCGCAAGCGTTTTCCGCTATGGTAAAGACGGCGGCTAAGGCAATTGCCGTATGGACAGCGGCTCGTTCGGCAATAAGATGCCGATGTCACGAATTCGCATCCGGCGGGTCGCCTCCCACGCTCCCGTCCTTCAGTGGGGTCCATAATGAAAAATCGCTTCCTTCTTGCCGCGGTCGCCTTTGCCGCATCGACCGCTCCAGCCTTTGCCCATCTCAATCCGGCCGAACACGGGTCGCTGCTTGCCGGCGCCAGCCATCCGTTGTCGGGCCTCGATCATGTCCTCGTCATGGTCGCCGTTGGTCTCTGGGCCGCACAGATCGGTAGACGGGCACTCTGGGCGGTGCCATCCGCTTTCGTCGGCACAATGGCTATAGGCTTTGCGCTGGCGATGACAGGCGTCCAACTGCCCTTCGTCGAACCTGCGATCCTTGCTTCGGTCGTAGCACTTGGCCTCCTGGTCGCCATGGCTGTACGAATGGAAACGATTGCTTGCGCCGCCGTCGTCGGCGTCTTTGCCCTGTTTCATGGCTATGCCCATGGTGGCGAACTGGGGGCTGCCGGCGCCCTGCCCTTCAGCATTGGCTTCGTCATCGCGACGGCGCTTCTGCATCTGGCCGGTATCGGCCTTGGCCTCGGCATCAGCCGTCTATCAGCCGGACGCATCATTTCGCGCATTCTCGGGGGAGTGACCGCATTCGCCGGTTTGGCGCTGATCTGGAACTGATCATCACCCCATTCCAATGAAAAGGTGGGCTGTCAAAGGCCCGCCTTTTTCGTTTCAGCCGCGACCGCGATAGGGCTGGACACCCTGATCCGGCAGCCAGACATTTTCAGGCGGCTTGCCGGTCTGCCAGAAGACGTCGATCGGGATGCCACCGCGCGGATACCAGTAGGCGCCAATCCGCAGCCATTTCGGCGCAAGCAGTTCGACGATGCGCTTGGCGATATCGATCGTGCAGTCCTCGTGGAACGCACCGTGATTGCGGAACGAATGCAGGTAGAGCTTGAGCGACTTCGATTCGACCAGCCAGCCATCGGGAATATAATCAATGACGATATGGGCGAAGTCCGGCTGGCCGGTCATCGGGCAGAGCGAGGTGAACTCGGGTGCTGTAAAGCGGACGACGAAATCCGTGCCGGCATGGCCGGTCGGCACGCGTTCGAGGACGGCTTCTTCGGGACTCGTTGGAGCAGCGACGTTCTGGCCGAGTTGGGAGAGCCCGGAAACATCCGTCTGGGTCATGATTTCAATCCTTCCGTGACTTTGACGCGGATGCCATGGGCCTTTTCGCCCTCTGGCTCCACGTGAATGGCAATCTTGGCGCCGGGATTGACCGCCCGTATGGCGTCTTCAAGGCGATCGCAAATAGCATGCGCTTCACCGACCGGCATGGCGGCGGGAACGACCATGTGAAAATCGACGAAGATCGCCGAACCCGCCTCCCGGGTCTTCAGGTCGTGGACGCCGAGCGAACCGGTGGCATTGGCGGCGATCGCCGCCTTGATCGACGCTTCTTCGTCGGCGGCAACCGCCTTGTCCATCAGGCCGGCGATCGAACGGGCAATCACCTTCCAGCCTTGGTAGAGGATGTTGCAGGCAACGAACACGGCAAGCAGGGGATCAAGCAGGGCATATCCGGTGGCAATTGCCAGCACGAGACCGATCAGAACGCCAATCGAGGTGACGACGTCGGAGAGAATATGGTGACCGTCCGCTGTCAGCGCAGGCGACCGCAGGGCGCGGCCGGCGCGGATCAGCACATAGGCCCAGACTGCATTGACGATGCCGGCGAGAAAATTGATCGCGAGGCCCAGCATCGGGGCTTCTAGCAGGCGCGGCGAAAGGATGGCCGGAACCGCCTCCCAGACAATCAGCAGCGCCGCCACGACGATCAGCACGCCCTCGATGACGGCCGAGAAATATTCCGCCTTGTAATGGCCGAAGGGATGGCCCGCATCGGCGGGCTTGGCCGCGTAACCGATGACGAGGAAAGCGACGATGGCGGCCACGACATTGACGATCGATTCCAGGCCGTCGGACAGAAGCGCCACCGACCCCGTCACCCACCAGGCGAGCAGTTTCAGGCCGAGCACCAGAATGGCAAGCGGAATGCCCCAGAACGCCAGGCGTTGCGCCTTGTTTTTGTGACTGTCAGTTGCCATTTCCGGCTCCGTTTCAATAAAAGAACCGCCGCGTCCTTGCGGGCGCGACGGTTTTCAACCTTGCGGCCCTGCTCTGTCAGGCAGCCTTGATCTTCGCCTTTTTGGCCAGATGCGCCACCACGTTCTCGATCATCCGCATGCCGGCATCGCCGCCGAGCGTCATGATCGATTCCGGATGGAACTGGACGGCCGCGATCGGCTCCTTGGTATGCTCTATGCCCATGATCGTGCCGTCGTCGCTTTCGGCCGTGATCATGAAATCGCGCGGCAGGGTCGAGGGATCGGCAAAGATCGAGTGATAGCGGCCGACCGTCACTTCCTTGCCAAGACCGGAAAAAACGATACCCGGTTCGAGTACGCGGATACGCGACGGCTTGCCGTGCATGGGAACGGCGAGTTGACGCAGGTCGCCCCCATAGGCTTCGGCCAACGCCTGCAGGCCAAGGCAGACACCGAAGATCGGCAGATCGCGGGCCCGCGCCTTCTTGATCGTGGCCTTGCAGTCAAAATCCTTCGGCGTGCCCGGACCGGGCGAGAGCACGACGAGATCCGGCTTCACCCGATCGAAAATTTCGTCGGCGACCGGCGAACGCACGGTGGTGACCGTCGCGCCCGTCTGGCGGAAATAATTGGCCAGCGTGTGGACGAACGAATCCTCGTGATCCACCAGGAGAATCTTGACGCCGTTACCGACGGAAGCGACGTCACGGCCGTTGCCGCCGCTATTGGCGGATTTTGCGTCGCGGATCGCTGCGATCATGGCGGATGCCTTCAGTTCGGTTTCGGCTTCTTCTTCTTCCGGATTGCTGTCGTTGAGCAATGTGGCACCAGCGCGCACCTCGGCAATGCCGTCCTTGATGCGAATGGTGCGGAGCGTCAGGCCAGTGTTCATGTCGCCGTTGAAACCGACCATGCCGATGGCGCCACCATACCAGAGCCGGGCGCTTTTTTCATGACTTTCAATAAACCGCATCGCCCAGAGCTTCGGCGCACCGGTGACCGTAACGGCCCAGGCGTGGCTCAGGAAACCGTCGAACGCGTCCATGTCGTCTCGCAACCGGCCTTCGATATGATCCACCGTGTGGATCAGGCGCGAATACATCTCGATCTGGCGGCGGCCGATGACCTTGACCGATCCGGGCACGCAAACTCTGGACTTGTCGTTTCTGTCGACGTCCGAGCACATGGTCAGCTCAGACTCGTCCTTCTTGGAGTTCAGCAGCTTGAGGATCTGCTCGCTATCGGCGATCGGATCCTCGCCGCGCTTGATCGTGCCGGAAATCGGGCAGGTCTCGATCCGGCGGCCGGAGACGCGCACGAACATTTCCGGCGACGCGCCGACCAGATATTCCTGGTTTCCGAGATTGATGAAGAAGGAATAGGGCGACGGATTGATCGCCTTCAAGCGGTTGGAGATTTCCGACGGCTTGCTTTCGCAGCGCTCGAAAAATTTCTGGCCGGGCACCACTTCGAACAGGTCACCGCGCCGAAAACTTTCCTTGGCCTTGGTGACAAGCTCGGCATATTCGCCGGGACGGTGATCGCCATGCGGCGGGATGCTGTCGACTGTGCGGAAGGGTTCCGGAGCAATATCGCCCGCCTTGCCGTCCGTGGTCTGCCCGTCTTTGGCGAAATCATAGCGGTCGATCCACGCCTTGGCGGCATAGTGATCGACGACGAGGATTTCGTCGGGCAGGAACAGCACCATGTCGCGCTGGTCGTCGGGGCGCTTCAATTTCAGCTCGATCGCGTCGAACTGGAAGGCCAGGTCGTAACCGAAGGCGCCATAGAGGCCGAGGCTGGAATCTTCCTGCGAATAGAACAGGCTGGTGACGGCGCGCAGTACCGTGAACACCGTCGGGATCTTCGAGCGCTCTTCCTCGGTGAACACCCGGTCCGGCATGTTGATCGTCAGGTCGAGACGACGGCCTGTCAATGCGCCGAGCGTGATATCGGCGATGCCGGCCAGATGATCCGCGATCATCGACAGAAGCGCTTCGCCGCGCTCGTTGTAAGCCTCGACCCACAGCGCCCGTCCGAAGGAGGAGATGGCGAGCGGCGGATCGATGATCGCCGTGTCCCAGCGCGTGTAGCGGCCCGGATATTCGTAGTTGGAGGAAAAGACCGCGCCCCGACGCTCGTCGAGCCTGTCGACATAGCTGGAGATCGCTTCGCCATACGGAGCCTCGCGCCGCCGGCGGGTGACGGAAATGCCGCCCTTGGTGGTGTAGGTTTCCCCGCCGTCTGCAAGAATTGTCGTCGCCATCTATCGCTCCATTCAGGCCCGTCATTCCGGCGGCCCGAATACAAAAAAGCCGCCTCGAAACGTCCGGGCGGCTTATCGTCTCAATCACGCATGACTGGTCAAGGCCGCTTTAGCGAGCCCACCACCAGATTGCAATGTTGCGTGCCTGTGTCATCGCGGAATTGTTAGCCCGTGACGCGAGATTGCGCAAGCGCCGCGGGCGAAAAATCGAAGACAGAGCCTAGAACCGTTGCGTCAGCGACAGCTTGAAGGTGCGCCCCGGCTCGGAGAAATAGGATTGTCCGGCGCTGGAAAGCACGGCGTCGCGAACATTGACGGCGTCATAATATTCCTTGTCGAACAGGTTGTAGACCCCTGCCCGCACGGCAAGGCCCTCGACCTGTTCCGGCTTCCACCAGCCCGTGAGATCGACGATCCCGTATCCGGGCGCCTTGAGCGTCGCGTCGCTGTTCTGCGAGACCGACTTGGCCGCGATGAAGGTGACATCGGCGCCCCAGGTGTCGGTTGCATATCCAGCGCCGATCACGCCCTTCAAAGGCGCCACCGAACCGAGTTCCACACCCGTCGTCAAATCCTCGCCATTGGCGTAGGTCAGTGAGCCGTTGAGATGAAACCCGTTGTCGAAACGCTTGTGCGCGGAAAGCTCGACGCCGTAGATTCGCACCCGATCGCGGTTGATGCTGCGGGTGATGCCGAAGGGATAGGTCGGATCGAAACCCGCGACGGCTTCCGTGTCGATGAAATCACGATAGCGGTTGTAGAAGCCGGTGATCCTGCCGCCGAAATCCTCGTCGCCGAGATTGGCGCCGATTTCGAAACCATTGCTGGTTTCCGGCTTCAGATTCGGATTGCCGATCCTCAGATAGGTGCCGGGCGCGCCGTAATCGAGATAGAGTTCGGTGGCCGTCGGGGAACGGAAAGCCATGGCCCATTGCGCAAACAGTTCCACGTCCGGCGCCGCCTGGTATTTGGCGAGCAGCTTGGGCGAGAAGGCCTCGCCATTCTGGCCCGGCGGCATGCCGTCATAGTTCGGATTGCTGGTATAGGCGGGGGTCTCCTGCGGCGACTGGTCGTAC
>NZ_DATJDJ010000163.1:0-4065 GCF_035497515.1 Pararhizobium sp. | reverse complement strand
GCCTTGTCTTCGAACACGCTGTCATGCATCGGTTCACTCGTCGTATCTTGCCAACCGGCCGCCGGCATCGAGCCTCCAGATAAGGGGCGGCCACCTCCGAAGCTTTGCTCAGGGTACGGAACTCGATCGCACAAGCCCTGGCAATTTCCATCGAAGTGTATCGGACAAGAAGGCGGCAGTTCACACAATTGTTGCGCAGCAAGAAGGGCGCGAGATGCAATCGTGCAATTTCGCTACCTTATCACGTAATTTTACTTCCAATCTGCAATCTCCAGCGCTAAGCTGAGACAAATAGCCGGCATTCGAGCCCCGTTTCGATCGCGTTTTGCAACGCGCATCGCTCGGGGCTTTTTGTATTGGGACCCTCAATGAAACGGGTGATAGACATAGGCGTGCTCCTATCTCGCAGCGGCATGTACGCAGCGTTGGCGCACGCAAGTCGCCAGGGAGTTCTGCAAGGCGTCACCGAGGTGAATGCCGATTCCCGGCTCGATGTCGCCTTCCGAGTGGTAGAGCGCGATCCGGAAGGTCGGCTCGACCGCTATGCGCCATTGTGCCGCGAAATTCTGAGGGAGTCTGAAGCCCGCCATATCTTCGGCTGCATCACCTCGGCGAGCCGCAAAGAGGTCATCCCTGAGCTCGAGCGCTACGACGGGGTGCTGTGGTATCCAGTCCCCTATGAAGGCTTCGAGGCGTCTGAACGCGTCGCCTATATGCATGCCTGTCCGAACCAGCATCTGCTCCCGCTTCTCGATTGGGCATTGCCGGCCCTCGGCAAGCGAGCATACTTCGTCGGCTCCAATTACATATGGGGCTGGGAAATAGCCCGCATTGCCCGAGAGCGAGTAGCGGCATCGGCCGGCGAAGTGCTGGGCGATCGCTATCTCGCCGTCGGCGACACCGACGTGGATCACATCATCCAGGAGATCCGCGTCTTGAAGCCGGATTTCGTCCTGAACTCGCTGGTGGGTGACAGCTCCTATGCGTTTCTTGCGCGACTGGCGGAGCTAAAACAGGAAACGGGGATCGACAACGGCCTCACCGTCCTGTCCTGCAACTTCACCGAATGCGAAATCAAATCCGCGGGTGGCGCGGCCGAGGGGTTGGTATCGGCGGGCCCGTGGTTCGAGCCGGATGGCAGTTACGGCGGATCATTCCATGAGATGGCACGCCAGTCCGTGCATGAACTCGCCAATCTGTTGCACGGCCGTCCGCGCGCAGAAATGCTCCCACTTTCCGACTTGCTGCGTTCCGCCATCACGTCCGGCTACACACCGCGGCTCGACCCGGCGCATCTTCATGCGCGCCAGCCAGCCATCATAGCGCGGCTTGCGGATGGTCGCTTTCACGAGATCAAGCGTCTCCCGGCACTCCGGGCCGATCCCTATCTCACTCGTCATCCGCAGACCTCCTCCAGCGGCTCCATGCTGAAGGTGGTGTCATGACAGCCATCAGGACGGAAAACCTCGGGGGAGCGACAGCCTGGATCCTGCATCGGCCCCACCCGTCGGTGCAGGGGCTCATCCGCCAACTGGGAGTAATTGGACTTGCAGTTCGCGAAGCCTGGCCAGAGTTGCCGGTCGAGGCGATCGCTGCCGACTTCATCTTCTATGACGCCGACATGGGCCACGATGAGCAGTTCCACTGGTCGTCCGGGCAATCACCGATGCCCATGATCGCGTTGATCGGATCGGAAGCGCCGGGTCGCCTTCGCTGGGCCATGGAGATGGGCGCGCATGCGCAGCTCCTCAAACCCATGAGCGACAAGGGCGTATACGCCGCTCTCCTCGTTGCGCGCAGCAATTTCGATCGAGCCAAGGCATCAGAAGCCCTAATCACCGACCTGCAGAACCGCCTGTCGGCGCGACAGACGATCGTTCGCGCTGTCATGATCTTCGTGATGCAGGGCAAGACAGAGGCTGAGGCCTATGACCTTTTGCGCCAGACCGCGATGGCTTGGCGCGTCACAATCGAAACCGCCGCCGAGCGGCTGGTGGCGAACCATTCAAATGAGAGGGGCACCGACGATGGCAGACGCATCGATCTCGCCTGAACCCTTGGTCGTGCCGGCGGAAGGACCTTCGGTCCTGCGCAGGCTAATGAGCTGCAAGCTTGCCGTCTTGGGGCTGCTGATCGTGCTCATTTGCGTCGGCGGCGCGGTCTTTGCCGACTGGCTTGCGCCTCACGACCCTTATGAGCAGTTCTTCGACGGCCTGACACTCGAAGGCGCGCCGCTACCGCCGAACGAGACCTTCTGGTTCGGGACCGATCTCCTTGGTCGCGACCTGTTCTCCCGTATCCTTTATGGAGCACAGACCTCACTGATCATAGGGCTTGTGGCCAACGGCGCCGCGCTCTTCATCGGTACGATCGTCGGCGTGACAGCGGGCTACTTCCGGGGCGTCATCGGCGCCGTACTGATGCGCTTTACCGACCTGATGATGGCGTTTCCGGCGCTGCTTCTGGCAATCTGCCTTGCCGCGATCTTCTCGCCATCATTGTGGATCGTCGCAATGGTGATTGCCTTCGTGAATTGGGTGCAGACCGCACGCGTGATCTTCACGCAGACCTCGTCGCTCGCCGAACGCGATTACATCGCCGCCGAAAAGACGCTGGGCGCGGGGCACGGCCGTATCCTCTTCAAGCACATCCTGCCGCATCTGGTCCCGACGCTGATAGTCTGGGGCACGCTCGGCATTTCAACGACCGTTCTGCTCGAAGCAACGCTGTCCTTCCTTGGCATCGGCGTTCAGCCTCCCATCCCGTCCTGGGGCAATATCATCTTCGAGAACCAGACCTACTTCCAGTCGGCACCATGGCTTGTCTTCATTCCGGGTGCCGCGATCCTGCTTCTCGCACTGGCCTTCAACCTGGTCGGCGATGCGCTCCGCGACATTCTCGACCCGACACAGCAGGGACGTGACTGATGGCCGCCTATATTCTCAGACGCCTCGTCCAGTCCGCGCTCATCCTGCTCGGTGTCTCCTTCATCACCTTCGTACTGCTCTATGTGTTGCCGGCAGACCCGGTGCGGCAGATCGCCGGCCGTTCGGCGACAGCGGCGACTGTCGAAAGCATCCGCCAGCAACTCGGTCTCGATCAGCCCTTCTTCGTCCAGTACGGACATTACCTGCTGAACCTCGTTCAGGGTGACTTCGGCCGCTCTTACCTTCAGAAAACGGAAGTGGCGGAGTTGATCGCCTCCCGCCTGCCGGCGACGCTGCTTCTGCTCGTGGCGGCCATCGCCTGCGAACTTCTGATCGGCCTGCCGCTCGGCATCGTCGCCGCGCTGAACCGCGGCAAGGCGCTCGACAATGGTCTGATGCTGACGAGCTTCCTGACGGTCTCTGCTCCCCAGTTCGTCGTGGCGCTGCTGCTGCTCTTCGTCTTTGCCGTGAAGCTCGGCTGGTTTCCGATCGGCGGGTACGGAACGTTTATGCATCTGATCCTGCCGGCGCTGACGCTCGGCATCCTCGGCTCCGGCTGGTACTCGCGTATCATGCGCTCTTCGATGGTTGACGTGCTGCGCGCCGACTTCATTCGCACGGCACGTGCCAAGGGCCTCGGCCGCAGCAAGGTCATCCTTGGCCACGCCCTACCCAATGCGATCCTGCCGATCATCGCCATGATCGGTATTGATATCGGCCTGTTCATGTCGGGTATCGTCGTTGTCGAAAGCGTTTTCGGCTGGCCCGGTATCGGCCAGCTCGCCTGGCAAGCAATCCAGCGCGTCGACATCCCAATCATCATGGGCGTTACGCTCGTCTCAGCCTGCGGCATCGTCCTCGGCAACCTCGTCGCCGACCTGATTTCGCCGCTCATCGATCCGCGCATCAAGCTGCGCTGAAACCTTCAACCCAGAGGAGTGAAGACTATGAAGAAGCTGATCCTTTCCACCGCGCTTGCGATGCTGATGGCGTTGCCCGCGCTTGCCCCGGCGCAGGCCCAGGAGCCCAAGCACGGCGGCAACATGGTCGTCACCTACAAAGACGATGTCGCCACGCTCGATCCGGCCATCGGCTACGACTGGCAGAATTGGTCGATGATCAAATCGGTCTTCGACGG
>NZ_DATJDJ010000162.1:0-20420 GCF_035497515.1 Pararhizobium sp. | reverse complement strand
TTCTGGTGCCCCAAGAGCTATACAATTCACATGATTTTGCAACAGCTTGGGCAAAAGTGCAGGGGCCGGCCGCCGGCGTATGAAACCGCCTGTGGACCTCGTCCGCTTGTTGGGTTAGCACAGGGGTGGCGGTTTGCTTTTCAAAGCGCGCCACCACCACCGGTCGATCACATCGCCCTCCTGCTCCAGCCCGGCTCTCAACCGGACTTTCGGATGGCTGAATTCTCTTGAGGGCGGGCATATGAGCGGAACCGGCGAACAGGAAAATGAGCGCAAGGTCGTGGAAGACGACGCCTACAACGGCTCCGACATCTACGCAGAAGACGGTTCGGTTCGCTCCGACTATCTGATGCATGTCGGCGCGGCGATCGCCGACCGCGATCTCCTATACCTGCGTCAGCACGTCACCCGCCTGCATGCGTCCGAAATGGGCGACGTGCTGGAGGCGATCCAGCCCGAACAGCGTCGGGCGCTGGTCTCCCTGCTCGGCGACGAATTCGATCTTTCCGCGTTGACGGAAGTGGACGAGGCGATCCGTCTCGACATCGTCGAGCATCTGCCGAACGAGCAGATCGCCGCCGCACTCGGCGAAATGGACTCCGCCGACGCGGTCTACATTCTCGAAGACCTCGATCAGGAGGATCAGGAAGAGATCCTGTCGAAGCTGTCCTTCACGGAGCGGGTTCGCCTGCGCCGGTCGCTCGACTATCCCGAAAGCACGGCCGGCCGCCGCATGCAGACGGAGTTCGTCGCTGTGCCACCGTTCTGGACCGTCGGGCAGACGATCGACTACATGCGCGAGGACGACGATCTTCCGGAAAGCTTCACCCAGATCTTCGTCATCGACCCGACCTTCAAGCTTTTGGGTGCGCTCGATCTCGACCGCCTCCTGCGTTCCAAGCGCTCGGTGAAGATCGAGACGATCATGCGCGAGACCAACCATCCGGTGCCGGCCGAGATGGACCAGGAAGAGGCGGCCCAGCTTTTCGAGCAATATGACCTTCTCTCCGCCGCCGTGGTCGACGAGAACAACCGGCTGGTCGGCGTGCTGACCATCGACGATGTCGTCGATGTCATTCAGGAAGAAGCGGAAGAAGACCTGATGCGCCTCAGCGGTGTCGGCGACGAGGAACTGTCCGACTCGATCATCGATGCCTCGCGCTCACGCGTCGTCTGGTTGCTGGTCAATCTGCTGACGGCCTTCCTGGCTGCCTCGGTCATCAGCCTGTTCGATGCGACGATCCAGCAGATCGTCGCTCTCGCCGTGCTGATGCCGATTGTTGCCGGCATGGGCGGCAATGCCGGGTCGCAGACGATGACGGTCACCGTGCGCGCACTTGCGACCCGCAATCTCGACATTCACAATGCCTTTCGCGTTATCCGCCGCGAGGCAGGCGTCGGGCTTTTGAATGGGCTGCTGTTCGGTGTGCTGATCGGCCTGGCGGCCGGCGCCTGGTTCCAGGACGTCAATATCGGCGGCATCATCGCGGCCGCCATGCTGATCAATATGATCGCCGCGGCGCTCGCCGGCATCATGATCCCGCTGCTGCTGGATCGGTTCGGCGCCGACCCTGCCGTGTCCTCGGCGGTTTTCGTGACGACGGTGACGGATGTAATCGGCTTCTTCGCCTTCCTCGGTCTCGCCACCTGGTGGTTCAGCATCGGCATGACCTGACCTGACCTGACCTGACCTGACAAGTTTGACTTTTACGTCAAAGTCAATCAGACTGAGCTTCAATATTGCAGCGGCATCGTTTCAGGCGAGTAGACCGGCGCGACAGTTCAGCCGCATTTTCATATCCGTCGCTTCGCGGCGCATTTTGAAAGGTGCGGCTCCAGGCGAGGCAGGCGTGAACAAGTATTATACCATTACCGAACTGACACGGGAATTCGGGGTTTCGACCCGGACGCTGCGCTTCTACGAGGACGAGGGGCTGATCCATCCGGAACGGCGTGGCCGCACCCGGCTGTTCCGCTCGGCCGATCGTCGCCTGATCATGGAAATCCTGCGCGGCCGCCGCATCGGCTTCACCATCGCCGAAATCCGCGAAATCATCCAGGTCTACCGCGATCCGCCGGGCGAGGCCGGCCAATTGCGCCTGCTGATGAAGCGCGTCGAGGAAAAGCGCGACGATCTCAACCAGAAGCGCAAGGATATCGAGGAAACCCTCGAGGAACTCAACAATGTCGAGGAAGCCTGCCTGACGCGGCTCGCCGAAATCGGCGTCGGCACCTGATCGGCGCAGCGCGCCTCGACGAAAGCCCGGCCGGCCGCCATGTGATTCTTCATGCCCCTGCGGTGGACGTTGTCCTTAGCAAACCCACCAGCGACTGCCGTGCACGATCGTTCGGCGCGGCATAAAGGACAGGTGGCCAGGGATGGCCGTTTGGCGATCGGCGTTCCTATTCCTTGGCCTGCGCTTCCATGGTGCATTGGGTCTGGATCGTGAAGATGCGCGCGTCCGTGGCCACGTCGATCTGGCCGGCATTGAGTGGTCCCAACAGATTCTTGTCTGCAAGTTGCTTGACGGTGCAATCACAGAAGGCCGTGCAGAAGGCTTTGCTGTTGTCGGCCGCGCAGGCGGAAACGCAGCTTGCGTGCAATGGCGTTTCGGGGGGCAGTATCTGCGCGAACAGGGCAACGCAGCCGAACAGCAGCGGCTGATGCACGAGGTAGATCAGCAGGCTGTGGCGGCCGGCGGTGGCCAGAATGGTTTTCCAGCGCGCGCTGCCGTCGCTCCTGAGTTTGTCGAACCAGCCGAAGCGAAGGGCGATGCGGGCGATGGCGATGCCGGCAAGGAAAGGCGCAAGCCAGGGCAGCAATGGCACGTAATCGTTCGAGCGCGGCAGCGTCTGCGACAGGCCGACCCACCAGAGCGCCGGCATCTCGAACACCGGTGAGCGGAGATACAAGGGCGCCGCGAAGGCCGCAACCGCCACGATCAACGTCAGAACAGGCGGTAGCCGCAGGAAGAAGAGGCCGATCAGGCTGGCGGCGGCGATGGCATGCAGGATGCCGAAGAAGATGAAGGCATCCGGAAAGGCAAACCATGTGGCGATGGTGATGACCAGCGCCGCGCCGGCGATCCTGGCGAAGCGGATGGCGAAGGAGCGGACGCGGATCACCGGGTAGTGTCCGAGAACGAGGCTGAGTCCGGCCAGGAACAGGAAGGAGCCGGCTATCGAGCGGGCATACATCTTGAAAACGCCGGTGCCGACCATCTGCGGATCGATATAGCCGAAGAATCCGAGGTCCCAGGAAAAGTGGTAGCTCGCCATGGCGATCAGCGCGACGCCGCGCAGGGCGTCGATCACCCAGAGACGGCCGGGCCGCGCGGTTGTCGCCGGCGCCGCCGTCCCGTTGTCGTTGTCGGTGACTGCGTTGGTAATCGACATGGTTCAATCTTTTCCAATGGTGGCCTTGTACGGCCGCGAGCTCGCGCCAGGCGCGGCGAATCAACCGCACGTGCGAGGATTTCAGGCGTTTGCGTCGTCAAGAAGGGCAGCGCGCGCTTCCGAATAGAATTGCCGCCGCGCCAGCACGAAGATGACGAAGATCGTCAGGGCGATGAACACATAGGGACTGACGAACCAGCCGAGATAGCCGATCGACAGAAAGATGCTGCGCAGCCCGGCATTGAAGTTCTTGGCGGCCAGGATATTCACCTGGATGGCCCGTTCGGCCGCCCGCTCGGCGCCGGCCCGGTCATGCGCCATGTCCGACATCATCGGAATGCCGCCCATCAGGATCGAGCAGTAGTTGAACAGGCGATAGGACCAGGCGAACTTGAAGAAGGCATAGGCAAACAGGCAGGCAAGGCCGCCGACCTTGAGCTCGAAACCGCTGCGCCCGCCGTGGAAGACATAGGGCAGGTCGTTCATGATCGACTGGACCTGGTCGGTGGCGCCGAGCAACGCGAAACAACCGCCGAGCGCGAATATGGTCGTCGAGGCGAAAAAGGCCGTTCCCGCCTGCAGCCCGGCAACGATCTGGCTGTCGATCATCTTCAGGTCGCGCGTCAGCGAATTGAGGATCCAGCGGCGGCGGTGAGCCATCATCAGCCGCGTCAGGCTGACGCGGCTGAGCTCGACCTTGCCGTCCGTGGCCCAGTTATAGCCGGTCCACAGGAGCGCGAAAACCGCCAGTGCGATATAGTCGGTGAGTGTCATGCGCCTTTTTTGCATGGTTTGACGAAATTGCAAGACATCGCGAAAGTTTGTGACGGCACTTGAAATCCGGCGCTGGTCGTGACGACTTATGGGGCAAGCATCGAGATCCGGCCGCGGGATGGCATTCGTGTCGCATGTGTGTGACCGGATGTCGGTTGATCGCCGGATGGCGAACGCGGGATAGCCTAGTTTCGATGCAATGATCGTGGTCCGGTGTTATCGTGCGGCCATCCAGCCAATCCAGTCCTCAGGGCGGAGTTCGAATGTTTCTTTCGGTTTTTGATGTCTTCAAGATTGGTATCGGTCCTTCCAGTTCGCACACGATGGGTCCGATGTCGGCGGCCAACCGCTTTCTCGACCTGATCCTGTCGAGCGACTGGCCGCGGCCCAGCAACGCAACGGTTGCGTCGATCAAGGCCAGCCTTCACGGTTCGCTGGCCTTTACCGGCATCGGCCATGGCTCGGGCAGGGCGGTCGTGCTCGGCCTCATGGGCGAACGCCCGGACAGGGTCGATCCCGACCGCATGGACCCGATCATCGACGAGGTCGAGCGCACCGGCCGGATCACGCCGCCGGGACATCCGGCCTATGAATTCCAGCCGAAGACCGATCTCGTTTTCGACAAGAAGGTGCCGCTGTCCGGCCATGCCAACGGCATGTCCTTCTCCGCCTTCGACAAGGACGGCCGGCTGCTCCTGAAGCGCATCTATTACTCGATCGGCGGCGGCTTCGTCGTCACCGATACCGAACTGGAGGCTATGAAGAACAGCAAGGCGAAGCCGGGCGGCGTCAAGGTTCCTTATCCCTTCTCCACCGCCAGACAGATGCTGGACATGGCGGCGCGGTCGGGTCTCTCGATCGCGCAGATGAAACGCGCCAACGAAGAGGTCTCGATGTCGCGCGAGGCTCTCGACGAGGGTCTCGACGGAATCTGGGAGGCGATGAAAAACTGTATCGATCGCGGCCTGACCGGCTCAGGCATCCTGCCGGGGGGGCTGAAGGTTCGCCGCCGCGCCGGCATGATCCATGACAAGTTGCAGGACGAATGGCGCTCCAACAAGGTCAATCCCTTGCTCGCCAACGACTGGTTGAGTGTCTACGCCATGGCGGTCAACGAGGAGAACGCGGCCGGCGGCCGGGTCGTCACCTCGCCGACCAACGGTGCTGCCGGCGTCGTTCCGGCGACGATCCGCTACTATCTGCATTTCCACGACGACGCGGATCATCACGGCATTCGCGACTATCTGCTGACGGCGGCGGCCATTGGCGGCATCATCAAGTTCAACGCCTCGATCTCCGGTGCCGAAGTCGGCTGTCAGGGCGAGGTCGGCTCGGCCTCGGCGATGGCGGCGGCCGGTCTTGCCGCTGTCATGGGCGGCACGCCGGAGCAGATCGAGAATGCGGCCGAAATCGCGCTGGAACATCATCTCGGCATGACCTGCGATCCGATCGCCGGCCTCGTCCAGGTTCCATGCATCGAGCGCAACGCGCTTGGCGCCGTCAAGGCCGTCACGGCGGCGTCGCTTGCCATCAAAGGCGACGGCCAGCATTTCGTGCCGCTCGATGCCTGCATCGAGACGATGCGCCAGACCGGCGTCGACATGCACGACAAGTACAAGGAAACCTCGACCGGCGGCCTCGCCGTCAACGTCGTCGAGTGCTGACCGGCAGCGATTTGTGGAGCGGTCGAGAACAGGCTTGACCGCACCGGCCCTGCGGGTGTTCAACACCGCCATGGCTTTGCATCTCATCAAACTCTGCGTCGGGGCGGACTCGATCGACGACCTGCGTGACTGGGTGTCGCGCAAGGCGCAAACGGCGGTCGCAGCCGGCCTTGAGCCACACTCGTTTCACATTACCCGCATGGTGCCCAAACGAGGCGAAGAAATCCTCGAGGGCGGATCGCTCTATTGGGTGATCAAGGGCCAGGTTCAGGCGCGTCAGCAGATCACTGCCATCGAAACCTTCACCGATGCCGAGGGCATTGGCCGCTGCAAGCTGTTCCTCGCTCCGGAGGTCGTCGAAACGGCCTCCCAGCCGCGCCGTGCCTTCCAGGGATGGCGCTACCTGCAGCCCGCGGAGGCGCCGCGAGATTTGTCGGCCCTGGGCTCCGAAGGCGCCGACATGCCGCTTGATCTGCGCCGCGAACTGGCGGAACTGGGGCTTCTCTAGGGCGACAACTGCGAGCCGGTTTGTGTTCGCAATGTTCCATCTATGGGTGCATACCCTGGTTTTCGTTCACGCGAGGATTGTCGAATGGCCCATGTCCTGATACGATAACCGAAGGCTTTCGAAGGTGTCATGCTTGGGAGGGCATCATGCTGGTCAGCAATTTCGTTTCCGGCGTTTCGCCGCAATTCACCATCGAGCGTAGCGGCAGTCAGGTCACGCTGTCGTTTTCCTACAATCTGACGGGATATCTGGACGACGAACTCGGCTATTATGTCTGGGACGGCGAAATAGGCGCCGAACTCGGCGCGTTCGGCGGCTATGTCCATCAGACGCTGGACGGGCCGATGGAACTCCAATTCACCGCCACGCTCGCGTCAGGTGTCACCGACAGCGGCTCCTACGATCTGAACGACAATATTGGCGGCGCGGCGCTTGAAAACGACTTCACTGTGACCCTGTTTGATGTGGCAGCGGATTTCACCGCAACGGCCGTGTCGGATATTGTCTTCGGATCGGCCCAGGCCGACAAATTACGTGGAGAAGACGGAAACGACGTCCTCATTGGCGGTGCGGGCAAGGATACTTTAGGCGGCGGCGGTGGCGACGACATACTGAGCGGCGGCGATGGATCGAACTATATCAGCGGCGGTCTTGGCCGTGACACCGTATCCTACGCGGATTCATCGACAGGTGTCTGGCTCCAACTGATGGATCTCTGGGGTAGCCATGGAGCGTTCATCGATACCTACAACTCGATCGAGAACATCATCGGATCGGATTACAACGATACCCTGGTTGGAAACGACGGTGCCAATGTGATCGTCGGCGGCGGCGGCTTCAATTCTCTCAGCGGACAAGCGGGGAATGACCGGATCATTGGCGGTGACTCCGGGGATGTCATATACGGCGGAGACGGGAATGATGTGCTCTCCGGTGGGAACGGCGACGACACCTTCCGCGGCGGAAAGGGAGCTGACTGGATAGACGGCGGCGCAGGCGATGATGACACAGCCAGTTACGACAGTTCCTCCTCCGGTGTCGTCGTCTCGCTCGCGGATCAGTCGATCAATACCGGCGAGGCCAGAGGCGATGTGCTGATCGGCATCGAGGGCCTGCACGGTTCCAATTTTGGCGACAGGTTCTACGGCGACGGCAACGCCAACTGGCTGTATGGAGGCATCGGAAACGACAAGCTCTTCGGCGGCGACGGCAATGACATTCTCATCGGCGAAAACGGAGCGGACGAGATGGATGGCGGAGGAGGCCGCGACCGGGTCGACTACGGCAACATGGGCGGCAGTGCCATCGTCTCACTCGTCGATTCGTCCCTCAATGCCGGCACGGCTCAAGGTGACATACTGGTCGGTATCGAGGACCTATACGGTACGTCCCGCGCCGACACCTTCTATGGCGACGGCAACGTCAACAAATTGTACGGCCAGATGGGCGACGACACGCTGTTCGGCGACGCGGGCAATGACGGTCTGAACGGCGGCATCGGAAACGACACCCTCGATGGCGGCGAAGGCGACGATTATCTTGAGGGCGCAGCTGGAAACGATGTTCTGTGCGGCGGCGCCGGAGCGGACACGCTGCGGGGGCTTGCGCGCACCGGCAGCGATGATGGTGGCAGCGATACCGCGTCCTACCAGACGGCGACGGCAAGAGTTGTCGCCAGCCTGCAAAATCGTGCAAACAATACCGGCGATGCGGCGGGCGACAAATATTACCTCATCGACAATCTTCGCGGATCCGACCATGGAGACTCGCTGGCCGGTGACGGTTTTGCCAATGTCATCGATGGTGGCGCGGGCAACGACACACTGCGCGGCTATGGCGGCCATGACACATTGACGGGCGGAGCAGGCGGGGACATCTTCGTGTTCAGTTCGGTGCTGAACGCCAGCGCCAATGTCGATGCGATCACCGACTTCAACGTGGCGGACGACACGATCCGCCTGGAGGCACGCAACTTTCCGGGGTTGGCGACAGGCACGCTCGAGGCAACCGCATTCATATCCAACGCGACGGGAACCGCCGGAGATGCGGACGATCGGATCATTTACGATTCCACCAACGGGGGCCTCTTCTATGACGCCGACGGCACGGGGGCGACCGCAGCCGTCCGGTTTGCTTGGCTGTCGGGGGCGCCTTCGATCACGGCGGCCGATTTGTCGTGATCTGACGCGTGCGCAGCCGTAACGTTGGCCTTGCTTCTCGGCCGCGATAACGTCTTGAAACCTGCCAATGATCAGCGCGGACACGATCGTGGGCACTTCAGACGACGTCAAACAAAAAGCCCAGCAACTGCTGGGCTTTTTTGCTTTTTGCGGATGCTTCAAACGTTCAGC
Organism: Pararhizobium sp.; assembly: GCF_035497515.1. Lineage (GTDB taxonomy): Bacteria > Pseudomonadota > Alphaproteobacteria > Rhizobiales > Rhizobiaceae > Pararhizobium. The sequence goes on along the minus strand of NZ_DATJDJ010000162.1, from coordinate 11,727 downwards.
GGATCCGCAACCGGATCGGATGATGTCCGGAAGGCGACGTGACATGCACGTGGATCTGTGCTTCCGGCTGGGTTGAGCGCCAGGCGCGGGCCCCATGCGTCAGCAGCAGCGTCACCAGATCCTTGGTCCGTGCCCGTGGCCGGCTGCCGAGTTCGGCAATGCGCATCGCTGCTTCGTGCAGCGGATGCAGGCCGGCACGCGGTGACTTCCGCTTCCTGTCCGGAAAGGGCGTGATGCCCGGTCCATTCTCATTCATTCCCATAACTGACCTCGTTACGCACTACCAAATCCGAGGAGGACCGCCGGAAAACAAACACACCGGGGATCGAAACTTCACCGCAGGACATCCGATCATCAACAGTTGCATCGGAAAGCCCTTGCGTTCCTTCAAAGTCTTACTGCTGGCTTGCCCAGCAGGCGAAGCCGTTGCGCTTGAGCGTCTTGCAGGCCGAGACAGCGTTGTTCTGGCTGGAGAAGCCGCCGAAGCGTGCCCGGTAGAGATGGCCGTCGCCGCTGGCAAAAGCCACTGTGAACGGGGTGGCGCCGCGCAGCGCCTTGCCGCCCTTGCCCTTGGCTTTCTCAAGCATCGTCATGGCCTGGTCCTTGTCCGGCGTTGCGCCGATCTGGATGACCCAGCCCGTCGGTGTGGCTTCCGAAGCGGTTTCCGTGACGGCCTGCTTCTTTTTGACAACGGAATTGGTGATCTGGTTGTCGACGTCGGTAGCCGGAACAGGGGACGCCTTGGCGATCTTGCGGCTCTGGGCCTCCAGCGTATTCGGCATGATATTGTCGTTCAGGACCGGGTTGGCGCTGGCCTTGACCGGTTCGACATAGGCCACTTCGATGCTCTTGGTGGTTTCTTCGCCACTATAACGGAAATCCGGAACCGGGCCGTTGTTGGGAAGGTTGAAGCTGCCACCGGTTGTGGCTGCGGCCATTTCAGGCTGCGCCTGCATGGTTGGCGCGTCGGCCGTTTCGGCAACGAGGTTGCCACCGCCACGGCGCGAGGCCGCAGGCATGTATTTTGCGACCAGGGCCCGCATCTGGGCATCGCGCGCACCGCCGGACTTGCCGCCGAGGACGACGCCGACGATGCTGCGGCCGTCAGCCTGTGCCGAGGTCACGAGATTGAAGCCGGCCGCGTTGGTGAAACCGGTTTTGATGCCATCGACGCCGCGCACATTGCCGAGCAGGCGGTTGTGATTGCCGATCGTCTGCTTGCCGAATTTGAAGCTGCGGGTGGAGAAATAGCCGTAATACTGCGGAAAATGCTGACGAAGCGCCATGCCGAGCCGAGCCTGGTCGCGCGCCGTCGTCATCTGCGCACCGTTCGGCAGGCCGTTGGCGTTGCGATAGGTGGTGCGAGTCATGCCGAGCGCACGCGCCTTGTTGGTCATGATGCGGGCGAAGCGATCTTCGGAACCACCCAGCATTTCGCCGAGCGCGGTCGCGGCATCGTTGGCCGAGCGCGTCACAAGGGCCAGGATAGCCTGTTCCACGGTAATGGTGTTGCCCGAGCGCACGCCAAGTTTCGACGGCGGTTCTGCGGAAGCGTTCTTGGAGAAAGGAACAGGCGTGTTCTTGGTGATCTTGCCGGCTTCCAGCGCTTCGAAGGTCAGATAAAGCGTCATCATCTTGGTCAGCGATGCCGGATAGCGCAGGCTGTCCGCGTCTTCGCTGTAGAGAACCTTGCCGGTCTTGGCATCAACGACGATACCTGCATATTTTGCAGCCGAAGCGGCGCCGGTGAAGGCAAGCGACGCGACCATGGAGACCATCAACAGACGGCAAGCTCTTTTGAGGAATGGGACGGGGGTGCTTTGAACGGAACCGTTGAATATTGATTTGGACATTGCACTACTCTTCATCGCATTTCTCACAAATATCGTCCGGGCGTCGCCTCCAGAAACGACCGTTCTGAAAACTCTATCGGGATAGCGTTACCAATCGGTTTATGATGAATGATTGGTTTCCATAATCGGACGTTTTGAATTTGGGACAGTCGTCCGGTGGTAAGTGTCGGGAGGTGCCCGTTCGGGTGTTGCCCGCGGTCGATTTCAGGGAACCAGCTTGCTGTTCACATAGTTCGCGACAGCGCTGTCGATGACCTGCCATTGTGGCAGCAATTGGCTGGAAAAGCGGTAAAGCACAACAAGATCGCGGCCAGCGTGAATATCGCGCTGGCAATCGGCACTGGTCGACATCTCGGGTGTCCTGGGCATCAGACAGCGCACTGTATAGGGCGTGGTGCCGTTTCTTGGTGCGGTGAAAAAGACTTCCTCGCCATAGCCGGAATTTTCCTTCAGCACATGACGCTCGAGTCCTGCCGGGCCGGGCCGGGCGGCGCCGTCGAAAATGTGCTGGTAGATCGGTTCCAGCCGGCCCGACATGTCTCGCGACATGGTGCTCTGCGAAATCTCCGCGAAGATCAGCGATCCCGGCTGGTTGACGTCGTTGAACAGGGTGCGGGTCTCGTCGGTATAGCCCTGCATGTCCGGCCAGGTGAGATAGAGATCGGCGCGTTCGACAACGCCGGTGACGCGCTGTTCCTCGAAGCGGATGGCATTGGATGGCAGGCGAAGGTGATCCTGCCCGATGAACAGGTCGTTGGCGGCCGTGCTGGTCGTATGTCCCGCCAGCGCCAGCTTTTCGCCATACCAGCGTCCGCTCATGCTGATCGCGGACGTCAGAGCAGCAAGCCCGACGACGGCAGCCGTCAGGCCATAAACGAAACGGGACGAAATCAGTGGGCCGTGATCGTCCGTTGCGGCGGCGGGGTTGCTTGTCATCGACAGATCGCGTTCATCATGTGGTTAAGAAGGGGTATCGCCGGGCGCTTCCGTGTCTCGAATCGAAACAGCTTTTACGGCACGCAAATTGCTCCGGAATGGATTGGGTGCAACGCTGCTTCAACATGGTTAATTTTTGATGAATTTCGTGATGCTTCTGACCCTGCTTGCCGCCGGCTTCGGCGTCTCCTTCATCGTGCTGGATATCAGCCGCGTGGCGGCCCGCGACCGCTGGCCCTCGGCGCAGGAGGTCTGGACCGAGAATTTCCGGCCCTTCGCGATATTCCTGGCGTTGTTTGCCGGGCCGTCCTTGTTTGCGAGATCCGTCTGGCAAATACGCCGGGAAAACGGACTGGCGGCCGTCGATATCGTTCTCGCCGCCATGGTCGCGCTCGGATGGGCGTGCTGCTATGGTGCCGTCATTGTCCGCTGCGCGGGCCTGCTTGGAATGCAGGTGCCGTGATCGGCTGATGGGCGCAAGAAAAAGGCCGGCTCCGGGGACAGCGGAACCGGCCAGCAGGGCCTTGGTCTGGGACGGGGATGGGGACTGACCGAAGCCCTTTTCATCCGCGAACCAGGCATCCTGAGCCGGTCCGCGTCTGTCTCGTAAGTTGTCTGTTACTGGCTGACGCTGCCGACGGCGGTCGTGCGGCCATCCTGCAGTTTGACCCAACGGCCGGAATTCTTTTCCGATTGCCGCTTGAGGAACGTGTATTCCGTGTCCGACCACAGCAGCACCTTGTTGCGCATGTTGTCGAGAACGAAGTCGCCGCGATCGGTCCTGACGGTCAGCACCGCATGGCCTTCGCCATTGGGCTGCAGCACGACGGTGATCAGCAGGTTGGATGGCGAGAAGCCCGCCTGTATCAGCTTCTTGCGCTTGAGGAGAACATAGTCCTCGCAATCACCGACCTGGTCGGGATAGGCCCAGCGTTCCTCGACGCCGTAAATCTCCTTGTCCGTCATCGGCGTCACCGCTTCGTTGACGTCATAGTTGATCTCGATGATTTTCTTCCAGCCGTCGCGGGTCAGAACTGTTGGCTGGGTATTGCCTGGATTGGCGCGGCATTCCTGCGGCATGTTCTTGCAGAATTCATAGTGCCCGACCGGCGGGTTGCTGGGGCCATCGGTGGTCATGTTGGCCGGAAAGGCGAGAGCTGCCTGTGCCGTCAGTGCGGTCAGGAATGCGCCAAGCAGGCCGGCCTTCAGGACTGTTTTCGTTGTCATGTTTGTCTCCCCGTTCTGGAGATGACAATGACAGCGAGATTTTTATTGCTCGCGAAAATCGGAAGTAAAAATAAGTACAAATACAAATTGAATAAGTATAAAATTAAAATTTAACTTTAATCAATATTGAGACAGTTTTGACTCAATTACGCATAAAATTTAACTGAAATCCGTTGGAATTGGTCGTGGTGACGAGATTTGGTAACCATGCAACCCGTTGTAGATATTGAAGTCCCATGCTGGAGAGCCCACCGCGTTGCAAGCGGCGGCTTCCCCCGCCGCCGCCCGGGTGCCAGCGTCATCGCGCCGAAGCAGCGCCGAGGATAGACTTTTGTGCCGCAATCGATGGTGATTTCAGCGCTGAAATGCGCTCGGAGATGCCAAAATTATTTTCATTCCAGCACATTTTTTCGGTCGGGATGGTGCTGATCCGTGGAAATTGCCGCTTTGTGTGCCGAAAGGGAGCGTCCGACAGAGTAAAATCCCCGGATCGGCGATAGGGCATTGTCCCGAAACGGGACTTTCGATCGCTGAAAAATCGGATATGAATGGAGAATTGCCAGGCGACAAGCCGGTATTGCGCGGCCTCGCTCGAGGCGACGACAGATTTTGGGCCTAAGGGAGATGAGAAAATGGTGTGCCGGCGCGTCTACGCAAGCTTGGACGCGGAAAGCTGATCCTAGAGGAATTCCCGCAGGGCATCGCGTGACTGGATTCCGAGGAATTCGATCGCGATGCCTTCCTGGAAGTGGCGCACGACGCGTCCCTTCATGCTGCCGAGCAGGATAGGCACTCCCAGCGGCAGGCGCGTTTCCATATCGACGGCGGCGCCCGAGAGCGACAGGTCGATGATACGGCAAACATATTTGCTGCCGTCTTCAAGGGTGATTTCGGTGCGGACCTTACGTGGTGCAAGACGATCGTGCCGCCGGTCTTCCGGCAGGCCGAGCTCGTGCTTGTTGGCAATCCAGGTCAGCTGCGCCGCGAGCTTTTCGCGCTTGCGGTCGGTGGCGTTGATTTGGATCACGAACGCGTTTTCGGAAAGGCGCGAAACAGTGCCTTCGAGGCGGCCGACATGATCGACATAGGCGATGATGCGTTCACCGGTGCGCGGACGCGCATCGCAGGTAAAGAGGACATCGCCCGGCGACATGTCGATCGCGGTGCACTCGAACTCATCATGGTTTGCAAGCATCAGCCGACCGGTCAGATTCACAGAGACGCGCTGAAACGCACCTTCGTTGTGCTGCTTGGGGCCGCTGTTCTGTGCTTGCTGAAACGAATACATGACCACACTTGTGCGATGTCTGTCCGGCCAACAGTTTTAACCTGATCCCGTTAACAGAAGGTTTTTTTATGCACGGATCTGCAAATTGCGTTAGTCCTGTCGGCCACCTTCGAAAACCCTGAGATGCAGAACGCGACGAATTGCACCCGCGAGGCTTTGGTTTGCCCTGTTCGGTTGCCGCGCGGGCAGGGGGATTTCAGGACGATTCTGCAGGAAGAGGCTGGTCTTTTCGACATCGAGCGCGCGAATACTGTCGAGATCGAGAAAATTGACGGGCGTCGCTTCCAGCCAGTGGGGCCGCGTCAGCGGAACCAGCGCGCCGATGATCCGGTCGATGTCGCCGTCGGGAGATCTGAGCGGCAGGAGGATGATTTCGGTCGGAAGGCGGTCGGCCGTGCCGGCGAGCGCCGCCGATGCGGACAGCACCACCGGTGACTTGTGCTGCATGACTTCGTTCGTGACGCGTCTCAGGCGCGCGGTCTGTTCACCAAGCCACAGCGCATCGAATGTCGTGCTCCGCAGTTCCCGCGCAAACAGCGCGCAGATACGCGTGCCGGCGAGACGGAAGCGAACGTCGCCGTTCGCGGTTTTTTCGAGGATGAACAGGTCCGCCAGGATGTTGCGAATGTGAGCAGGTTCGATCTGGTTGCGGGAGGGCACCTCGCGGTGGCCCCGCAACTCGTCCCAGTAGGCGTATATTTCAATGGCGGTCTTGCTGCGCATGCTCTGCTTCCGTTTGATACGCCTTGTGCCGCTTTGGCACGGTTGGCGGAGGGGAAATTGCCCTCGTCTCTGTCAGAGCGAATTTCATGCCAGCCGGATATTAAGGTTAATGCTTGGTTTAGATTGATCGATGGCCGCCGCGGTGGCATTGAAGGACATCACTTCACGAAGGGTTGCCTTCGGCACACAGACTTGGGCTCGGGGTTTTTGGGGGCTCACCGGCCGTTCAGTTTTTCGACTGGACGGCCTTTTTTTCGTCCAGGCCACACAATTTCGGATAGTGCGGGTTTTCAAGCCACATGCGTGCAACTGACGCTTTGCCGCCGCTTTTGACCTGCTCCTGAATCGTGTAGAGCGGAGGCAGGATCAGGCGGAACGGAATCCGCGGAAAGAATTGTGAGCAGCATGACAGACCAGACGGACGGTACACTGCCGCCGGAAAGCGTGGAGCCGGAAAAGCTTGAGCCGCCGCGCGAACCCGCATTCAACCTGCCGTTCGGCCTTGTCTGCATCCTCGGCCTGCTCGTGGCCATCCATGTGATGCGCACCTATGTCCTGTCCGCTTCGATCGACAACGAACTGGTCTTCAATTTCGCCTTCCTGCCGGCGCGTTACGATCATGCGCTGTCGGACCAGAACCTGGCCTGGCTCTGGAGTCCGGTCACCTATTCCTTCCTGCACGGATCCTGGGATCACCTGATCTTCAACGGCTTCTGGATGATCGCCTTCGGTGCACCGGTGATCCGGCGGATCGGCATGGTTCGGCTGGCGGTCTTCTGGTGCCTGTCGGCCATTGCCGCGGTTGCCCTGCACACCGCCTTCCACTGGGGCGAGATGATCATCGTGGTCGGTGCCTCCGGCGTCGTCGCCGGCCTGATGGGGGCTGCGGCGCGTTTCGTCTTTTCGCCGAGTGGCCGGATCAGCCGGCAGTTTGCCCACCTCAACCGCCGTCTTCCGATCACGCAAGCCCTGTCGAATCGCTCGGTGGTGATATTTACCGGCATCTGGTTCCTGACCAATCTCCTGATTGGCCTCGGGCTCTTCGCTTTCGGCGGCCAAGGCGGAATCGCCTGGGAAGCGCATATCGGCGGCTTTCTGTTCGGCTTCCTACTGTTCGGCCTTTTCGATCCCCGGGACTGACGTCTAACATCAGCGATAGCGCGGAGAATACTTGATTTTCCGCTGGTGGTGGCGCACCATTCTCGTCCGAAGGCGGCATCTGTGAGGAGTTCGGTTTGCCGCCGATGGGCAGAAACGCGACAGGAATGAACTCTGTCTTGCGGATTGGTCCTTGACCGGAAACACATGTCTCGTGCTTTCAGTCCACCAATGCCCCCGCCAGATTCAGGTCGCTGAAACGGAGGGTTTGAATGTCTGTAAAAGCAATCCTGAATGAAAAGGGCCGTCAGGTCGTGACGGTCGATCCACAGTCCTTGGTTCGCGAGGCTGTCCGCCTGCTGCATGAAAACCGCATCGGCGCCGTGATCATCGTCAAGCCCGGCGACAAGATCGCCGGCATCCTGACGGAGCGGGACGTCGTCGCCGCCACGGCCAAATATGGTGCCGCATGTCTCGACAAACCTGTCTCCGCGGTGATGTGGTCGAAGGTGCATTGCTGCAACGAGGACATGACCATCAACGACATCATGGAGATCATGAACAACACGCGCTCCCGTCATCTGCCAGTGGAAAAGAATGGCCGCCTCGTCGGCATCGTCTCGATCGGCGACACCGTGCGCCATCACATCCGCGCCATCGAAAACGAAGCCGAGCAGATCAAGGCCTATATCGCCGGCTGACATTGCTGTTGTTCAATCAGAAATGCCGCGCTGCCCTGAAAGCCGCGCGGCATCGTTATATCCGCAACGTGCGTGCGATCAGCGCACCATGACGTCCTGAAGCCGTTGCAATTCCGAGAGCTTGGACTTCGTTTCGTAATAACCGCGGTCGATGGCCTCGCCGGCGCGGTGGAATTCCGAAAGGCCGATATCGTTCAGCTTCGGATGCAGCGCCAGATCCGGCGGGTCGCCAGCCAGCCGCGCGCGGGAAATGCGGTCCTGGATGATGTTGAACGCCTGCACCATGACGCCGGTCATGCCGAGCCGGGTCTGGTCTTCCGGCTTCTTCGAGGGGCGCAGCTGTTCGATATTCTCGGTTCCCGCATTGTGCTTGATGACGGCGGAGCGGCCGTAGAGATCGTAGTGCAGGTTGACGGCGACGACGAGCTGTTGTTCGTGCGCGCGGCAGACCGAAACCGGAACCGGATTGACGATGGCGCCGTCGATCAGCGTGCGATTGTTGCATTTGACCGGCTCGAAAATGCCGGGCAGGGCGTAGGAGGCACGGATCGCGGTGATCAGTGATCCCTGGCCGATCCAGACCTCATGGCCGGTATTGACCTCGGCCGCCACCGCGACGAAGGGCCGGTCGAGGCTTTCGATCGTCATGTCGCGCAGGTGTTCCTGCATGCGCTTGGTAAGGCGCAGCCCGCCAAACAGGCCGCCGCCGCCGATGGCGAAATCCAGCAGGCCGGCAATGCGGCGCATGGTGAGCGAGCGGGCGAAAGATTCGAGTTCGTCGAGCTTGCCGGCGAGATAACAGCCGCCGACGAGGGCGCCGATCGAGGTGCCGGCGATCATGCCGACTTCGATGCCTTCCTCGTCCAGCGCCTTGAGGACGCCGATATGGGCCCAGCCGCGGGCGGCACCACCGCCAAGCGCAAGCGCGATCTTCGACTTGGCCGGTTTTGTTTCAAGAGGGGGAGGCGTGGTGAGAGCATGGGAAGGTCCGCCCGGCGCCGATGCGTCTGCGGTGATCCCGCTGCGATTGAATGTCCAGTTCAACATCCGGCACCTCCATGCCGCAGAACACTGTTACAGGCCGTTGACGTCTCGCATTGCTGCTTTTGCAAGCGCATCGGGTAAGACACATATGCTACTTCGGACTGTTCCCTGCCGTTGTTCCCGGAGGAACGCGCCCGTTATGGGATTACGCGCCCATGCTGGTTGCGAATTCGTGAATCCACGAAGAAACTGAACCATAAAGCGTCAGATGCTTAATTTTTGCCGTAGACGTCGTTCGGATGGAAATGAATTTCGGTGTCAACGATGTAAAGTGACGTGACGCCGTCCGTGGCCTGGACGGTGCGGTAGAAGCAGGAGCGGCGGCCGGTATGGCAGGTGGCGTCATGGCCGGCGACCCGGACCTTCAGCCACAGCGCGTCCTGGTCGCAGTCGGTGCGGATTTCCTCGACCGTCTGCAGGTTGCCGGAGGTCTCGCCCTTCTTCCACAGGCTCCTGCGCGAGCGGCTATAATAGTGGGCAATGCCGGTCTCGATCGTCAGCGCCAGGGCTTCCGCATTCATATGCGCGACCATCAGCAGCGTGCCATCGCCCGCGTCGGTCACGACGGCGGTGATCAGCCCGTTCTCGTCGAAACGCGGCGTGAAGGCGGAACCGGATTCCAGTTCCGCCTTGTCGGCGGGGGGCAGGTCGAATTGGATGGTCATCGGGCAGGCTCCGCGTGACGGAGCTTACTTGAAGCCCCGAAGCATGGTCATGAAGCGGGCCTGTTCGGCCGGCTCGGTCTTGAACACACCGGTAAAGGTGGTCGTCAGCGTTGTCGAGCCCTGCTTCTGCACGCCGCGCATGGCCATGCACATATGCTCCGCCTCGATCATCACCGCGACGCCGCGCGGCTGCAGCGTATCGTCGATCGCCTTGGCGATCTGCGCCGTCATGGTTTCCTGCGTCTGCAGGCGGCGGCCGTAGATATCGACGACGCGGGCGATCTTCGACAGGCCGAGCACCTTGCCCTGCGGCAGGTAGGCGACATGCGCCTTGCCGATGATCGGCACCATGTGATGTTCGCAGTGCGAAAAGAACGGGATATCCTTGACGAGCACCATATCGTCATAGCCGCCAACTTCCTCGAAGGTACGGCCCAGAACGTCCTCGGCAGCCAGGTCATAGCCGGAAAACAGTTCCTTGTAGGATTTGGCAACACGCGCCGGTGTGTCGATCAGACCTTCGCGCTCCGGATCGTCGCCAGCCCAGCGCAACAGAACGCGAACGGCGTCCTCGGCTTCCTTCTGGCTCGGCCGGCCATCCGTAGAGGAGGGCAGGTGCGGAAAATTCTTGACTATGGCGTCCATAATGGCCCCTTGAGTAACACGGGTTACTTGACGTTTATCTTTTCGGACAACTCGCCATTGGCCATTGACCTGAGGTTTTCAGGCCTGGTTTCCGTCGGCGGGCTCCGGGGCTTTCAGATTTGCAGAGGTTAAGGGCTCTGGATCATCCGGCACGGTTTCCCAAACAACAGGCGACTGTTCGCTCTTGCGAACCTGTCGCCCCCACACGACATAACATATATATGGCGGCATACATACGAAAGGGGCGTTGGTGGAGACACTGTGTTTTTTTATTGGATACGATAGAAAATCATGCGCCGATCACCTGAAACCGCGCAAAATGCATCGGATCGCGTCGAAATGATGGATGAAATCTACAATAGCCGGATTCTCGAGTTCGCCGGCAATATTCCAAGAAGCGGCACGCTGCCGGATGCGGATGCCCAGGCAAGCGCCCATTCCAAACTCTGCGGCTCCAAGGTGCGCGTCTATCTGAACATGGATGGCGACGTGGTCACCGACTTCGCCCATGAGGTGAAGGCCTGTGCGTTGGGGCAGGCGTCCTCGTCCGTCATGGCCCGCCATGTCGTCGGCGCAAGCGCGGATGAAATCCGCAAGGCGCGTGAAGACATGCTGGCCATGCTGAAAGCGGACGGCGAGGGTCCTTCCGGCCGGTTCGAGGACATGCGCTTCCTCAAGCCCGTCAAGGATTACAAGGCCCGCCACGCCTCGACCATGCTGACCTTCGACGCCGTGGTCGATGCGATAGGCCAGATCGAGGCGGCCCGTCTCGCTGGGGCCGACGCCTAATATGTGTTCCGAACCGGGATGCACAGGGGAACATGGGCCGCAGGTCGCCCCACGTCCCTACAGCGGCCGCAATTATGCAGGCGCGTTTCGCAAGACGCCCGGCCGCCTGTTCGGCATGGCCTTCATCCGCCTGTATCAACTGACCCTGTCCGGTTTCATCGGCAATTCCTGCCGCCATATCCCCACCTGTTCGGAGTACGGCTATGAGGCGGTCGCCCGCCACGGCCTCTGGCCCGGCGGCTGGATGGTGCTGTTCCGCTTCCTGCGCTGTGGCCCGGGCGGCACAAGCGGCCTCGATCCGGTGCCGGAGACACTGCCTTCATCGAAGCACTGGTATACCCCCTGGCGCTACTGGCGCGTCAGCGCCGCCGGGCAATGAGGGCAGGGCCGCACTCATGACGGCTTTTGTCGCTCTCCTCCACAGCATTATCCTCGGCCCCGGCCGGCGCGTCGTCATGGCGGACCTGCGCGACACCTGCGAGAAGATCGGCTTCCAATCGCCCCGCACCCTCGTTGCGACCGGCAATATCGTGTTCGAAGCCGACCACGAAACGGCTGCCGCTGTCGAAGCGGACCTCGAAAAGGCTTTCCGCGACGATTTCGGCAAGCATGTCGATATCATCGTCCGCACCGCTGACGACTGGCGCGCGCTCGCCGCCGGAAATCCGTTTCCGGAAGCTGCCCGAGACGAGGCTCAGAACGTCATCGTCCGGGTCATGCGCACACCTCTGGCAGATGCCGCGCTGGTCGACCTGCAC
>NZ_DATJDJ010000161.1:0-58442 GCF_035497515.1 Pararhizobium sp. | reverse complement strand
GTTCGCCCTGCGCGCCGGCTTCCACGCGGTCCAACCCCTTGGCAATAGCGAAATCCACGGCCTGATGGTAGCAGACTTCGAAATGCAGGAAGGGGTGATCCTCGATCGCGCCCCAGTGGCGGCCGTAGAGCGCGTCGCTGCCGATGAAATTGATCGCGCCGGCGATATAGCGCCCATTTCGCCTGGCCATGACCAGCAGGATATCGTCGGCCATGCGCTCGCCGATCAGCGAATAGAAGGCGCGGGTGAGGTAGGGCCGGCCCCATTTGCGGCTGCCAGTATCCATGTAGAAGGCAAAGAACTGGTCCCAGATGTTTTCCGTCAGGTCCTTGCCCGTCAGCCAGTCTATGTCGATGCCGTTTTCGAGGGCCGCCCGGCGTTCCTTCTTCAGCGCCTTGCGCTTGCGCGAGGCCAAAGTCTCGAGGAAATCGTCATGCGAGCCATAGCCGCGGTTCAGAAAATGAAACTGCTGGTCGGTCCGGTGCAGGAAGCCGGCCTGTTCGAAGGTCGCAATTTCGTCTTCCGGCAGGAAGGTCACATGCGCCGATGATACGCCATGACGCCGCGCCAGTTCCTGGAGACCGGCGGCGAGCGAATGGCGGACCATGGTTTGATCGGCCCCGATGGCACTCAGCAATCTTGGCCCGGTCGCCGGCGTGACGGGCACGGAAGACTGCAGCTTCGGGTAATAGTTGCCACCGGCACGCTCGAGCGCGTCGGCCCAGCCATGGTCGAAGACATATTCACCCTGGCTGTGGTTCTTCAGGTAGGAGATAAGCCCGCCGGCAAGACCGCCGTCACCGTCCTCCATCAGGAGATGCTGGCCGAGCCAGCCCGTCTCGGCGGTTGCCGAACCGGATTCCTCCAACGCCGACAGATAAGCATGCGAAATGAAGGGATTGTAGAGCCCGCCGGACTGGCCCTTGGCAGTCCCGCCCAAGCGGCCCCAGTGTTCCTTCGAAATATCCCGGAAGGACGTTTCGATACGGATTTTGACCTCGCCTGTCATTCTCTAAGCGATAAGCCTTTCCTTCGGATCAAAACCCTCGAAGGTCATCTGATCTGCATGGCTGAACGTGTGATCGACCGCGGCCTGGTCGCGGACGGTCCAGGTGATCACCGGCCGGCCGAGCGCCCTCTGCCGGTCGATGAACGGATTTGGCAGATGGCCGTAGAAATAGGAGATGAAATCGAGGCCAAGCTGCATCGCCTGCTCGTGCGTCTCGAAGTTCTCCGGCCGGTTGCCCTCCGCCGTCAGGCCGATCGGGTAGGGCGGGTCGAGCGCCTTCAGGTCCTTGAGGAGCCAGTGGTCGAAGCTCATCAGGGCAACGGGACCGTCGTAGTTTTCCAGCGTCTCCACCACCGCATCGGCAAAGCCGTCGTCATCGCCCTTGCGGCCCTTCAATTCCAGGACCAGCGGCACGCGGCCCTTGACCAGCCTCAGAAGCTGGCCGAGCGTCGGCACCTTGTCGGCGGTGCCGCCGACGGCGACAAGGCCGAGTTCGCCGGCCGTATTGGCGCGGATATCGCCCTTGATGCCGCAGAGCCGCTGCATGTCGTCATCATGAAAGACCACCGGCACGCTGTCGGCGGTATATTGCAGGTCGCATTCGATCGCGAAGCCGTGCTCGACTGCCCGGGAAAAGGCCGAGAGGGTGTTTTCCCAGATGCCGAGGCCGGTGTCATGGTAGCCGCGATGGGCGATCGGCTGTGCCGTCAGCCAGGACAAGTCTTTCATGATACGGTTCCGTTATGCGATTTCGATCACCGCGTCGACTTCGACGGCGGCATTGAAGGGCAGGGAGGCCATTCCGACGGCGGCCCGGGCATGGATGCCAGCGTCGCCCAGAACCTTGGCGATCAGGTTGGAAGCGCCGTTCATGACGAGATGCTGTTCGATGAAGCTCGGCGCCGAGGCGATGAAGCCGTTGAGCTTGACGATGCGGCGGATGCGCGAGAGATCGCCGCCGAGCGCCGCCTTTGCCTGGGCGAGAATGTTGATGGCGCAGAGTTCCGCGGCGCGCTGGCCCGTGGCCACATCGACGCCATCGCCGAGATGGCCGGTGATGGCGATCTTGCCGTTCTCCATCGGCAATTGCCCGGACACATAAAGATGCACCCCGCTGATGACGAAGGGGACATAATTGGCTGCGGGAGCGGCTGCCTGCGGCAGGGTGATTCCCATTTCCTTGATGCGTGCTTCGATCTCTGCGGACATGATATCTCCGGTCATTATTGTGTTTTCTCACCAAATGCTGCATGCAAAGCATGAATCATGAAGTGGTCATATGCCGCTCCGCGCTCATCTATGCCTCGCTTTCGCCGGATGTGTTCTTATAGCATTGGTGGCGAGTCCAACAGGAGGAAACGGATGTTTCGTTCAGGCTTTGCCCATGCCATTCTGGCGGGGCTGTGTTTTTCGAGCCTGCCTGCCGGCGGCGTTTCCGCTGCATCGGCCAGCATCCTGGTGCCGCACCGCGCGGTCTACGATCTCGAATTGAGGGATGCCTCAGAGCGGTCGGGAATTTCCGGAATGTACGGGCGCATGGTCTATGAATTCAACGGCTCGGCCTGCGAGGGTTATACCGTCAGTTTCCGCTTCGTCACCAAGGTCGATACCGGCGACGAGATCAAGCTGACCGATCAGCAGACGACCACATACGAAGACCTGAAGACCGGCAATTTCCGTTTCCTGACGCGGTCATTCACCGACGAGAAGCTGGACAAGGAAGTGCGCGGCTCGGCCCATGAGGCGAAGGCCGGCGTCACCGTCGACCTGACCTCGCCGGACAAGAAACAGATCGATCTCGCCCAGAGCCTGTTTCCGACCGAGCATATGCTCGAAGTGATCGAGCGGGCGAAGAAGGGCGAAAGGCTGTTCGAATCGCGTATCTTCGACGGCTCCGATTCGGGCGACAAGACGCTGATCACCACGACCCTGGTCGCCAAGTTGCAGAAGCCGGCTGCCGACGATGCCGATGCCGGCAAGGCCGGCACCATGGCGGCAAAACCCTACTGGCCAGTGACGATCTCCTATTTCAACGACGAGGCGACAGGCGACGCCGTGCCGATCTACCGCATGGAGTTCAAGCTCTATGAAAACGGCATCACCCGCGACCTGACGATGGACTACGGCGATTTCGTCCTGAGCGGCAAGCTGGCCGACCTCGAAATGTTCCAGCAGGGCGACTGCAAGTAACGCTCTTTCCGCCACCTCCCGGTATTTCGCCTTCCTGCCCTTGATTTATCGGGCGGCAGGGGGTATGGGCAGCGCATTCCACACGTAAGGTTTGGGGCCGTCCGGGAGAAATCCGGCAGTTCCACCCGGTGGCACTTTCGAAGAAAGTGCTGTTTGCCTTGCGGAGGTTCAACCGGAAAAGGAGAAAAGGCATGGCATTGCCTGATTTTAGCATGCGCCAGCTGCTGGAAGCTGGTGTTCACTTCGGTCACCAGACCCATCGCTGGAACCCGAAAATGAAGCCGTATATCTTCGGCGATCGTTCCAACGTTCACATCATCGATCTCGCACAGACCGTTCCGCTTCTGTCGCGCGCCCTTCAGGTCGTCAGCGACACGGTTGCCAAGGGCGGCCGCGTTCTGTTCGTCGGCACCAAGCGCCAGGCGTCCGAAATCATCGCCGATGCTGCCAAGCGTTCGGCTCAGTATTACGTCAATGCCCGCTGGCTCGGCGGCATGATGACCAACTGGAAGACGATTTCGAACTCGATCCAGCGCCTGCGCAAGCTCGACGAAATCCTCGCTTCGGAAGGCTCCGGCTATTCTAAGAAGGAACGCCTGAACCTCGAGCGCGAACGCGAAAAGCTCAACCGCGCTCTCGGCGGTATCCGTGACATGGGCGGCGTGCCGGACCTGATGTTCATCATCGATACCAACAAGGAATCGATTGCGATCGAAGAAGCCAAGCGTCTCGGCATCCCGGTCGTGGCGATCATCGATTCGAACTGCGATCCGGACCAGATCGACTTCCCGATCCCCGGCAACGACGATGCGTCCCGCGCCATCTCGCTCTATTGCGACCTGGTTTCGCGCGCAGCGCTCGACGGCATCGCCCGTCAGCAGAGCTCGTCGGGCCGCGATCTCGGCGCCGCTTCCGACCTGCCGCTTGAGCCGGCTCTCGAAGAAGTCGCTGCCGAAGCCTGATAAGGCCGGACGGCGGGCCTGCCCGCCGCTCCACTCGATATAATCAGGACGAGGCCGTTTACGACTGAAAATGTGAACGGCCTTGTTCTTTTGCATCCGGTCGACCTCAAGCGGCGGTCGTTACGATGCGCATCGCCGGGATGGAACATTTCATCGCGGCGTCACATTCAGGGGTCATGCCCTGCCACATCCTCCTGGTATCGCGCCGGCTTTCTGGCAGCGCACCAGCCGAACAAACGAAGAGGCAAAAAAGATGAGCGTTACTGCAGCAATGGTGAAGGAACTGCGCGAAAAGACCGGCGCAGGCATGATGGATTGCAAGAAGGCACTCGGCGAAACCAATGGCGACATGGAAGCGGCGATCGACTGGCTGCGCGCCAAGGGCATTGCCAAGGCCGACAAGAAGTCCGGCCGTGCCGCCGCCGAAGGTCTGATCGGGATCGCAGCCAAGGGCACCAAAGCCGTCGTCATCGAGCTTAACTCGGAAACCGACTTCGTCGCCCGCAACGACGCCTTCCAGGATCTCGTGCGCGGCGTCGCTGCCGTCGCCGTCGATACCGATGGCACCGTGGAAGCAATCGGCGCAGCTAACTATCCGGCCACCGGCAAGTCGGTCTCCGACACGGTCACCGATGCGATCGCCACCATCGGCGAGAACATGTCGCTTCGTCGCGCAGCCCTTCTCTCCGTCGAGGACGGCGTGGTCGCCACCTACATCCACAACTCGGTTGCCGACGGCCTCGGCAAGCTCGGCGTTCTCGTCGCCCTGAAGTCGACCGGCGACAAGGAAGCCCTGAACGCGATCGGCCGCCAGGTCGCCATGCATATTGCCGCGACCAACCCGCTGGCAATCCGTTCGACCGAAGTCGATGCCACCGTCGCCGAGCGCGAACGCAACATCTTCATCGAACAGTCCCGCGCCTCCGGCAAGCCGGACAACATCATCGAGAAGATGGTCGAAGGCCGTATGCGCAAGTTCTTCGAGGAAGTCGCACTTCTGTCGCAGGCTTTCGTGATGAACCCGGACCTCACCGTCGAAGCGGCCGTCAAGGAAGCCGAAAAGACTGTCGGCGCGCCGATCGAGGTGACCGGCATGGCCCGCCTCCTGCTCGGCGAAGGCGTCGAGAAGGAAGAGAGCGACTTCGCAGCCGAAGTGGCCGCTGTCGCCAAGGGTTGATTTTTTCATCCTGATTTGGAAAACCATGGGGCATCGCGTGACAACGCGGTGCCCTTCGTGTATCCGGCATCGTCACCGCATTTGACGCAGGCTCCTTTCCGGATCACCGGAACGATGTCGGCCGCGCAGAGGTGACGGATAGTTTTCGCACCCTGCCGGGTGCCCTTGGACAGGAGCGACGATGCCGGCCACCCCCCTTTATAAACGCGTGCTTTTGAAGGCCTCCGGCGAAGCTCTCATGGGAAACCAGGGTTTTGGCATCGACGTTGCCGTCGCCGACCGGATTGCTTCCGACATTGCCGAAGCGCGCGCCATGGGCGTGGAGGTCGGGGTCGTCGTCGGCGGTGGTAACATCTTCCGCGGCGTGGCGGTGGCCTCCAAGGGGGGCGACCGGGTGACCGGCGATCACATGGGCATGCTGGCGACCATCATCAACGCGTTGGCGCTGGCGACTTCGTTGCGCAAGCTGGACGTCGATACGGTCGTTCTTTCGGCCATCGCCATGCCGGAGATCTGCGAGAGCTTTTCGCAGCGCGCGACGCTCTACCACCTCTCGCTCGGCCGCGT
The DNA here is from genome assembly GCF_035497515.1 of Pararhizobium sp. Classification (GTDB taxonomy): domain Bacteria; phylum Pseudomonadota; class Alphaproteobacteria; order Rhizobiales; family Rhizobiaceae; genus Pararhizobium. Next base: position 52,537 of record NZ_DATJDJ010000161.1, on the reverse strand, counting down.
GGTGATCTTTGCCGGCGGCACCGGCAATCCGTTCTTCACCACGGATTCGGCGGCGGCACTTCGGGCCGCGGAAATGGGCGCCGAGGCGATCTTCAAGGGAACGCAAGTCGATGGCATCTATACCGCCGATCCGAAGAAGGATCCGAATGCCGTGCGTTTCGACCGGCTGACCCACAGCGAGGTTCTCAAGCAGGGCCTGGCGGTAATGGATGTCGCCGCCGTGGCGCTGGCACGCGAAAACAGTATCCCGATTATCGTCTTCTCGATCCACGAGAAGGGCGGTTTCGCGGAAATTCTGACCGGCGGTGGCCGGGCGACGATCGTAACCGACAATTGAGCAGTCCAGGGCGGCCGCAGGGCCGCCGCGAGAACGGGAGTTTGATCCATGAGTGAAGGTATTGACCTGAATGACCTGAAGCGCCGCATGGACGGCGCGATTACTGCGTTCAAAAGCGATATCGCATCGCTGCGCACGGGGCGCGCCTCGGCCAATGTTCTCGATCCGGTGATGGTCGAGGCCTATGGTTCGCGCGTGCCGTTGAACCAGGTGGCCAATATCACCGTGCCGGAAGCGCGCATGCTCGGGGTGTCGATCTGGGACAAGTCGATGGTGAATGCGGTCGACCGGGCGATCCGCGAGTCCAATCTCGGCCTCAATCCGATCGTCGATGGTCAGAACCTGCGCATTCCGCTGCCGGAATTGAACGAAGAGCGCCGCCGGTCTCTGGTGAAGGTGGCGCATGACTATGCCGAAAAGGCAAAGATCGCCGTGCGCAATGTTCGTCGCGACGGCATGGACAGCCTGAAAAAAGCCGAAAAGGATGGCGACATCGGCCAGGATGTAAGCCGTGGCCAGTCGGAAAAGGTCCAGAAGATCACCGACGATATGATTTCCGACATCGACCGCTTGCTCGGCGAGAAGGAAAAGGAAATCATGCAGGTCTAGTCTGCTTGCGAATCTCTGTTTGTCGGGCCGTTGATGTCGAATCCCTTGCCTAGAAATGTTCCCACGCACGTGGCCATCATCATGGATGGTAACGGCCGCTGGGCGAATCTGCGCGGACTTCCGCGCACGATGGGCCATCGCAAGGGGGTCGAGGCCGTTCGCGAGGCGGTTCGCACTGCCGGCGAGGTGGGGATCCGCTACCTGACGCTCTTTGCCTTTTCCTCGGAAAACTGGCGCCGGCCGGAGGCCGAGGTCTCCGACCTGATGGGCCTGCTCAAGGCCTTCATCCGGCGCGATCTCGCCGACCTTCACCACCAGAACGTCCGCATCCGGGTGATCGGCGACAGGGCCAATCTTCGCGGCGACATCCTGCCGCTGCTGCTCGAGGCCGAGGATACGACGCGCGGTAATACCGGCATCACACTCGTCATTGCCTTCAACTACGGATCGCGCGACGAGATGACCCGTGCCATGCAGTCGCTGGCGCTCGACGTCGCGCAGGGGCGGTTGTCGGCCGAGCAGATTACGCCGGAGCGCATCGCCGGCAGGCTCGATACCGCCGGGATCCCCGATCCCGATCTCGTGCTGCGCACCAGCGGCGAGGAGCGGTTGTCGAATTTCCTCCTGTGGCAGGCGGCCTATTCTGAATTGCTGTTCGTTCCCGAACTCTGGCCCGATTTCAACCGCGACGTCTTCCTGACGGCGCTGAAAACCTATGCCGGGCGGGAGCGTCGTTTCGGCGGTCTCGTGCCGCAGACGCTGGCGGTCGGTTCGTGATGCAGAAGGAATTGCAACTCCGTATCGTCTCCGGGATCGTCCTGGCAGCCGTCACGCTCGGCGCCACCTGGATGGGCGGCACATTGTTCCAGTTGCTCTCGGTGGCGATTGCCCTGCTTGTCTACCACGAATGGTCGACCATCACTCGGCTTGCCGAGCGCGATTTTCAGGGCAATGCCTTCGGCTGGCTTGCGCAAGTGGTGATCGCCGCGCTGATCCTGTTCGATGGCGCTGATATGACCTTGCTGGCGCTTGCCGGCTTTGCCGTCGCGGCGGGTATATGGGTCTTGCTGCGCGGTGGCACATGGTGGCTGCCGGGCGGCATCGTCTATGCAGGCCTGACCGGCATTTCGCTTTCGGCGATCCGCGGCGACAGCGATATCGGTCTGGTAGCAATGATCTTCATCTTCGCCGTCGTCTGGGCAACGGATATCCTTGCCTATTTCACCGGCAGGGCAATCGGTGGGCCGAAACTGGCACCGGCTATTTCGCCGGGAAAAACCTGGTCGGGCGCGATTGGCGGCGCCATTTCCGGCGTCGTTGCCGGCGTTGCGGTCTATCTCAGCTATTTTTCGCTCGACGAGGCACGCATTGCCGTGCTTGCGCTTGCGCTTTCCATTGCAAGCCAGCTCGGCGATCTCTTCGAATCCTATATCAAGCGCCGCTTCGGCGTGAAGGATTCGAGCAAGCTCATTCCCGGGCATGGCGGCGTCATGGACCGGGTTGACGGACTTGTTTTTGCCTGCTTTGCCGCGCTTCTGATATCCTTGGTGCAGGTTCTGTCCGTTGGCGGGCCGGAACTGCCCATGGGGGCAATCCTGCTGAGGCCTTGAGCCTTGGCATACCGATCGAGGACGACATGGCTCAACTGGCCGATATGCTTCAACTGATTCTCGGCTATATCGTGCCGTTCCTGCTGGTGCTGACGCTACTCGTCTTCGTGCACGAGATGGGCCACTACCTGATCGGCCGCTGGTCGGGCATCCGCATCCTCACTTTTGCCGTCGGCTTCGGGCCGGAACTTGTCGGCTATACCGACAGGCAGGGGACGCGCTGGAAGATTTGCGCCATCCCGCTCGGCGGCTATGTCAAATTCTTCGGTGACGAGGATGCTGCGAGCACGCCGGACTATGAGCGGCTGGCGAGCTATTCGGAGGCCGAGCGCGACCGGACTTTCCTTGGCGCCAAATTGTGGAAGCGCGCCGCGACCGTGGCTGCCGGCCCGATCGCCAATTTCCTCCTGGCGATCGCGATCTTCGCGGTGCTGTTTTCGATCTATGGCAAGCCGGTGGCCGATCCGGTCGTGTCCGAGGTCAAGGAAAACAGCGCGGCCGCCAGCGCCGGCGTCAAGCCGGGAGACCTGCTGGTCTCCATCGACGGCAATGCGGTCACCACCTTCGACGATGTGCGCCGTTATGTCAGCGTTCGCCCGGAAATGCCGATCACCATCCAGGTCAAGCGCGACGAACAATTGCTCGACCTGACGATGGTGCCCCAGCGCACCGAGATCACCGACCAGTTCGGCAACAAGATGGAACTCGGCATCATCGGTATCCTGACCAACCAGGAGTCCGGGAACTTCCGCGTCAAGACCTTCGGTCCTTTGGAGGCGGTGGGGCAGGGTGCGATCGAGAGCTGGCATATCGTCACCGGTACATTCGATTATCTCGCCAATCTCGTCACAGGCCGAATGAAGGCGGACCAGCTCGGCGGGCCGATCCGCGTCGCCCAGGCCTCCGGTCAGATGGCGACCATCGGCGTTGCTGCCGTTCTGCAACTGGCCGCGGTTCTTTCGGTTTCCATCGGGCTTCTCAACCTGATGCCGGTTCCTGTGCTTGATGGTGGCCATCTGATGTTTTATGCGGTGGAAGCGGTCCGCGGAAAACCGGTTGGACCAGGCACGCAGGACATTGCCTTCCGCATCGGTTTTGCGATGATCCTGATGCTGATGGTCTTTGCCACCTGGAACGATATAAGTCTGCTCCTGGGCTAGTTTCAGGTGTGCCCCGGTGGGCGCTGCCTAAGTTGAGGCGATCCTCCCTGTTGATATTTCAAAGGGTTGATCGAAAGGAATTGTTTACGATAAAGCAATTCCGTAGTGACTGTTAGGACACGGTTTCAATTGAAGTAAACAGAAATTAACGTGCTGGCTTGCTTGTATGTGAAAAGCGGTTAAAACGGCAGCCGTGACCGGAGTCGGTACGAGTTCGCTGCGGGGCATTGGGAAGAAGGTAAGATTTATGAAAGCTGGTTCAAAGTTTTTGAACGCGGTGTCGGCGGTTGCGCTGTCTGCCAGCATGGTTGCAACGGGGAGCGGCATTGTAACGCTTGCAAGTGCCTCTGTCGCAGAGGCTGCCACCATCAGCCGTGTCGAAGTTCGTGGTGCCACGCGCGTCAGCCCTGAAACCGTCCGCGCCAACATCACCATCGTTCCCGGCAAGAGCTTCAGCAATGCAGAGATCGACGCTTCCGTAAAGCGCCTCTATTCCACCGGCTATTTCTCCGATGTCAGCATTAGCGTGTCCGGCGGAACGCTCGTCGTCTCCGTTGCCGAGAACCAGCTGATCAACCAGGTCGTTTTCAACGGCAACCGCAAGATCAAGGACGACAAGCTGCAGTCCGTGGTGCGCACGCGCTCGCTTGGTCCGTATAGCGAAGCCACCGTTGAATACGATATCCAGGCCATCAAGGACGCCTATTCGGCCGCCGGTCGCGAAGATGTCACGGTCACGACGCAGGTGGTTCCGATCGCCGAAGGGCGTGTCAACCTGGCCTTCGTCATCAATGAGGGCGATCGCACCAAGATCACCCAGATCAATTTCGTGGGTAACAATGCCTATGGCGACGGCCGGCTCCAGTCCGTGATCGCCACCAAGGAATCGGGTATCTTCTCATTCCTGAACCGCAAGGACGTCTACAATCCAGACAAGCTGCGTGCCGACGAGGAACTGCTGCGCCAGTTCTACTACAATCGCGGTTATGCCGATTTCCGTGTCGTCTCCTCCGATGCGATCCTCGACGAGACCTCCAACGAATATACGGTGACGATCACCGTCGAGGAGGGCGAGCGCTACGACTTCGGACCGGTTGGCGTCGAATCGACCGTCGAAGGCGTTGATGCCGAGGAGCTGAAGGCTCTGGTGCAGACCTCCGAAGGCTCGATCTACAAGGCCAAGGATGTCCAGGAAAGCATTTCGGCGATTTCCAAGCGTGTCGCGGCCCAGGGCTATCCCTTTGCCCGCGTGACGCCGCGCGGCAACCGTGATTTCGGCAACCGCACGATCGCCGTCGATTATCTCGTCGATCAGGGCGAGCGTGCCTATATCGAGCGCATCGAAATCCGCGGAAATACCCGCACGCGCGACTACGTCATTCGCCGCGAATTCGACATGAGCGAAGGCGATGCCTTCAACCAGGAAATGATCGCGACGGCCAAGCGCCGCCTCGAGGCTCTGGGTTATTTCTCGACCGTCAATATTTCCACCCAGGCGGGCAGTGCGTCCGACCGTGTCGTGATCGTCGTCGACGTACAGGACCAGTCCACCGGCTCGTTCGGTATCGGTGCAGGTTATTCGGCCGGCAGTGGCGGCGGCTTCCTGGTGGAAGCCTCGATCGAGGAGAAGAACTTCCTCGGTCGCGGCCAGTATATCCGGCTCGCCGCAGGGCGTGGCGAGGACAGCCGCACCTATAATGTTGCCTTCACCGAACCCTATTTCCTGGGATATCGCCTGGCCGCCGGCTTCGATGTCTTCCAGAACGAGAACGATTTCGACCAAGACAATTACAGCTACGAAGATCGTGGCTTCAGTCTGCGTCTTACCGCGCCGATCACCGAACGGCTTTCGACGACGCTCCGTTACAACCTGACGCAGATGGATTATCACGGTGATACCGACGATCTGTCGAGCCCCTACGATCGCGTGATCGACGATTCACCGTGGACCCGTTCGTCGATTTCTCAGACGCTGACCTACAATTCGCTCGATGATGCTCAGTTGCCGCATGAAGGTATCCTGGCCTCGGCGACGCAGGAATATGCCGGTCTCGGCGGAACGTCCGATTTCTACAAGCTGACGGCAAAGGCCAAGTGGTATTATACGCTCAGCGACGATGCCGATATCATCGCCTCGATCGGCGGTAGTGCCGGTCATGTATTCAAGACGGGCGGCGAGATGGAAGTCTTCGACCAGTTCCAGTTGGGCAACAACGATATTCGCGGTTTCGAGCGCAACGGTATCGGTCCACGCGCAGAAAACGGCGACTCGATCGGCGGCACGACCTATTTCACAGCCTCGGCCGAAGCGACATTCCCCTTGCCCTTCGTGGCACGTGACGCCGGCTTCCGTGGAGCGGTGTTTGCAGATGCGGGAACGCTTTACGGCAACGAGGTGAGTGTCACGGCGGCTGATGGCGTTCGCGGCACCGGAAGCTCGCTGCGTGCCTCGGTTGGTCTCGGCCTCCTTTGGGCTTCGCCCTTCGGTCCGCTGCGGATCGATTACGCCTTCCCGATCGCCAAGGAAGATTTCGACCGGGTTCAGAACCTGAAATTCGGTATTTCGTCGGCCTTCTGATCCCTGCAGTCCAGAACTGCCTGCCAAAACTGTTCTGGAGTTGGCTATGGAACATAACTGGTTCTACCCACCGCATGCGGGTATCCGCCTCGGTGATCTGGCGGCCCGCATCGGCGCGGTGCTTGCAGATGACAATCTGGCCGACCGGCTCGTCCGGTCGGTCTCTCCGGTCTATCGGGCCGGTGAGGGCGATCTCTGCTATATGCTGTCGCGCAAGAGCCGCAGCGAGCTGGAGACCTGCCAGGCGACGGCAATCCTCTGCGACAAGGCGCTTGCCTCCATTATTCCGTCCCATATTCCCGTTCTCCTGACATCGCACGCGCACACGGCGTTTGCGCTTGCGGGCATGTATCTGCATGAGGAGGCGATGCGTCCGTCGCGCAATCTCTCGCAGACCGGCATTTCATCGGCCGCGGTGATCGACCCGCAGGCGCGGCTTGAGCCCAATGTCGAGGTGGAGCCCATGGCCGTGATTGGTGCGGGCGCCGAGATCGGTTCGGGCACGCGGATTGGTGCGGGCGCTGTGATCGGCGCTGGCGTGCGCATCGGCCGGGATTGCACCATCGCTGCCGGCGCCAGCATCCTTTGTTCGCTCATCGGCAACAATGTCATCATCCACCCGGGTGCGCGCATCGGCCAGGATGGCTTTGGCTATGCGCCGGGCCCGAAGGGGGGGATGATCAAGATCGTCCAGATCGGCCGCGTCATCATCCAGGACAATGTCGAGATCGGCGCCAATACGACGATCGATCGCGGCACGATGGACGACACCGTCATCGGCGAAGGCACCAAGATCGATAACCAGGTCCAGATCGGCCACAATGTGCGCATCGGGCGCCATTGCGGCATCGTCAGCCAGGTCGGCATCGCCGGCAGTACGGTCATTGGCGATGGTGTCATGATCGGCGGCGCCACCGCCGTCAACGGCCATATCAGGATCGGCGACAGGGTACAGATCGCCGCTATGAGCGGCGTCGCCGCCGATGTTCCGGCAGGCGAGCGCTATGGCGGCATACCGGCCCGTCCCATGCGTGACTTCCTTCGCGATATCGCTGAAATGACGGCGCGCGCGCACAATAGGCAGAAAAAGTCTGGAGGCAATGATGAGTGAAGCAGCAACCACCGTTCTCGGGACAGCCGATATCCGGGAAATCCTCAAGCTGCTTCCCCATCGCTATCCGTTCCTGCTGGTCGATCGGATCGTGGAGATCGACGGCGACAATTCGGCGATCGGCATCAAGAACGTGACCGCCAACGAGCCGCATTTCACCGGGCATTTTCCTGAACAGCCGATCATGCCGGGCGTTCTCCTGATCGAGGGCATGGCGCAGACCGCTGGCGCCATCTGCGCCCGCAAGACCGGCAATGGCAGCAACCTCGTCTATTTCATGACCATCGACAATGCCCGTTTCCGCAAGCCGGTGGTCCCCGGCGACCGGGTCGAATATCATGTCGTCAAGCAGAAGCAGCGCGGCAATATCTGGAAATTTCACTGTGATGCAAAAGTTGACGGGCAACTCGTCGCGGAAGCTGATATCGGCGCGATGATTATCAGCAAGGAAGATGCCTGACATGATTGCCGCCACTGCGAAGATTCACCCGCTTTCCGTCGTCGAAGAAGGGGCGGTGATCGGCGAGAACGTCGTTATCGGACCGTTCTGCCATATCGGCCCGAAGGTGAACCTTGCGGATGATGTCGTGCTGATCAGCCATGTGGCGGTCCTTGGCCGTACCACCGTCGGCAAGGGCACGAAGATTTTCCCCTCCGCCGTCATCGGCGGAGATTCGCAGAGCGTGCATCACAGCGCCGTCGATACGGTGCTCACGATCGGCGAGAATTGCACCATCCGCGAAGGCGTGACGATGAACACCGGCACCGTCGAGCACGGCGGCGCGACGGTGGTGGGCAACAACAATCTCTTCCTCGCCTATGCTCATGTCGCGCATGATTGCCGTCTCGGCAACAATATTATCCTGTCCAACAATGTAATGCTGGCGGGGCATGTGACGGTCGAGGACCGCGCCATTCTCGGCGGCGGTTCGGCCGTGCACCAGTTTGCCCGGATCGGCCGCCAGGCTTTTATCGGCGGGCTTTCGGCCGTTGCCTATGATGTCATTCCCTATGGCATGCTGAATGGCAATCCGGGCGTTCTGAGCGGCCTCAATGTGGTCGGCATGGCAAGGGCAGGCATCGAAAAGCCGGTGATCCACGAGGTCCGCCGCGCCTACAAGCAGATTTTCGAAGGAACGGGCTCGGTGCGGGTCAATGCCGCCGCCATTCGTGGCGATTATCTTGGCTGCGCACCGGCCCTCGAGATCATCGATTTCATCGCCGCCGAGAGCGATCGCGCCCTGTCGTCGCCGAGCCGGGGTAAAAAAGGCTGAGCGTCATGTCCCTCGACAGCCGGCCGGAAAAAAGCGGAAGGCTGGCCATCATCGCCGGCGGCGGCATGCTGCCCCACCATGTCGCGGAAGCAGCCCGGGAAGGTGGAGAAAACCCCTATATCATCGCGCTCAGCAACGAAAACGGGCTCGACTGGAGCGATTTCGACCACCAGACGCTCGGCATCGGCGATTTCCGTGCGATCAGTGCTTTGTTCCGTTCCGAGGGGATCGACCGCGTCGTGCTGTCGGGCGCGGTGCGCCGCCGCCCGGAATGGCGCGACATCAAGCCCACGCTGAAGACGCTGGCAAAGGTGCCGGGCGTCCTGAAGACGTTGATCTCTGGCGGCGACGATGCGGTCCTGAAGATGGCCATTGACCTGATCGAAGCAAATGGCGCGCGCGTCATTGGCGTGCAGGAGGTTCTTCCGGGGCTTCTGGCGGAAACCGGCCCGCTTGGCGAGGCAATCCCCGCCGCCGACGACTGGAGGAACATCGAGGTCGCGGCAACTGCTGCGGTCGCGCTTGGCAAGCTGGATGTCGGGCAGGGCGCCGTTGCTGTCGGGGGCCGGGTCGTTGCCCTGGAGGGACCGGAAGGAACGGATGCGATGCTTGCGCGCGTAGCCGGCCTGCGCGCGGAGGGCCGGATATCCGCCCGCCGTGGCGGGGTGCTCGTCAAGCTCTGCAAGCCGCAACAGGAATTGCGCGCCGATCTGCCGTCGATAGGCGCCTCCACGATCACCGGGGCGCAGGCAGCCGGACTTACGGGCATTGCCGTGGAAGCGGGCCGTGCGCTGGTGCTGGAGCGGGCGGACCTCGTTTCGCTGGCGAATCGGACCGGTCTCTTCGTGACGGGGATCGACCGCAAGTTCCTGAAAGGTCTGACATGACGGCGAACAATGTCAAGCTGGGGATTATTGCCGGCGAGGTCTCCGGCGACCTCCTGGGAGCGGACCTCGTCCGGGCATTGCGGTCGCTCACCGGCGGCGATCTTTCGCTGGTCGGGGTCGGGGGAGAAGCGCTCGAGGCCGAGGGGCTCGCATCGCTCTTTGATTATTCCGAACTCTCCATCATGGGGATTTCACAGGTTTTGGCGAGGTTGCCGAAACTGATCCTGCGCATCCGCCAGACGGCCAATGCCATCATTGCAGCGCGCCCCGATATCCTCGTCATCATCGACAGTCCGGATTTTACCCATCGTGTCGCCCGGATCGTCGCCAAGGCTTTGCCGGATCTGCCGATCGTCGACTACGTCTGCCCCAGCGTCTGGGCCTGGAAACCGGAACGCGCCGTCAGGATGCGCCCCTATATCGATCATGTGCTTGCCGTTCTTCCCTTCGAGCCGGAGGTGATGGAGCGGCTCGGCGGACCGCCCACCACCTATGTCGGACATCGGCTGGCAAGCGACGCCGATGTCCTGTCCGTGCGGCAACGCCAGGTCGAAAAGCACACCGCCGGAACAAATCTCACCGCGGCGACATGCCTGCTCCTGCCGGGGTCGCGCGCCAGCGAGATCAGCCGCCTGTTGCCCAGTTTCGGCGAGACCGCAGAGGAACTGCAAGGCCGCCACCCGCAGATGCGGTTCCTGCTGCCGACTGTTGCGAGACAGGAGGAGTTGGTCCGCCAAATCACCGCCTCATGGGCCGTTAAGCCGGAGATCACGGTAGGGACTGAGGCCAAGTGGCGCGCCTTTGCGCGGGCGGATGCAGCCATCGCTGCGTCGGGCACGGTCATCCTCGAACTGGCGCTCGCGGGCATTCCCGTCGTATCGACCTACAAGGCCGACTGGATCATCCGCCTGATGCACAAGCGCATCAAGATATGGACAGCAGCCATTCCCAATCTGATCGCCGATTACGCCGTCGTTCCCGAATATCTGAACGAGGCGGTCCGGCCGGGCGCACTTGCGCGCTGGGTCGAGCGGCTGAGTGAGGATACGCCGGAGCGCGAGGCCATGCTGGCCGGCTTCCGGACGGTCTGGCAGCGCATGGAGACGGACCATCCTCCCGGCGAGATCGCCGCCCGCATCGTCCTTGCAGTTCTTCAAGACAAAAGGCCCGGTCATCGCTGACCGGGCCTTTTCAATGCGCGTTCTTCAAGCTCAGCGCTTGGAAACCGGCAGGTAATCGCGTTCCGGCTCGCCGATATAGAGCTGACGTGGCCGTCCGATGCGCTGTTCCGGATCCTCGATCATCTCGTTCCACTGGGCGATCCAGCCGACGGTGCGGGCAAGCGCGAACAGCACCGTGAACATGGTCGTGGGGAAGCCCAGCGCCTTCAGCGTGATGCCGGAATAGAAGTCGATGTTCGGATAGAGCTTCTTCTCGATGAAGTAGCTGTCGGTAAGCGCGATGCGTTCGAGTTCCATTGCCACTTCGAGCAGCGGATCGTCCTTGTGGCCGAGTTCCGCCAGCACTTCATGCGTCGTCTTCTGCATGATCTTGGCGCGCGGGTCGTAATTCTTATAGACACGGTGACCGAAGCCCATCAGGCGGAACGGATCGTTCTTGTCCTTGGCGCGGGCGACGAATTCGGGAATGCGATCGACCGTGCCGATTTCGGCCAGCATGTTGAGCGCGGCTTCGTTGGCGCCGCCATGAGCGGGACCCCAAAGGCAGGCGATGCCGGCAGCAATACAGGCGAATGGGTTGGCACCGGACGAGCCGGCAAGACGCACCGTCGATGTCGAGGCGTTCTGCTCATGGTCGGCATGCAGGATGAAGATGCGGTCCATGGCGCGGGCCAGCACCGGATTGACGACATAGTCCTCGCACGGGACGGCAAAGCACATGCGCAGGAAGTTCGACGCATAGTCGAGATCGTTCTTCGGATAAACGAAGGGCTGGCCGATATGGTACTTGTAGGCCATGGCGGCGAGCGTCGGCATCTTGGCGATCATGCGCAGCGAAGCGACCATGCGCTGGTGCGGATCGGTGATGTCGGTAGAGTCATGATAGAACGCTGACAGAGCGCCGACACAGCCGCACATGACGGCCATCGGATGGGCGTCGCGACGGAAGCCGGTGAAGAAGCGGCTCATCTGCTCGTGTACCATCGTGTGATGGGTAACACGGTGGTCGAAATCGAGCTTCTGCGCCTTGGTCGGCAGTTCGCCGTAGAGAAGCAGATAGCAGACCTCGAGGAAGTCGCCGTGCTCGGCCAGCTGCTCGATCGGATAGCCGCGGTGCAGAAGCACGCCCTGGTCACCGTCGATATAGGTGATCTTGGATTCGCACGACGCGGTCGAGGTGAAGCCGGGATCGTAGGTGAATTGGCCGGTCTGCTTGTAGAGCGTGCCGATATCAACGACATCCGGACCGATCGACCCCGATCGAATCGGCAAGTCCACCGATTTTCCGTCGACCGTCACAACTGCGCTTTTTCCTGTCATGGGGATCCTCCGTTTGCAGCAAATTGGCACACAATTATGCCGCAGATATTAACGCCGATCATGTGCTATCCGATTTAATGACAGCTGCCAAGTTGAACGAAAGGCAAATGGTGCGACGCAAAAATAGGCATATGGCAACGCAATAATTGCATGTTCGGCCGATATGTCCAATGGCATTATCGCTCCTTCCTTCGGCACTTCCGTCCCATTCGTGAAACTGTTGCTGCTTTTTTGGGCATCAAACTCACCGGTTGCGTTCTCTCTTTCGCGGTTGCAAACTGGCGGCGGGCAGGGGCGGATGGAACGGCATCCATGAATGAGGGGCAGGAGCCAAGACTGGCGTCGCGCGACCGCTTTGGCGGGACGCAAGTCGATGCCTCCGATGGCCCTCGGCAAATCCCTGCAGCGCTGCCCAAATCCCGAAAAACCAAGGTGTCGGATCTGCTCACCGCACCTCGCCAGCGGCTGGCGCGGATCCGCTGGCGTCGTACGATCGCCGGTGCCTTGGCGGAAGAGCAGGACTTCGGATATCCGTTCCTCTTCGTTCCGGTCTTTCTGGGGCTCGGCGCGCTCGTCTGGTTTTCCCTGGCCGAAACGCCCGGACTTCTCAAACTTGCACTTCTGCTGTGCGTTTTTTGCATGGCAACTGGCCTCGTTCGGCACTCTCCCGGCGTCTGGCGCATGGCGACACGATTGGCGGTCCTGTTCCTTGCCGGCATGTTGCTGGCCGCTTACGAGACGGCGCGCATGGACACGGTGCTGCTCGATACCTCCGTTACAACCATGGTGCGCGGGATGGTCACCGGGCGGGAAACCACTGACAAGGGCTATTGGCGCTATACCGTCGCCGTCGCGCAGACATCCGGCCCCACATTGAAACGGCCCCCCGAGACAATCACCCTGTTGTCGCGCAATCGCGAAGCGGCGATCGCGATCGGCGGGGGCATCGAGGGCAGGGCACGTCTGTCGCCACCCTCGGGTGCGGCCCTTGTCGGGCTGAATGATTTTGCCTTCGACAGCTATTTCAAGGGGATCGGCGCCGTCGGTTATTTCTATGGCAAGCCGAAGTCCATCGCTGCGCCGGACGGCCCCGACAAAGGCCGGATTGCCCGTTGGCGTGCCCAGGGGGAGGAAACGATTGCCCGCTGGCGCGAAGCCGTCGGCGCGCGCATTCGCGGAACGATCGACGGTGATGCCGGCGCGATCGCGGCAGCACTGGTGACGGCGGAGGAGCGCGCCATCAGCCGGCCGACGATCGAGGCGCTGCGGGAGGCGGGGCTGGCGCATGTTCTGGCGATTTCCGGGCTGAACATGGTGCTGGCGGCCGGAACCTTCCTGATCGGAGCCCGAACGGTACTCAGCTTCATCCCGGGGCTCGCGCACCGCTTCCCGATCAAGAAGCTTGCGGCCGCCGGCGCCTTGATCATGGTGTTCTTCTATATCCTGATTTCGGGCGGCGCCGTTTCCGCCGTTCGCTCGTGGATCATGATTTCCATTATGCTCGTTGCTGTCTTCTTCGACCGGCCGTCGATCAGCCTGCGCAATGTCGCGCTGTCGGCCCTCGTCATTCTGGTGGTGACGCCGTCCGCTGTGACCGGCCCGGGTTTCCAGATGTCATTTGCGGCGACACTGGCGCTGGTGGCCGGCTACGCGCATTGGAGCGAGCGGCCCGACCGGGATTTCTTGCCGGCCAATCCGAAGATGAAGCCGCTGAAAGCGGCCGGTGGCTTTCTTGCCGGACTGCTGCTCAGCTCGTTCATCGGCGGCATGTCGACAATGATCTATTCCGCCGGTCATTTTCACCGTCTCGCGGCCTATGGGTTGATCGGCAATATCCTGGCCATGCCGATCATCAGCATTTTTGTGATGCCGTTCGCGCTCATCGCGATGCTGCTCATGCCGTTCGGGCTGGATTATTATCCGCTGCTGGTCATGGGGCAGGGACTGGAATGGATGATCGCGATCGCCGGTATGGTCTCGTCCTGGGGCGGACAGGTGACGACCGGCCGGGTTCCTGAGGCTGCTTTCGTGCTGATTGCGGCCGGTGGAGTCTTGGCCTGCCTGTTCCGGACATGGCTGGCTGTTTCCGGTCTTTGCGTCATCGCCATCGGGCTTGTCGTGGCTTGGACGGGCAATGTCCCACGGCCGGCCGTCGTCATCGCCGAAGACGGACGCCTTGTCGCGATGATCGAAAAAGATTCGGCTGCCAGCAACCGCACCCAGCCGCCGGATTTCATCTTCTCGCAATGGCAGCGCGCCCTTCGCATAAACGATCATCAGAAGCCACAGCAGCGGCCGGCCCTGATCCTGAAGGATGGAGAGAATACTGCGGCGGAGAAGGCGGAAGCCGACAGTGGTAAACGGAACAGACCGCCGATCGACAAGGATGCCGCGCGATCCGCAGTCCGGCAGCTTCTGGCGGATTCCCCGTCAGGGCGCTTTGCCTGCATTCCGAAACAGGTTTGCGCGGCAACTACGAGAGAGGGATGGAAAATCGTCACGGTCGATGACGCCCGTTTCGTCGGCATTGCCTGTGATGAAGCCGATATCGTCGTCACCCAGGCAATGCTGCGTTTTCCGCTCTGCCGTTCCGGCGCGACGTTGCTGAGCGGACAGAGCCTGCGGCGTTCGGGCGCTGTGGAAATTCACGCAGTTGCATCCTCCGCCGATCACAAGCCCGCAATGCGACTGGTTTTCGCCCTGGAGCAACTGCATCGGCCCTGGGCCCGGCACCGGACCTACGACTGGCGGACGGGCCGGTTCGACGAAGCTGAGACCGATCAATAGGAGCGGGTGCCGATTCCGCCGACATCGCGGCGGCAGTCTGTTTATTCTTGATTAAATAACTCCACAAATCCTTGTCTTTCGGCCATAGTCGTCCTATGAAGCGGCGTTTGTTGAAGCCGTTCGCTTTCATGCCGGCTGTCGAATACAGGATTTGGGCGTCCGGTCTCCCTTCTCCCAAGGGATGTCGGACGATTGATAGGTAAGGATAAGATCATGCCGAACCGGGTTATGCCGAAATGGATGATGCTGGCGGCCGTGCTGCTTGCTGTCTCGAACGCGGGCGCGCTTCACGCGCAGGAAACGCAGGCGCCGGCCCGCGGTGAAATCCAGCAGCCGGCCGAAGCGACCCCGACACAGACGGCACCCGTCGACGCAAATACGCAGGCAACTCCTGAGGCAACGGCGCAGACTTTTCCGGTGAACACCACGACGGGTGCTGCTCCGATTGCCGGCGAGACAAAGGATGCAGGTCAGGTCGCGGCGCCCAATCCGATCCTGCCGCATGATCTGTCGCCGCTCGGCATGTTCATGGCCGCCGATATTGTCGTGAAAGGCGTGATGAGTGCGCTGGCATTGGCATCCGTCGCCACCTGGGCGATCCTGCTGGTCAAGACATTCGAACTGGCTGCCGCAAAGACCGCCGCCCGCCGTGCGGTGCGTGCGCTTTCGGACGCGATTGTTCTGCGTGATGTGCGCGAAACCTTTGCCGGGAAGAAAGGCCCCGCGGCGCTGATGATTGCTGCCGCGGCTGACGAACTGTCGAAGTCGGAAGCCGTGCTGGATGTCGTCTCGACTGAAGGTGTGAAGGAGCGCGTCACCTCGCAGGTGTCGCGCATCGAGGCGCGCGCCGGAAAGAGCATTGCCGGCGGCACCGGCGTGCTGGCAACGATCGGCTCGATTTCACCCTTTGTCGGGCTTTTCGGTACTGTCTGGGGGATCATGAATTCGTTCATCGGCATCAGTCAGGCGCAGACGACCAACCTCGCCATCGTCGCGCCGGGCATCGCCGAAGCACTGTTGGCAACCGCCATCGGCCTTGTCGCGGCCATCCCGGCCGTCGTCATCTACAACTATTTCGCCCGCTCGATTTCCGGTTATCGCCTGATCCTGGCCGATGCCTCGGCCGCGGTCGAGCGCGTCGTCAGCCGCGATCTCGATTTCCGCCAGGCCCGCAGGATCGCGCCGCGCAAGGCCGAAAGCCACGTGCATTCAGACGCTGGCATCGCACGGATCGGATAAGACCATGGCCAGCAAAATCAGCGAAGGTGCCGGCGACCTCGAGGAAAACAGCGAAATCAACGTCACGCCTTTCATCGACGTGATGCTCGTGCTGCTGATCATCTTCATGGTGGCGGCGCCGCTTGCCACCGTCGACATGAAGGTCGATCTGCCCCAGTCGGCGGCAACGCCGGCCAAGCGTGAGGACAAACCGGTTTTCGTTACCTTGAAAGCGGATCTGTCGCTGGCTCTCGGCAATGACGAGACCAGCCGCGACAATTTTGTCGGCGCGCTCAACCGGATGACCGAAGGCAATACGCAGACCCGCATCCTGCTGCGCGCCGACAAGGCTGTCGATTACGGTGAACTGATGACAGTGATGAACCTCATCCAGCGCGCGGGCTATACCAAGATCGGTCTCGTTGGCCTGGAGGCCGCTCCCGCCGGTTGAGACGAAGACATTGTAATATTTGTACCCAGCGGCCAGACCGGGATGGATCTGGCTGCTGTATGTTGTCTGCCCACCGCTACAGCGCCGCGCGTCAAATGTGACGCGCTAAGGTCGCTGTAGCACTTAAATATGCTCCATAATTCCTGAAATCGCTTCCGATTTAAGGAATTATGGAGAAGGTCCAGACGATAAACCCCGTGAAATTATCTGCGGGAACCTCTTCGAATGGACACGATATCGTCGCCAAGCTTGCTTTTTTGCGAGAACTGCATTCCATAGCTTGAAACCGTTGATGCGCGGATTTATGAGCGTGGTCATATCCGGCGCAAGGCAAGTGCGCGCAAACCGGACGACGATCCGGATCATGAGGTCAGGCAAGATGAATTTCGAAGCAGCACGCATCAAGATGGTCGACAACCAGATCCGCACGACGGATGTGACGTCGCATACCGTTCTTTCGGCTTTCCTGTCTGTCCCTCGCGAAGAGTTCGTTCCCGCCGCGATGAAGCCGCTTGCCTATATCGACACCGATGTCGAACTGTCGGGCGCAACCGAAGGCCGCCGCTACCTGATGGAGCCGTCGCCGATGGCCAAGCTGCTGCAACTTGCGACGATTACCGGTTCAGACAAGGTTCTCGAGATCGGCGCCGGTACCGGCTACACGTCTGCGATCCTGTCTTCGCTGGCGGCCTCTGTCGTATCTGTCGAAAGCGATGCCGCCCTTGCTTCGGAAGCTTCCGCGACGCTTGGCCGTCTGGGCTATGGCAATGTCGAGGTGGTGACTGGAACTTTGGAAGCCGGATATGCGTCGGGTGCGCCTTACGATGTGATCTTCGTCAACGGCGCGGTCGAGACCGTGCCAGAGGCTCTTCTCGACCAGCTCAAGGACGGCGGTCGCCTGATCGCGGTGGTTGGTTTCGGCAATGCCTCGCGCGCCCGGGTCTATAACCGCGAAGCCGGCAAGACCTCGGAACGGCTGGCTTTCAACACGGCCGTCAAGCCATTGCCGGGTTTCCGTATTGCACGTGAATTTGTATTTTGACGCTTCTCTTCTTGAGGGCCCTCAGCATTTGATTGTTATCGTGTATATTCCAATGTTGCGAAATGGCAACGTGCCTTTCGTTTCTCCGAGGCACGGGCAGCCGAAGATCGTGCAACCGGTTGTCGCAGCTTGAAATCCGGGCTTCAAAGAAGACGCTTGGCAAGGATGAATTCGGACCTTTCGCCGCTTCAACAGCGACAAGCAGCGTGACGTGGCTCCCTTCACATGATGTGAAACGCCGCGGCTTTGCCGAACCGGGAAGATCTGGGTCATTCCGGCTTCCATACCGGAGTAGAGATTGTGTCGATTCTGCGTAAAGCGGCTGTGGCGGCCGCCCTTTCCTCTGTCATCTGGCTGACGCCTTTTGCTGTTTCGGCAGAAACGATCTTCGATGCCATGGCCAAGGCCTATCAGAACAATCCCGATCTGAACGCCGTGCGCGCTGGCCTGCGCGCAACCGACGAAGGCGTGGCGATCGCCAAGTCGGGTTATCGGCCGCAGATTTCGGCGGCGCTGCAGGGAACCGCGACACAGCTTGGCACGGAAGCTTTTCCGAACTTCCAATTTCCTCGCCGCGGGACGCCGCTCGTCGCTGAACAGGTGCGTACCGGGCTC
This sequence comes from Pararhizobium sp., assembly GCF_035497515.1. Classification (GTDB taxonomy): domain Bacteria; phylum Pseudomonadota; class Alphaproteobacteria; order Rhizobiales; family Rhizobiaceae; genus Pararhizobium. The sequence continues at coordinate 34,357 of NZ_DATJDJ010000161.1, read as the reverse complement.
GCGACAATCACGATCACACAGCAGATTTTCGATGGCTTCCAGACGCTGAACAATGTCCGCGCCGCCGAGGCGAACGTGTTTTCCAGTCGCGAGACGCTGAAGGCGAACGAGATTTCCATTCTTCTCGCCGCTGCCCAGTCCTATGCCAATATCGCCCGTGACCAGCGCGTCGTGTCGATCCGCAAGCGCAACATGGCCTTCCTGAAAGAGCAGTTGAATGCCGCCAGGTCGCGGCTCGACGTGGGTGAGGGGACCCGCACCGATGTCAGCCAGGCAGAGGCCGAGCTTGCCGGCGCGCAGGCCATTCTCGCGAACGCGGTTTCGCAACTGAAGCAGAGCGAAGCCGTCTATGTGCAGATCGTCGGTGATATGCCGAAGGGCGTCAAGCAGCCGGCTCCCGCCTCCAGGGCGATGCCGAAGAACCTCGACCAGGCCGTTGCCTCGGGCCTTAGGGACAACCCGACGATCGCGGCGGCGCAATACAGTGTCGATGCCGCCGGTTACCGCGTGAAATCGGCCGAGGGCACGATGCTGCCGGGCGTGGTCGTGCAGGGCAGCCTGTCGCGCAACACGACCGACCGCACCAACGGCACGGATACGGCGAGCGCCGCCATCACCGCACGCCTGGAAATTCCGATCTACCAGGGCGGCGCCGAATATGGCCAGATCCGCCAGGCCAAGGAACGGCTGGGCCAGCAGCGTATTCTCGTCGATTCCGCCCGTGCCGAGGTGCAGCAGACGATCGTGACGGCCAATGCGCAGCTTGAGGGCGCGCTTGCGTCCATCATTGCCAACAAGGCCCAGGTGAACGCCGCCAACATGGCGCTCGCCGGCGTCATCGAGGAGCGCAAGGTCGGTCAGCGCACGACGCTCGACGTGCTCGATGCGCAGCAGAGCGTGCTGGTCGCGGAAGAGAGCCTCGTTGCCTCACAGCGCAATGCCGTGGTGGCCAGCTATTCGCTCTTGGCGGCCATGGGGCGCCTGACGATCAAGAGCCAGGACCTCCAGGTTGCCGAATACCGCTCGGAAAAGCACTACGAGGCCGTCAAGGACAAGTGGTTCGGCCTGCGCACAGTGGACGGCCGCTGATCCGTCTGTCTGATTTCATCGCATTCGAATGGGGAACGGCCGGCAGTTTTTACGGCGGATTTCCGTGCGAACCGGCGGCGGGTAACGGATCGAACAAATCTGTGCAAGAATCGAACTCGATGATTCGCGGCGTTTTGTTCGGCGCCGAACTCGCATACAGTCCGTATCAACACCTGCGTGGCAAACCTTTCGATCCGATGCGACCGCAGAAACGGGGATAATCATGGCACAGCCCAATGTAGCGCGCGAACCTTCGATGGACGAGATTCTCGCCTCCATTCGCAAGATCATCGAAAGCAACGAGCCAGGTCTTCCCGGCTTCCCGGCCAACGATCTCGGTCCGGCCCCGGAGGAGGGCTATCGCGGTGATCGTTCCTACGGGGACGATCGCGCCTATGATGCCGACGATATTCACCTGACCATCGATGACGATGCGCTGGTGGCCGAGTTCGAAGCCGAGGTTCAGCAGCACGCCCAGCCGACACCGCTCCGCGAGCCGCAGCCGGAGGCCGAAAGACCGGCCGCTGCCGTCTCGACCCCGCCGCTGTCTCTTGCCGATGTCGCGGCCCGCGTGCGCGCCGCGTCCGAGCGGCATTCGCTGCCGCCGCGCGAGCCGGACAATGCCGCCGCGCCGCGTCCCAAGATGGAAAGCCCGACCGTGACTGCCCGCATGACGCCTGCGCCGGTCGCACAGCAGCCGGCCGGGCAGGCCGAGGTCAAGATGGAGCCGGTTGCCGCCCCGGTCGCAACGGCGCAGTTCCAACCGCCAGCCGCAATCGTTGAAGAAATGGAGGCGCCGGTCGCTCAGGCGGCTCCCGCTACCGAACGTGTCGAGGTTGAGAGCCACCCGGTTTCGATCATTGCCGAGAAGGACGTGAACTCGATCGTATCGCCTGCAGTCGGCGAACAGGTTGCCCGCTCGTTCGGCGATCTCGCGCTTGCCCTTGACAGCAGTGCGCGCCGATCCTTCGACGAGATCGCCGAGGATATGCTGCGTCCGATGTTGCAGGAATGGCTGGACGACAACCTGCCGACGCTGGTGGAACGGCTCGTGCGCGAGGAAATCGAGCGCGTTGCGCGTGGGCCCAGGCGGTAGGCTTTCGCATTTTCTCATTCAAAGCCGCCAGCGACCACACTGGCGGCTTTTTTGTCGTTTTTGTTGACACCAATGCCCCGTTCCGATTTACAAATCACTGACATCAATCAGCAAGTTTGGCTCCAGAATGCTTGAAAAAACCTATGATTCCGCCGCAGTCGAACCGCGCATCGCCAAGATCTGGGATGACGAGGACGCCTTCCGGGCAGGTGCTGGGGCAAAACCTGGCGCCGAGAGCTTCTGCATCGTCATCCCGCCGCCGAACGTCACCGGTTCGTTGCACATGGGCCATGCGCTGAACAACACATTGCAGGACATCATGGTCCGCTTCGAGCGCATGCGCGGCAAGGACGTGCTGTGGCAACCGGGCATGGACCATGCCGGCATCGCAACGCAGATGGTTGTCGAGCGCAAGCTGATGGAACGCCAGTTGCACCGCCGCGAGATGGGCCGCGAGGCCTTCGTCGACAAGGTCTGGGAGTGGAAGGCCGAGTCCGGCGGCCTGATCTTCAACCAGTTGAAGCGTCTCGGCGCATCCTGTGACTGGTCGCGCGAGCGCTTCACCATGGACGAAGGCCTGTCGGAGGCCGTGCTTGAAGTTTTCGTCTCGCTCTACAAGGAAGGCTTGATCTACAAGGACAAGCGCCTGGTCAACTGGGACCCGAAGCTCTTGACCGCGATTTCCGACCTGGAAGTCGAGCAGGTCGAGATGGCCGGCAATCTGTGGCATCTGCGCTATCCGCTGGAAGACGGCGTGACCTACCAGCACCCGATCGCCTTCGACGAGGACGGCAAGGCGACCGAATGGGAGACGCGTGACTATCTCGTCGTCGCGACCACTCGTCCTGAAACCATGCTCGGCGATACCGGCGTTGCCGTCCATCCCGATGACGAGCGCTATAAGGCGATCGTCGGCAAGCATGTCGTGCTGCCGCTGGTCGGCCGTCGCATTCCGATCGTCGCCGACGAATATCCGGATCCGACCGCCGGCACCGGCGCGGTCAAGATGACGCCTGCGCATGATTTCAACGATTTCGACGTCGGCAAGCGGCAACATCTGCGCCAGGTCAACATCCTGACCATCGACGGGCATGTGACGCTTGCCGGCAACGAGGACTTCCTCGAAGGCCTGTCGGCGAGCGACGAGCTCGAAGCTGTCATCTCGGCGCTCGATAATCTCGATCGATTCGCGGCCCGCAAGGCGATCGTTGGGATGTTCGAGGAGCGCGGCCTTCTCGACAGGATCGAGCCGCACAAGCATACGGTTCCGCATGGCGACCGTGGCGGCGTTCCGATCGAGCCGCGCCTGACCGAACAATGGTATGTCGATGCTGCGACGCTGGCGAAGCCCGCGATCGCTTCCGTTCGCGAAGGCCGCACCAACTTCGTCCCGAAGAACTGGGAAAAGACCTATTTCGAATGGATGGAAAACATCCAGCCCTGGTGCGTCTCGCGCCAGCTCTGGTGGGGACACCAGATCCCGGCCTGGTACGGCCCGGACGGCCAGGTCTTCGTCGAAAAGACCGAGGAAGAGGCGTTGCACGCGGCGATCCAGCACTACATCGCCCATGAAGGCCCCTGGAAAGCCTGGGTCGAGGAAAAGCTCGAAAACTTCGCGCCGGGCGATATTCTGACGCGCGACGAGGACGTGCTCGACACGTGGTTCTCCTCGGCGCTCTGGCCGTTCTCGACGCTCGGCTGGCCGGACAAGACTCCGGAACTCGACAAATATTACCAGACCGATGTTCTGGTCACCGGTTTCGACATCATCTTCTTCTGGGTCGCCCGGATGATGATGATGGGCCTGCATTTCATGAAGGACGCCGATGGGACTGCCGTCGAGCCATTTCATACGGTCTACGTTCACGCGCTGGTTCGCGACAAGAACGGCGCCAAGATGTCGAAGTCCAAGGGCAACGTCATCGATCCGCTCGACCTGATCGACGAGTATGGCGCCGATTCGTTGCGGTTCACGCTGGCAATCATGGCGGCGCAGGGCAGGGACGTGAAGCTCGACCCGGCCCGTATTGCCGGTTACCGGAATTTCGGCACCAAGCTCTGGAACGCAACGCGATTTGCCGGCATGAACGGCGTCGCGACCGATCCGAAATTCGTTCCGGAAGCCTGCTCGTTGACGATCAACCGCTGGATCCTGACGGAACTGTCGCGCACGATCCGCGATGTGACGGAGGCAATCGAGGGCTACCGCTTCAACGAAGCGGCCGGCAGCCTTTATCGTTTCGTCTGGAATCAGGTCTGCGACTGGTATCTGGAACTGCTGAAGCCGGTGTTCGGCGGCGAGGACGAGGCAGCCAAGGCTGAATCGCGTGCCTGCGTCGCCTATATTCTCGACGAAACCTACAAGCTGCTGCATCCGTTCATGCCGTTCATGACGGAAGAGTTGTGGGCGCAGACAGCGGCTGAGGGGCAGACCCGCAACGGTCTGCTGTGCCACGCGGAATGGCCGTCGTCGTCCTATGCCGACGATGCGGCGGCAGACGAAACCAACTGGCTGATCGATCTGGTCTCCGGTATCCGCTCGGTCCGTTCGGAAATGAACGTGCCGCCGGCGGCGATCGCGCCGCTGGTCGTTGTCGAGGCGAGCATGCTGACCAAGGAACGGCTGGAGCGTCACGCAGCCGCCATTCGCCGGCTGGCACGTGTCGATGCCATTGATCTCGCTGCAACGGCGCCGAAAGGCAGCGCCCAGATTGTCGTTGGCGAAGCAACCATTTGCCTGCCGCTCGGCAGCCTGATCGATCTGTCGGCTGAAAAGTCGCGTCTGGAAAAGGCGCTCGGCAAGGTCGACCAGGAGCGGGAACGTATTCTTGGCAAGCTGTCGAATGAGAAGTTCGTGGCCAATGCACGGCCCGACGTGGTCGAGGCGGAGCGGGAGCGGCTGGCCGAACTCGACGGTCAGAAGGTCTCGCTCGGTGTGGCCCTCGCACGAATTTCGGAAGCTGGCTGACGTTTCAACTTCGACATTGTCGTGAAAAAGACAAGCGATCGGCCAGAAGGCGGCCGGTCGCTTTTGTTTGAAAGTATATACCATCTCGAATTGATGATGGTCGCGATGCAATGCAGAGTTTATTTCTGATTCTCTTGCGGAATCCCGGTTTCTGCCTGACAGGCCGGCATGCAGGCACTTACATGGCGAATTTCTTATTTGAAGGGGAGCGCCCCGCAAAAAGAGGCATTGTTGTGTCGAAGTGACACTTCATTATATTTGTGGAATTTTTTTTTAAATTGTTTCTAAAATGTGCCGAACGACGGAACGAATACCCGATATTTGTTCGTTTTTCTCCTGATTTCATTTTCTTACGTAAATTTTCCGTGATCGGGAAGAACGCATCCCTAATTCTCGGTATTTGCGTTCTGCCACATCCCGTCGATACTTTTCGTTCAGTGGCCGATTTCACAATCGGTGACCGATCTGTGTTCAGGGGAGGAACGGATGGTTCAGAAGAGAATCAAGACTGCCATGATGGCGGCGCTGACCGTTGCATTGACCACGACTGTGGCCAATGCAGGCGGTCTGGAACGTGGCGGTTACAATATCGATCTGTTGTTCGATCCGTCCGATTACGCGGCCGAAGCCGCGGCGACTTACGTCAATCCGCAGCGCGAACTCAACAATGTCACGGATATCAATCCAGCCAACGGCGATTTGAACGGGCTTCCGAACAGCGGTGTTGATGAAACAGAGGGCTACTGGGTTCCGCGTGTCGGCCTTAAGGCAGGCATTGGCGATAGCGTCGACTGCATGGCCGATTATTCGCAGCCTTGGGGTGCGCATACGAATCCGGGTGCCAACTGGGCGGGTGCCAACGACAATATCCAAACCAAGATTGAAAGCGACAATTACTCTGCAACCTGCTCCTACAAGTGGGACATGGGGAAGGGCCAGTTCCGTGTAATCGGCGGCGGCTTTTACCAGGAGGTTGGCGGCTTCAAGGAGCGGCTCGTATCGCCTGCAGTTCCCGCGCTCGGGATCACTGGCGTAGGCCGGATGGACCTTGAGGGCAGTGGCTGGGGCTGGCGTGCCGGTGTCGCCTACGAAATTCCGGAATATGCCCTCCGTGCAAGCCTCGTCTACAACAGCAAGGTCGATCTCGACAATCTTGAGGGTAGCATCGATCTGAGCCGTGTCATTCTCGGGGTTGGCCCGGGTGGACCGATCATCGGTTCGCGTTACGACGTCTCTAGCTTCGCTTCGATGCCCGATTCTTTGGAATTGAAGGTGCAGACGGGCGTCGCCCCCGGCTGGTTGGTATTCGGTTCTGTCAAGTGGACCGACTGGAGCCAACTGCAGATCGTGAGCGTCACCGCTAACGATCCCAGCCCGGTTCGCCCGCCGACCAGCCTCGATCTGCTTTATCGCGATGGCTGGACGGTCTCCGGCGGTGTTGGTCACCAGTTCAACGATCAATGGAGCGGTGCGGTCAGCCTGACTTGGGATCGTGGTACCAGCCATGGTTACGGCAACCAGACGGACACTTGGACGTTGGGTACGGGCGTATCCTATCTTCCGACGGAAAATGTCGAGATTCGTCTTGCGGGGGCGATCGGTTTGCTCACGAGCGGCAGTTCCGGACCGCAGACGTACAATGGCGCGCCTGTTGGCACCAACGTGACCTACGATTTCGACACCGACATCGTCAGCGCCATTTCCACGTCGCTGAAAATCAAGTTCTGATCCATCTCAGTCCTGTGAAAAGGCCCGGTGTTCGCACCGGGCCTTTTTTGTAGCTCAGCTTTAGTGTGTGCCGGCTTACGCACGTGCGAGAGTTTAAAGATGGTTCTGTCAGGCGTCATCTCGAAATCGCAGTATCTCCCACCCGATTTTTTGCTTTTGCAATGTCACGTTTTGTGACGATTCAGCAACACATTCTTTCTATAGTCCGCAACGGCAGCGCGGCAGGGGATTGTGTCTATTTCCCGCCACAAACTGGGAGCACCGATGAGCTTGACAAACCTGCAAAGAAGTTTTGAGCATGCGGTGTTTGGAGTCAGATGAGTTATCGCGTTTTCGAAAAAATCCATGTCTCCCGTGATGTTACGCGGCTTCGGAGCAGTTTTGGGACTGTTCGGCAGGTCGTTTTTGCGCGGATTGGATCGTGTGGCCCGGGGCGAGCCGCACTCTTGCCGGAAAAGCTGACTACTGTCGGGAAACTGTCGGCATGACGAATGCGCGAGGCAGGGTATCGATTGGCACTGGCACCGACCGGCTCTTGGGGTTGAACGGAAGATATAGACTATCATGCTGATACGCGGTTACCGGTCGTTGACGTTTCTTGTTTTGAGTTTGGCACTCGCGCTTTCCGCGCAGCAGCGCACGGCCTTCGCGTTCGATCCGGGCGCCGGCGTCACGAAGGAATCCGGACCGTTCGCCCTCTTCAAGTTCGGCTTTTCCGCCTACAAGAATGGTCGCAAGGACGAAGCCGTCGAAGCCTACCGTTATGCAGCGGAAAAAGGCCATACGGGCTCGCGCTGGGCGCTGGCCAATATGTACGCTTACGGTGACGGCGTCGCCGAAAACGACCTCGAAGCTTTCAAGATTTACAGCGAGATCGCCGAGAAAGGCGTCGAGCCAGGCTCAGAAGACACCGGCTATTTCGTCAATGCACTGATCTCGCTCGCCGGTTATTATCGCCGCGGCATTCCCGACAGTCCGGTGAAGAGCGACATGAGCCAGGCGCGCCAGCTCTATTTCCAGGCGGCTTCCACCTTCGGCGTTTCTGAAGCCCAGTTCCAGCTGGCAAGGATGCTGTTGTCGGGCGATGGCGGCAGCGTCAATGTCCAGCAGGCGAAGAAGTGGCTGAACCGGGCCCGCAAGAACGGCCATGCCGGCGCCATGGGCGTGTTCGGCAATGTCCTCTTCCAGGAAGGCCAGACGGCACGTGGCCTTGCCTATATGACCGCCGCGCTCGACCAGTGTACGCCCAAGGACAAGCCCTGGCTGCAATCCCTGCAGGAGCAGGCGTTCTCGCTCGCGACCGAAGACGATCGACGGGCGGCCGTTGCCATGTCCCAGACCATCCATCTCGACAGCGACTGATATCGCTCAGGCTGCAGCCCGTGCTGCGAAGCTGAACTTCCCCGCGACAGGCACGTGATCGGACGGCTTTTCCCAGGCGCGGACATGTTTCTCGACATCGGTCGAGACAAGCCGATCAGCGGCTTCCGGCGACAGCATCAGATGATCGATGCGAATGCCGAAATTCTTCGGCCAGCAACCGGCCTGATAATCCCAGAACGTATAGAGCGGTGCTGCATCCGTCGTCGCGCGCACCGCGTCGGTGAAGCCGAGATTTTCGAGCCGCCGGAACGACTGGCGCGTGCGTGGCTGATAGAGCGCGTCGTTCTGCCAGACCTTGACGTCCCAGCAGTCATGCGGCTCCGCGATAACATTGTAATCGCCCGCGAGGATCAGCGGCTCTTCCAGCGCCAGCCGTTCGGCCGCGAAGGCGCTCAGCCGGTCCATCCAGGAGAGTTTGTACGGAAACTTTTCCGTCTCGACCGGATTGCCGTTCGGCAGGTAGAGCGAGCAGACGCGGATGACGCCGCCGTCAACGGAAAACACGCCTTCGATAAAACGTGACTGCTCGTCGGTATCGTCGCCGGGCAGGCCGCGGTTTACGTCGTCCGGCTTGATCTTCGACAGGATGGCAACGCCGTTGAAGCCCTTTTGGCCGTGCGTCTCGACATGGTAGCCGAGCGCCTCGATCTCGCCACGGGGAAAGCCTTCATCGACGGTCTTGATTTCCTGCAGGCAGACGATGTCGGGCTGCGATTCCTTCAGCCATGCCACGAGGACGTCGATGCGGGCCCTGACGCCGTTGATATTCCAGGTGACGATTTTCATGATGGGCATTCCTTTGAGGCTGCGGCGCGAAGGCTTTTGTCGTTGTAGCGCCACCGGATTTCTTTGACAAACCGGAAGCTGTGCAAAGCACCTCATCATCCCGTGCTGAATTGCTTCCTGAAACCGGCCCGTTATAGTCGCTGCATGATTGCTTTGCTGACGACCTATTGGCCGCATATCCTGGCGGTCCTTTCCGTCATACTCGGTGTGCCAGCCGCCATTCATGCCACGATGACCAAGCAGGAGGTTCGCTCTGCGCTGGGCTGGGTCGGCATCATCCTGTTGTCTCCGGTTCTCGGCGCGCTTCTCTATGCGATTGCCGGCATCAACCGCATCCGCCGCTCCTCGATCGAACAGCAGCGTTCGCTGGTGCGGGAGCGGGGGCCGGATGCGTTGGGCAAGTTCGACGTCTCCATCACCGCGGTCGCCGAGCGGTTCGGGCAGCGATTCGGCGCGATGAAGCTGCTGGGGGATCGCGTCAGCCGCCACCGCATGTGCGCGGGCAACCAGATTACCATGCTGGAAGACGGGGACACGGCCTATGCCGCGATGCTGCAGCAGATCGCCACCGCCACCCGCGCCGTCCTGCTCGAGACCTATATTTTCGATCGCGACGAGATCGGCCTGCGGTTCGCCGATGCCCTGATCAAGGCGGTGAAGCGCGGTGTCGAGGTGCGCGTCCTTATCGATGCGGTCGGCGCGCGCTATTCTGTTCCAAGCATTGTCGGCCATCTCGAGGCCGGCGGCGTGATGGTTAAAGTGTTCAACGGCAACATCATCATGGGGCTCCGGTTGCCCTATGCAAATCTGCGTACGCATAGGAAGATACTGATCGTCGATGGCGTCGTCGCGTTTACCGGCGGCATGAACATCCGCTCCGGCTTCACGCTGGAATTTGCTGGCGACGGACAGGCGCGCGACACGCATTTCCGCGTCGCCGGCCCGGTCGTCGCCGACCTCTTCCAGGTTGCCTCTGAGGACTGGCAGTTTGCCAGCCGGGAAGTGCTGGAGGCCGCCGCCTGGCAGATTGCGCCGGCGCCCCATGTAAAGCCAGCCATGCTGATGCGCGCCGTGCCGTCCGGACCGGACCGGACAAACGAATCCAATCACAAGATGATGATGGGAGCCTTTTCCATCGCCAGACGCAATATCCGCATCATGTCGCCATACTTCCTGCCGGACAGGGAACTGATCAGCGCGCTGGTGACGGCGGCGCTACGGGGCGTGGACGTGGATATCATCGTGCCGGCCGTCAACAACCTGGTTCTGGTGGACCGGGCGATGACGGCGCAGTTCGATCAGATTCTGAAGGGCGGCTGCCGGATCTGGCGATCGACCGGCCCGTTCAACCATTCGAAGCTGATGACGGTAGACGATCGCTGGGCCTATGTCGGCTCTTCCAACCTCGATCCGCGGTCGCTGCGGCTCAATTTCGAAATCGATCTGGAAGTCTTGGACACCGGCTTTGCCGGCAGCATCGGCCATCGGATCCAGGCTGTCCTGAACGAGGCGCATCCGGTCACGCTGCCTGACCTGCGTGCAAAACCCTTTGCCACGCGCCTGCTCAACAAGATCTTCTGGCTGGGGTCGCCATATCTTTGAGGGAAATAGTGGCGGGGCTGTTTTTCAGATGGAAAAACTGGTGCCGCAGCCACAGCTTGCGACCGCGTTGGGGTTCTTGATCTGGAAGGACTGACCGAGGAGATTATCGACGAAGTCGATCTCCGAACCGCTCATATAGACCAGCGACATGCTGTCGATGAGCACTTTCGCATCGCCCTTTTCCAAGACGAGGTCATCGTCATCGGCATCGCTGACCAGATCGAACTTATAAGAGAAACCCGAACAGCCGCCGCCTTCGACGGAGACGCGCATGGCCTTCTTCTCCACGTCGGATTTCAGGATGACGGCAATGCGTTTTGCCGCCGAATCCGAGAGAGTTACAGTTTCCGTCGTCATGTTTACCTCCTGCCGGGGTCAAGATCCGGAGAGATTCGCTGTTTCCATCGTTCGCCGCGTCTTTGAAGATCGCACGCGAAGTGGCTCGGGTGCGCCGCAAATCCTTGTTTTTATTCAAGGATACGAGCGATTTCCACTCGGTGCTTTCCTGCAGCGCCCACTATAGGTATGAAGGCTTTAAGACCGCGTCAATGGGATGCAAAGTGGGAAATGACATTGGACAGACATGCGCTTGGTTTCGGTTCCGGTGAACGCGCGATTTTCGCCTCCGATCCGTGGGCGACCCGGGGACGGCTTTACCCTGAGAGCAGCAGCCCGACGCGATCCGATTTCCAACGCGACCGCGACCGTATCGTCCATACCACCGCCTTCCGCCGCCTGAAGCACAAGACGCAGGTCTTCATCGCCGCCGATGGCGATCACTACCGCACGCGCCTGACCCACACAATCGAAGTCGCGCAGATTGCTCGTGCGCTGGCGCGAGCCCTGCGGCTGGACGAGGATCTCGCGGAAGGCGTGGCGCTGGTCCATGATTTCGGCCACACGCCCTTCGGCCATACCGGCGAAGACGCGCTGCACGAGATGTTGAAGCCCTATGGCGGCTTCGATCACAATGCGCAGTCGCTGCGCATCGTCACCAAGCTGGAACGCCGTTATGCCGAGTTTGACGGGCTGAACCTGACCTGGGAAAGCCTGGAAGGGCTCGTCAAGCACAATGGACCGCTGGTGGCGGCGAACGGTGAGGGCATCCGTGGCCCGGTTCCGCAGCCCATCCTTGATTATTGCGCGCTGCATGATCTGGAATTGTCGAGCTTTGCCAGCCTGGAAGCCCAGGTTGCGGCGATTTCCGACGATATCGCCTACAACACCCATGATATCGACGATGGCCTGCGCTCCGGCTACCTGAATTTCGACATGCTGGAGGAAATCCCGTTCCTGGCTGCGCTGATGCGCGAGGTTCGCGATCGGTATCCGGGGCTGGAGGCCAACCGCTTCACCCACGAAATCATGCGTCGCCAGATCACGGCCATGGTCGAGGATGTGATCACCGTCGCCCAGAAGAACCTGCGTGAGGTTAACCCGCAGAGCGCCGCCGACGTGCGGGCGGCGGGCAGGGTGATGGCCGGTTTCTCGGAGGCAATGTCTAAGACGGATCAGCAGATCAAGAAGATGCTGATGACCCGCATCTATCGCCATCCCGAGGTGATGCGCGTGCGCGCCAATGCGGCGCTGATCGTCACCGATCTCTACAACGCCTTCATGGCCGATCCGCGCGAGATGCAGAAGCACTACTGGATCGACCAGATTTCCGGCATGGCCGAACCTGCAAAGGCCCGCCATGTCGGCGACTATCTGGCGGGCATGACCGATACCTATGCGATCGCCGTGCACGGGCGCTTGTTTGACCATACCCCCGATTTGCGGTAGTCACCGCGCCGGTTGAGGGCAGTCGCGAGCATATCGAGCCGCCTTCGATTTGAACGATATTAACGCGGTCTCGCGCCCCTTCGGGCCGAGCAGGCCGGATGGGTGCGATGAACATTTTCACAGACTTCGAATCAAGAATTAAAAACGTCCTCGAAACGCTTGATATCGTGCGTGAAAACCGCTCATCCGTGGATTTCGGCAGAATCAGTGTGGAGCCGCCGCGCGATGCAAGCCATGGTGACGTTGCAACCAATGCCGCCATGGTGCTGGCCAAGCCGCTCGGCACCAATCCGCGCGCGCTCGCCGAACAGATCGTCGAAAAGCTAAAGCAGGATCCGGAAGTTGTTGCCGTCTCCGTGGCCGGTCCCGGTTTCATCAACGTCAAGCTCTCTGTCGCCTACTGGCAGAAGCTTCTGGCGGTGATGGTCGCCGATGGCACCAATTATGGCAAGAGCGCCGTTGGCGCCGGCCGCAAGGTCAATGTCGAATATGTCTCGGCCAATCCGACCGGCCCGATGCATGTGGGCCATTGCCGTGGCGCCGTCGTCGGCGACACGCTGGCAAACCTCCTGGCCTTCGCCGGGTACGAGGTGACCAAGGAATACTACATCAACGACGCGGGCTCGCAGATTGATACGCTCGCGCGATCCGCCTTCTTGCGATACCGCGAGGCGCTCGGCGAAAAGATCGGCGAAATACCGTCGGGGCTTTATCCCGGTGACTATCTTGTTCCGGTCGGGCAGGCGCTGGCCGACGAGTTCGGGACGAGCCTGCGGATCATGCCGGAAGACAAGTGGATGCCACTCCTAAAGGATCGCACGATCGATGCGATGATGGTGATGATCCGCGAGGATCTTGCAGCCCTCAACGTCCACCACGACGTGTTCTTTTCCGAACGCGCGCTGCATGCCGACGGTGCCGGGCGAATCCGCAATGCCATCAACGACCTGACCTTCAAGGGGCATGTCTACAAGGGCTCGCTGCCGCCGCCGAAGGGGCAACTGCCGGAAGACTGGGAAGATCGCGAGCAGACATTGTTCCGTTCAACCGAAGTCGGCGACGATATCGACCGGCCGCTGATCAAGTCGGACGGCTCCTATACCTATTTCGCCGCCGACGTTGCCTATTTCAAGGACAAGTTCGATCGCGGTTTTGACGAAATGATCTATGTGCTCGGCGCCGATCACGGCGGCTACGTCAAGCGCCTGGAGGCGGTCGCGCGCGCCGTATCGGGCGGTGCGTCGAAGCTGACGGTGCTGCTTTGCCAGTTGGTCAAGCTTTACCGCGAAGGTGAACCGGTGAAGATGTCCAAGCGCTCCGGCGATTTCATCACGCTGCGTGACGTGGTCGAGGAAGTCGGCCGGGACTCGGTGCGGTTCATGATGATCTACCGGAAGAATTCCGAACCGCTCGACTTCGATTTCGCCAAGGTGACAGAACAGTCGAAGGATAATCCGGTCTTTTACGTGCAATATGCGCATGCGCGCTGCATGTCTGTATTCCGGCAGGCCCGCGAAGCATTTCCGGGCGTCGACTTCGAAACGATCGGTCTGGCCGGCGCGATTGCCGGAAACATCACTGATTCGAACGAGTTGCAGCTTGTCGCCAAGCTGGCGGAATATCCGCGCATCATCGAGGCAGCGGCACAGTCCCAGGAGCCCCATCGCATCGCGTTTTACCTCTATGATCTTGCCAGCGCCTTCCATGCGCACTGGAATAAAGGTAAAGAGGCTCCTGAATTACGTTTTGTTAACGATAAAAATAGAGAATTGACCATCGCCAGGTTAGGACTTGTGCATGCTGTCGCCTCGGTGCTGAAATCGGGCCTGTCTATTACAGGCACCGCAGCACCGGATGAGATGCGATAGTATTGTCAACATTTCCCCACAATGAACTGGCAAGAACTGGCTAGTAAGTTGTGAGTGGAGCGTATGGCAGAGAAACAATTGGCACGTGGCGAGACTGCGGAATTCGACATTTTGGCGGATGATGATCCGTTGGCCGAACTTGCACGTATCGTCGGCTATGACAATCGGCCTGCGGTCCAGCAGCTTCAGGAACTGGCGAGACATCGCGACCTGGTGAGCCGTGAACCCGTGCCGGAGGCTCCCTCCCATGCCGAGCCGATGCTCGATCTGGAAAGCGAGCTCATGCGCGAGTTCGACGTCTATGACGCGCCGGCTGTTCAACCCGCGTCGCGTGTCGTCGAATTGCCTGCCGTCTCCGTGCCGCAGGCCGCCGAGCCTGACTTCGCGCTCGATGACGCCGTTGAGCCTGCCTGGGGCCAGTATGAGGACGAAGCGTTCCTGCCGGCGCCTGAGGTCGAGACGTTAGCGCCTGTCGACGAAATCGAACTGCCTGTCGCGCAGGAGCCGGTTTTCGCGCCGGTCGATGTTCCCGAAATCCACGTTCCCGAAATCCACCTGTCAGAAATCCACGTGCCCGAAATCCACGTGATTGATGAAGCGGCAGGCGAGTCCTTCATGCAGGCGCCGGAAATCGTGTCGGCAGAGTCGAACGCCGACTGGCCGGTTGACCAGCAGGACGACCTGGTATTCGACGGCGCCGATCTCGAGCGCGAACTCGAATTGTCGATCGGGTATGACGATTCGCAGATTGAAGCGCCGGAAGCCAAGGCATCTGCTACCCCGCCGCAGCGTTTCGAGCCGGAACTGGACTTGGGACCGGGTGCCGCGGAAGACCTGCTACAGGCGCCAGTCGTTGAAGAACAGGCTGCGTTCGAAGCCGTTGACGCAGCCATCGTGGACAATGCACCGCAGGCGACGCCTGTAGCGCAGCCCGCACCTGCCGCCGAAACGGTTATTTCTCAGATGGACCCGCGCGGCATCGATGCCCTGCTGGCCGATATCGAACAGTTTCCTGTCCCCCCTCAGGCTACCGTAAAGGGTCCGCTGGCGCAGGAAACGTCCCGCAAGGTCAATTATCCCTTCACGCCGACTTTCAGCCGGGCGACGCCTGTTGCCTCCAATGGCGGCGTATCGGCCCAGAAGGCGTTCGCAACGCCGCTGCCAGCCGCGGTCGTCGCTGCTCCGATGGCTGTCGCGACGGAAACGGCTTATCAGCCGGCTGAAACGCCGGTCGAACCCGTGATTGTCGAAGCGGCCGAAGCCCTGAAACTGCCCGTCGATGACGAGCCGGATTTCGATCTCGACACGTTCGAACTCGATCTTGCCGGTATCGATCTCGATATCGACCCATCCGAATTCGAGATGGCGGCACAGCAAACGGCATTTGCCCCGGTCGAGACCGTCGCCGCGGCGCCGGTCGCCGAAGCTCCGGTTGCGTCTGTTGCCGAGGTGCAGGCCCATAACCCAGCCCAGGCACCTTTTGTCGATCTGCCGGAATTCGAAGAGCCGGTGAGCCAGGAACCGGAATCTGTTCTGCCGTTCGATCCTTCGATGATCTCGGAGACGGAAGAAAACCTGACGGCGATGGCTGAGCTTCACGTGCCGCAATTGCCTGTCGTCGAGCAGGAACGGCCTGTAGTTCAGCAGCCGGATTATGATCTCGATATCGATGCGGAAATGGCGCAGCTGTTCGGCACGCCGAACCGTGGCGCGCGCAACCCGGCTCAGGGCGCCCAGGACGATAACGGCTTTGGCGCTGTGCCGCAGTCCGCCGCCGCCCAGCCCGTCGGCAATGGCGTCCGCGTCGAGGACGATTTCGATGAATTCGAAAAGGCCATGGAAGAAGATTTCCGCCTGTCGCTGAGCCAGCGCCAGGACACGGACCCGTCGTCGGACCGCCTTGCGGTCGGCTCCGGTTATTCCGCGTCCAATGATGACTATGACGACGAGCGCGGCCCGGTGAAGCGTCGCCTGATGATGCTGGCGGCTGCCGTCGCGGTTGTTGCGGTCGTCGGGGGGGCGGGTGTCTACGCCTTCATGGGCGGAAATGCGCCGGGTCTGTCCGGCGACGATCCGAAAATCATTCTTGCCGACAAGTCGCCCGTCAAGATGGTGCCGGCCGAGAAGGGCGGCAAGACCGTTCCAAACCAGGACAAGGCCGTTTACGACCGTGTTGCCGGTGCGCAGGACACGACTCCGCAGCAGGATGCGCTGGTGTCTTCGACCGAGGAGCCGATCGATGTGGTCCAGCGGACCCTGACGCCGGAAAACCTGCCGCTCGAGGGCCGAGCCGACGAGATCGCCGGCCTGACGCCGATCGACGACGAGGGTGGCGACCGCCTCCTTCCGGACGATCAGTCCGCCGAGAATGCACAGGCGGACGCAACCCCTGCCGTATCGCCGCGCAAGGTGCGCACGATGATCGTCAAGCCGGACGGCACACTGGTCGCTCGCGAGGACGTCGCCACCCAGCCTGAAACGCAGGTGGCCTCCAGCCAGAGCGACCCGCAGGTCAAGACGGTGAAGACCACCGTGGTGACGCCGCAGGCCGAAACAGCGAAAGCGTTGCCGCAGGAAAAGAGTGCGCTGGCTGAAGCTGCCGATGCGACTGTCGAGGAAACCGCACCGGTTCGCTCCGTGAAGACATCGACGGTTGCCGACACCAACCCGGTTCAGCAGGCCAAGCCCGTTGAAAAACCAACCACGGTTGTCGATACCTTCAAGGAGACCCAGCCGGCCGCCGAAGAAAAGCCGATCGAGACAGCCTCGATCGCGCCGGGAAGCTATGTCGTCCAGATCGCATCGCTGCCGTCCGAAGCTGAAGCGCAGAAGTCCTACAAGACGCTTTCGGGCAAGTTCGGTGGTGTCATCGGCGGTAAGGGTGTCGATATCAAGCGGGCCGAGATTGCCGGCAAGGGCACCTATTACCGTGTCCGCATCCCGGCCGGCAGCCGCGAGGCTGCCAATGCACTCTGCGCCCAGTACAAAAGCGCCGGCGGCAGTTGCCTCGTCACGAAATAACCGCTTCCAAGAAGCGGATGAGCAAAGGCGCGGCGAAAGTCGCGCCTTTTTCGGTTTGTCGACCTGTTTCGCGTTGCAATAGCTGTGAATGACTGCGCTTGGAGGGAAACGGTATTCGCCGCGATGAGCAGCAGCGACTATCATCTTGCCATGAGCGAATCAAAAGCCTTCATTTCAGGCTGCAAGGGCCTGACCGTCACCGCCGAGGAAAAGGCATTCTTTGCCGGCGAACGCCCATGGGGTTTCATCCTGTTCGGGCGCAATATCGGGGAACCCGACCAGATTGCCGATCTGGTGGCATCGCTGCGCGACAGTATCGGCAATCCCGATGCGCCGGTGCTGATCGACCAGGAAGGCGGGCGCGTCCAGCGCATCAAACCGCCGATTGTCCAGCAATATCCGAACGGTGCTGCCATCGGCGAGATCTACCGCCGCAACCGCGAGCAGGGGCTGCGTGCCGCATGGCTGATGTCGCGCCTGCATGCCTTTGATCTCATGCGCCTTGGCGTCACCGTCGATTGCCTGCCGGTGCTCGACGTGCCGATCGAAGGCAGCAGCGATGTCATCGGCAATCGCGCCTACGGATACGATCCCAAAACCGTGGCCGAGATTGGGGCCGCGGCAGCCGAAGGCCTCAAAGCCGGCGGCATGCTGCCGGTGATGAAGCACATGCCGGGCCATGGCCGCGCCTTCGTCGATTCCCATCACAAGCTGCCTGTGGTTGATGTGTCCTTCGATGAACTGGCAAAAAGCGATTTCGTGCCCTTCGTCGCCATGAACAACGAGTTGATGGCGATGTCGGCGCATATCGTCTTCACGGCGATCGACCCGGAAAACCCGGCCACGACATCGGCAAAGGTGGTTCGCGAGGTCATCCGCGGTCATATCGGCTTTGATGGCCTGCTGATGTCGGACGACGTTTCGATGAACGCGCTTGCGGGCGATATCGAGCAGCGTGCACGCGGGATTGTCGCTGCCGGGCTCGATATGGTGTTGCATTGCCATGGCATCATGGATGAAATGCTGCAGGTGGCGCGCGTGGTTCCGGTTCTGGCCGGCGACGCCCTGCGCCGCGTCAAGGCCGTCGAGGCTGGTTTCACCAAGCCCGATGGCGCGGACGAAGCTGTACTGCGTGAAGAGTTCAACGGCATGTTCGCCATCTCTTGAGGGGGCACAGGCTGATTTCAGGGGCGAACCAATCGTGAGCAATGCCGCCGATACACAGAAGAAGTCGGCGGCGCGGGCGCCGATGGATTCGCTGTGGCAGGACGAACCCGCCGATCGCGGACTGCACGAGGAAGAACTCGTCGTCGATATTGCCGGCTTCGAAGGGCCGCTCGACCTTCTCCTGCATCTTGCCCGCAATCAGCGCGTCGATCTCTCGCGCGTTTCCGTGCTGGCGCTCGCCGAACAATATATCGCCTTCATCGAGCGGGCCCGCAGCATCCGGCTTGAACTGGCAGCCGACTATCTCGTGATGGCGGCCTGGCTCGCTTTCCTGAAATCACGGTTGCTCATCCCGCAGCAGGCCAAGGACGAAGGCCCGTCCGGCGAGGAAATGGCCTCGGCGCTGGCTTTCCGCCTCAAGCGGCTGGAGGCGATGCGAGAGGCGGCGACCCGTCTCATCAATCGCAACCGGCTCGGCCGCGACGTCTTTGCGCGCGGTGCGCCGGAGCATATTCCGGTCGAAAGGAAATCGGCCTTCGACGCCTCGCTCTATGATCTCCTGCATGCTTACGCGTCGCTGCGCCAGCGCGAAGCCATCATGCAGGTGACGATCGAGAAGCGGCAGGTCTGGTCGCTCGCCGACGCGCGGCTAGTACTGGCTCGGCTGATCGGCGACATGGTCGAATGGACGGCGCTGGACCATTTCTTGCTGCGCTACATGACCAGCCCGAAGGAGCGGGCGACCGCAATCGCCAGTTCGTTCGCCGCCTCGCTGGAAATGGTGCGCGAGGGCCGGCTCGAAATACGCCAGGATGGCGCGTTCTCGCCAATCTACCTGCGCCAGGGGCCAAACCGGATTACGCCGCAGGCGCTGGCGGATATGGAGGCGGGGCGTGACTGATCCGCAAGAGCATGTGCCAGTCGTCATCGAGCGGGAGGATGAGCCGGACGGCACGCAGGCCGGGCTCGATCCGAAGCTGGAACTGGAAGCAGAGCGGATCGCCGAAGCACTTGTCTTCGCCTCCGCCCAGCCGGTTTCCGAGGGTTATATCGCCTCCCGTCTGCCGCGCGGCGCCGATGTTCCGCGCATCATGGCGCGACTCAAATCCATCTATGCGGAACGCGGCGTCAATCTCGTGCAGGTCGCCGATCACTGGGCGTTCCGTACCGCTGCCGATCTCTCCTTCGTTGTGCAGACCGATGAAAACGAGGTGCGCAAGCTGTCGCGCGCGGCGCTCGAAGTGTTGGCGATTATCGGCTATCACCAGCCGGTGACACGTGCCGAGATCGAGGACATTCGTGGTGTGCAGACGTCGAAGGGGACGCTGGACGTGCTGATGGAAGCGGGCTGGATCCGGTTTCGTGGCCGACGGCGCACGCCCGGCCGTCCGGTCACCTTCGGTACGACGCGCGACTTCCTCGATCATTTCGGGCTAGAGGACCTGCGTGACCTGCCCGGATTGGAGGAACTGAAGGGCGCAGGACTTCTGTCCGGCCGCATTCCGTCGAATTTCCAGATCCCGGTTCCGCTTGGCGATGACGGTCTGGGCGATGACGAGGACCCGATCACGCAGCTCGATCTCGAAGAATTGGGCCTGCTCGCACCGACCGGCGGTGACGAGGAATAGTTTTCAGGTCTCATGGCTGCGCCTATTCGTCACGCTTGCGTGACCTCGCGCGAGATTTGGCTGGAAAGTCCGAAAAATCATACTGTTGACTGTATCCCCGCCCAACTCTCCGTGTAAGGATTGCGCGACGTGCGGCTTTCCGTTAACGAGCGGGACAGATTGCCGTTTGAAAAAGATGATCGAACATCTTAAATCGGGGTTCAAGGCTTCAAGGGAGTAAGGATATGGGTTCCTTTAGTATCTGGCATTGGCTGATCGTTCTGGTCGTGGTTCTGCTGCTGTTCGGCCGCGGCAAGATTCCGGAACTGATGGGCGACGTTGCCAAGGGCATCAAGAGCTTCAAGAAGGGCATGACCGACGACGACGCGACGCCGACGTCCGACAAGGGTCTCGACGGCAAGACGGTCGAACACAAATCCGACGAAGTCCGCTGATCATGCATTCGGTACAGGACCTGTCCTCAGGAGCAGGTCCTGACGCTTTCGGTTTCGTGGAGTTCTGAGCATGCTTGATGTCGGCTGGACCGAGCTCGTCGTTATCGCCATCGTTCTGATCATCGTGGTGGGCCCGAAGGACCTGCCGCCGATGTTGCGGACGTTCGGCAAGATGATGACGAAAATGCGGGGCATGGCGGGTGACTTTCGCCAGCAGTTTGATGAAGCGCTCAAGGAGGCCGATCTGGACGACGTGCGCAAGACGCTCGCCGATGCGCAGAAGCTCAATCCAGCGCACAGCATCCGCGAGGCCATGAACCCGCTTCGGCAGATGGGCAACGAGATCAAGGCTGACCTGCAGAAGGCGACGACCGTAGAGAAGCCAAAGGAGCCGGTCACACCCGCTTCCACTGATACTCCCGCCGAAACCGTCGTTGCGCAGGAAGAACCCAAGACTGATCTGGCCAAGCCCGATCCGGTCGCCGCCGCGGCAATTGCATCCGCCGCCAAACAGCTGGATCGGGCTGCAGCCGTTGACGCCGGAAAGCCGAAGGCCAAGCGCGCTTCCAAGGCGAAAACGGCCGTTGTCGAGGCCGCTGTTGCGGCACCCGTGATGGCTCCGGTCAAGACGCCAGTGAAAAAATCCAGGAATACGGTCTCCGACACTGCGCAGGCGGAAACCCGCAAGGTCGCCGCCAAGGCGACCAGGAAAAAGGGTGACGCATGAGCGGCGATATCGAAGACAAGCCTCAGCCGTTGATGGCGCACCTGATCGAGTTGCGCGCACGCCTGATGTGGGCGGTCGGTGCCTTCTTCGTCGCTTTCATCATCTGCTTCTATTTCGCCAAGGGCATCTTCAATGTCCTCGTCCAGCCCTTCAAATGGGCTGTCAACTGGGCGGGCCTCAGCCACAAATCCGTCGAACTGATCTATACGGCGCCGCAGGAGTTCTTCTTCACCCAGGTGAAGGTCGCCATGTTCAGCGCGCTGGTCATCGCCTTCCCGGTGATCGCGTCGCAGGTCTACAAATTCGTTGCCCCCGGCCTCTACAAGAACGAGCGAGCGGCCTTCCTGCCGTTCCTGGTCGCATCGCCGATCCTGTTCATCATGGGCGGCTGCCTGGTCTATTTCTTCTTCACGCCGATGGTCATGTGGTTCTTCCTGGCCATGCAGCAGGATGGCGGCGAGGGGCAGGTATCGATCCAGCTCCTGCCGAAGGTTTCAGAATATCTGAGCCTGATCATGTCGCTGATCTTTGCCTTCGGGCTCGTGTTCCAGCTGCCGGTGATCACCACGCTCCTGGCCCGCGTCGGCTTCGTCACGTCGCAGGGACTGAAGGACAAGCGCAAATATGCGATCGTCGTCTCCTTTATCGCCGCCGCGATCCTGACTCCGCCCGACCCGGTTTCCCAGATCGGTCTTGCCCTGCCGGCCATCCTTCTCTACGAGGTCTCAATCTATACGGCCCGACTCATCGAGCGGCAGCGTGCGCGTGATGCGCTTGCCCGCGAGACTGCCGCAGCGGAAGAGAATGCTGGCTGATTGTTGTCAGCGCGATGCGTTCGGGCCCCGATTTTCGATACGACCGATCAGGACCTGAACGACCATGCTTGATATCAAATGGATTAGGGACAATGCCGAAGCCCTCGACGCGGCGCTCGCGAAGCGCGGTGCGGAGCCCCTGTCGGCCGCATTGATTTCGCTGGATGAAAAGCGCCGCTCCCTGGTTCAGGCGCTGCAGGACATGCAGTCGCGCCGCAATGCCGCCTCCAAGGAAATCGGCGCGGCGATGGCGCAGAAGAACAGCGAGCTCGCCGAGACGCTGAAGGCGGAAGTGGCAGAGCTCAAGACGACGATGCCGGCGCTGGAAGAGGAAAGCCGCCAGACGGACGCCGAACTGGCGGACGCCCTGTCGCGCATTCCCAATATTCCGCTCGACGACGTTCCCGTCGGCAGCGACGAGCACGGCAATGTCGTCAAGCACAGCCACGGCCAGAAGCCGGGCTGGAACCACAAGCCGAAAGAACATTTCGAGATCGGCGAGGAACTCGGCTGGCTCGACTTCGAAGGCGCCGCCAGGATCGCCGGCTCGCGTTTTACCATCGTCAAGGGGCAACTGGCCCGGCTCGAGCGCGCGCTCGGACAGTTCATGCTCGACCTGCACACCGGCGAGCACGGCTATCTCGAAGTCCAGCCGCCGCTGATGACCCGTGACGATGCCATGTACGGCACCGGACAACTGCCGAAATTCTCGGAAGACCTGTTCAAGACCACGGATGGCCGCTGGCTGATCCCGACGGCCGAAGTGCCGCTGACCAACATGGTGCGCGAGCAGATCCTTGATGCTGAAGCATTGCCGCTGCGCCTGACGGCACTGACGCCGTGCTTCCGCTCAGAGGCTGGCTCCGCCGGTCGCGACACGCGCGGCATGTTGCGCCAGCATCAGTTCAACAAGGTCGAACTCGTTTCCATCACCGATGCGGAAAGCTCGATCGACGAGCATGAGCGCATGACGGCCTGCGCCGAGGAAGTACTGAAGCGTCTTGGTCTGCATTATCGGGTGATGACGCTTTGCACCGGCGACATGGGGTTTGGCGCCCGCAAGACCTATGACCTCGAAGTCTGGCTACCGGGGCAGGATGCCTATCGCGAAATTTCGTCCTGCTCGGTCTGCGGTGACTTCCAGGCACGGCGGATGAATGCGCGTTACCGGGTCAAGGACGACAAAACCTTGAAATTCGTCCATACGCTGAACGGGTCGGGTACCGCCGTCGGCCGCGCTCTGATCGCGGTCATCGAAAACTATCTGAATGAAGACGGATCGGTAACCATCCCGGACGTATTGTTGCCCTATATGGGCGGCCGGACCAAGATCGAACGGGCCAGCTAAGCCGCGTCCCGCGGCAGGGGTAAAGATGCGGATTCTGCTGACAAATGACGATGGCATTCATGCCGAAGGCCTTGCCGTTCTCGAACGGATCGCGCGCACCCTTTCGGACGATGTCTGGGTGGTGGCGCCGGAAACCGACCAGAGTGGCCTTGCCCATTCACTGACCCTGTCGGAACCGTTGCGCTTGCGGCAGATTTCCGAAAAGCGTTTCGCCCTGCGCGGCACGCCGACCGACTGCGTCATCATGGCGGTCCGCAAGGTGCTGGATTTCAAGCCGGACCTCGTCCTGTCCGGCGTCAATCTCGGCGCCAACATGGCCGATGACGTGACTTATTCCGGGACGATTGCCGGTGCGATCGAGGGCACGTTGCAAGGTATCCGCTCGTTTGCGCTCAGCCAAGCCTACAGCCATGTCAGTGGCGCACCGGTCCCGTGGGATGTCGTTGAAAAACACGCGCCCGATCTTCTGCGCAAGCTGATGTTCCTCGATCTGCCGGATGGCACCTTCCTCAATCTGAACTTTCCGAATTGCGCCGAAGATGCCGTCCAGGGCACGGAAGTCACGTCACAGGGCAAGCTCGATTTCGGCCTGACGATCGACGAGCGCGCTGACGGACGCGGCCACCCTTATTTCTGGCTTCGTTTCGGCGAGCGATTCGGCGATTTCCGAGCAGGGACCGACATTCACGCCATCCGCGAGCACAAGATCTCGGTAACGCCGCTGAAACTCGACCTGACCGACTACGCTGTTCAGGACAGGGTGGCGCGCGCGCTTCTGGACGGAGAGGCCGATTGAGCCCGAGGGTCGTCGAGCAGGAAGGTTTTGCCGCGCTGATGTTGCGGCTGAGGGCCGAGGGCATTTCCAACAAGGAATTGCTCAACGCCGTCGAGCAGACGCCGCGCGCGATCTTCGCGCCGCCGCAATATCAGGACGATGCCTATTCCTCCCGCCTGCTGCCGCTCGATTGCGGCGCCTTTATGGAAGGGTTCGATTTCGCCGTCCGGCTGCTGCATGCCCTGAATATCAAGCCGGGACAGCGCATCCTGGAGGTCGGGACCGGCAGCGGCTTTACCGCCGGGGTCATGGGGCGGATCGCCGAACGGGTGCTGACGATCGATCGTTACAAGACACTTGTCACCACCGCGCAGCGCAATCTCGAAAAGGCGGGTGTCCGCAACGTCGTTGTGCGCCACGCCGATGGCAGCATCGGGCCGGCGGGCGAGGGCACCTTCGACCGTATTCTGATCACCTCGGCCTTTCCCAGCCTGCCGCGCGTCTTTTCCGATCATCTCGTCTCCGGCGGCGTCCTCATCGTGCCCATCATGATGAGCGAAACGGAATGCCGTATCGTCCGGCTGACGCGCACCGGCAGCCGTTTCGACCGCGAAGACCTGTTCGAGGCGCCTTACCTGCCGATCCAGCCGCAACTGGCATCCTTCCTGTAGGGCCGATGCCGGACTCGATCTATACCAATCGCGAGCTTGCCGCTCTCTACGACAGTCTCAATGCTGCCGGGCCGGATACGGATTTCTATTGCGCCATCGCAGGGCGCCCGTTCCGCATTCTCGATCTTGGCTGCGGTACTGGCCTCCTTTCCGTCCGGCTTGCCGGGCTTGGGCATACGGTGACCGGAGTGGATCCCGCGGACTCCATGCTGGACATTGCCCGACGTCGTGATGGAGGTGATCGTGTCCGCTGGATCCTCGGCGATATCGCCGCCGTGCCGCTGAACAGCCGTTTCGATCTCGTCCTGATGACCGGACATGTCTTTCAGGTCTTTCTTGGACAGGCCGAGGCCGTGGCCATGCTGTCGGCTGTCAAACACCATCTCGAGCCCGGTGGTCGTCTCGTGTTTGAAAGCCGCAATCCACTTGCGCGCATATGGGAAGACTGGGTGCCGGAAAAATCTCGCCGGGTGATCGAGCACCCGGAACTCGGGACTGTCGAAACCTGGCATGAGGTCACGCAAGTCTCCGGAGGTCAGGTGACCTTTCGCACCCACACCGTATTTGACGCAGGCCGTCGTGCCGATGTCAGCGCCAGCGTGCTCGCCTTCCGTGATCAGACGGAAATCGAGTCCATGCTGCGGCAGGCGGAACTCTCCGAAATGGAGTGGATGGGCGGATGGGACGGTCGGCCTTTTCGAACTGAAAGCCCGGAAATCATCGTCATTGCACGTTGATTCCGAAGTTTCCTGTCTCGCAGCAACAATGCAGACGGTTGAGAACGCGCGAAACATAACAATTAATCATTGCAAAATCAGAGCGTTAATTTTTCGTTAACGATGGTCAGCCTCGCGTAAGTTTCGAGTCCTAACCGGGATCGGCGCACAAAGTCATATCCATGAGCTGACCCCCGACCTGATGCGCGTTTGTCAGTTCTATTCCAGGCGTCCAAACGCAGGAGACGACAGATGCAGATCGCGAACAGATTGACCTCGACCGCAAACGGCGACGGCATGGGTAACCTTGCGGGCCGCGCGGTGGCGCAGGTGACGTCGGGCGGCCGTGAAGACGGTGGCGCCACGCCGTCGTTTATCGGCGGCTATGATCCGTCCTCGCGCGTGTCGCTTTCGGCGGAGGCGCTGCTGTTCCTCAGCCGCACCAGGAAGGTTCAGGACAAGCAGCCGGCGCTGACGCAGGACGAATGGGCCAACAAGCTTTCGCCGCAACTGGCCGCGCGCGAATATCAGGCTTTCGGGAAATACAGCGAGACCGGCGACTATAAGGCCTATTATCGCGCCTTCATCGAATATTACGACACCCTGCGTCCCGACGACCAGAACAGCCTTCGCTATTTCGGCACGCGCGACGCAGCGATCGCCGGCGCGCGCTCTGTCGAATATAACGACGAGAGCGGTATCGACGGCGGGGTCGGTTTCCAGACGCTCGTCAGCGTTTTGCTCGACACTGAAAAGACCGAGAGGGACCTGACCCAGGGCCAGGACGTCGGCGGTATGATGACAGGCGACATGTTCGGCTGGGATACCGGAACGATCAGCTACGAGGATGTAACGCAGACTCGCGGCGCGCTCTCCGAAATCGAGAAATTCTACCAGGAGAGCTTCTGACGCGCATTCGCCCCGGCGGACGTCTAAAAGCCATAAACGGTTGGCTTTATACGGCGTCTGACGCACCGGCTGCTCAAACTTGCGCTGTGCGGTCCTCATCGGAGCCGGAATGCCGTTGCATTTGGCTTCGATCGCTTGCTGCTGATTTGCTTGGCTCTGGCCGACGATCATGGTTATCAATTCATCAAAAATCGCGAGCGGGCATGCCGGTTTTAACCGCGCGGTAACTCTAATGCGTTTTAATCATCTTACACCGAGTTGTGTTCCAGTTGGGTAAAGCGTCATGCGTATTAGAGTTTCGTCGAGTGTGAGTAAGTCCGTCGTTCGTCTGGCTACGGCGGTATTGCTGGCAAGTGCCGCTACCGGTTGCAGCTCCGATGCGAGCCGTTTCGGCGGTCTCTTCTCCGGGTCGGATGACCTGACCACCAACTCCATCTCCCGCAGCAATGTTCCGATCCCGAGCAGTGATGTTCAGGGGGGCGGTATTGCTTCCGCGCCGGTCATGGCGGCCGATACCCGCGATCAAGCCATGACCCAGCCATTCCCGGATCCGGTCAATACGGCATCGACGCCGATCTCTCGTGCTCGGGAGGTTTCGACGCCCATCAACGTCCAGCGCACCGTGCTTGCCGATCCGACGGTGAAGGCGCGTGAAAAGTCGCTCGCCCAGCCGATGCCGGCGGCGCGTGAAATCGCCAGGGCCGACAAGAAGATCAATGTCGATCCGGTGACCACCGCCATGACGAAGGGTGGCTGGTCGACGACCAACGCGCCGGCGGTGCTGATGCGCCAGGGCGATACGGTCGCGACGCTCTCCAAGCGCTTCGGTGTTCCGGAAAAGGAAATCCTCAAGGCAAACGGCATGAAGTCCGGCTCCGACGCCGAGCCCGGCCAGCGCATCCTGATCCCGACCTTCGCCGTTTCTGGCAGCGCTGCGAAGGCGTCAGCCTCCGATCAGGCCGCAAGCCTCGATGTCGACAAGCAGAAGAACGTGCCGCTGCAGCCGGATAGCCGCGAAGTCGCAATCCTGCCCGGCCAGACCAAGTCGCGCGAAAAGGGTGACAAGAATACCGATCTCGCTTCCGGCAAGCAGTCGGTTTCAGGCGACGGCAACGGCCAGAACGGAACCTACACGGTCAAGGCCGGCGATTCCCTCAACCGGATCGCCAAAGCGAACAACGTATCTGTCGAAGCCCTGCGCAAGGAAAACGGCCTCAGCACCGCTGCCATCCGCATCGGCCAGACGCTGAAGGTTCCGGGCGCCGGCGCATCTGCGCCGGATCAGGTCGTCACCGCCTCCGTTCCGGACAAGAAGGCCGGGGTGAAGGTTGCTAAGGTGGTTGCCGAGAAGCCGGCCGAATACAAGCCGCCGGTTGCCGACAAGTCGGTCGAGGTCGCCTCGAAGGAAGAGGTTTCCGAAGATTCGCCGAAGGCAACGGGCATCAGCAAGTATCGCTGGCCGGTTCGCGGTGCTGTTATCGCTGGATACGGTGCCAATGTCGAAGGCAGCCGCAATGAAGGTATCAACATCTCGGTTCCCGAGGGTACGCCGATCAAGGCGGCCGAAAACGGCGTCGTCATCTACTCCGGCAGCAGCCTGAAGGAACTCGGCAACGCCGTTCTGGTCCGCCATGACGATGGCACCGTCACCGTCTACGGCAATGCTTCGGAGCTGAAGGTCCAGCGCGGCCAGAAGATCCAGCGCGGCCAGACGCTGGCAGCCTCCGGCATGAGCGGCACGGCGACGCAGCCGCAGGTGCACTTCGAGGTTCGCAAGAAAGCCAGCCCGGTCAATCCTGCGACCTATCTCGAATAGTCGCCTCGCAAAGGGGCGACCATCATCCAACGTCGAAAAGCCCCCGGTGAGGGGCTTTTCCGTTTTCAGACCGTGTCGATTTTCTTCTGCGACCGTCCGGCAAGATCCTGAATGAACTGCCAGGCGACGCGGCCGGAGCGTGCGCCACGCGTCGTGCTCCATTCCAGCGCATCGGCATGCAGGTTCGCCCGGTCTGCATCCAGACCGAAATAATCGGCATAGCCGTCGATCATGGCGAGATAGTCGTCCTGGCTGCACTTGTAGAAGCCGAGCCACAGGCCGAAGCGATCGGACAGGGAAACCTTTTCCTCGACGGCTTCGGACGGATTGATGGCGGTGGACTGCTCGTTTTCCATCATGTGGCGGGGCAGAAGGTGCCGGCGGTTGGAGGTCGCATAGAGCAGCACATTGCCCGGACGGCCCTCGATCCCGCCGTCCAGCACCGCCTTCAGCGACTTGTAGGACGTGTCGTCATGATCGAAGGACAGGTCGTCGCAGAAAACGATGACCGGAACCGGCGCCGCCTTCAGGATTTCCATCAATGTCGGCAGCGTCGCGATATCCTCGCGATGCACCTCGACCAGCTTCAAGCGGATACCGGCTTGCTCGGCGACCGTCGCATGAACGGCCTTGACCAGCGAGGATTTGCCCATGCCGCGCGCGCCCCACAGGAGTACGTTGTTGGCAGGAAAGCCTTGCGTGAACCGCAGCGTGTTGTCGAACAGGATGTCGCGGACATGATCGACGCTGCGGATCAGCTTGAGATCGACCCGGTTCGGCTTCGTGACCGGCTGCAGATTCAGGCGTTGCGGCGACCAGACGAAGCATTCGGCGGCGTCCCAGTCGTTGACGGCCGGCGCCGGCCCGGCGATCCGTTCGATGGCTGCGGACAGCTTGCGCATTTCAGCGATCAGAAGATCAATTTTCGTATCCTGCATCAAAGAACTTCCCGAATGATGGCACTGGTTTTGTCTGAAGAGACCAACTGTCCGGTAGCACGGCAGCAGTAACGGTAAAAGGCGCGAAATCCCGCAGAAAGAGCTTCTTCTCCGGCCGATTTCATGTATGAGGCAGATGATACGAAACCGGGAGAAGGTCTTGTTGCATTCATGGCAGCCTTTCCTATATTCCGGCGATCCCAAACGCGGGCCTTCGTCCGCCACAGAGCATTCAAGGAGTGATTGATGTTCATTACCGAGGCATTCGCCCAAGCAGCAGCACCTGGCGCAACCGCCGGCGGCGCCGATATTCTCATGTCGATCCTGCCGTTCCTGCTGATCTTCGTGGTAATGTATTTCCTGATCATCCGCCCGCAGCGCGCCAACATGAAGCGTCGCGAGGAACTGCTGAAGAACATTCGTCGCGGCGACCAGGTCGTCACCGGTGGCGGCATTCTCGGCAAGGTGACGAAGGTTGTCGATGACAGCGAACTGGAAGTCGAAATTGCTGACGGCGTGAAGATTCGTGTGGTACGCAGTGGTGTATCCGAAGTCCGTGTTAAGGGTGAACCCGTCAAGGAGTGACCCTGCAGGGAGGCCGGAGCGTTTCGGTCGCCCTGTAACCACGTATCTTCGAGAGCTTCATGCCGTATTTTTCCAGCTGGAAAACCATCACCGTCTGGCTCGTCGTGCTTCTCAGCATCGTGGTCGCCCTGCCGAACGCAGTATCCAACAGCACGTTGGAGAACTTGCCGGATTGGGTGCCCAAGAGACAGGTGATGCTCGGTCTCGATCTTCAGGGCGGATCCCAGATCACGCTGAAGATCGAGCGGGATGATGTGATCAAGGCCCGCCTTCAGGCGACCATCGATGCGGTTGGCACGAAGCTGCGGGCGGCTGATATCGGTTATTCGGGTCTGTCTGGAACCGGGCAAGAGATTCAACTCCGGCTGCGCGATCCGGCGCAGGCGGATGCCGCGCTCGCGGCACTCACGTCGCTGACCGATCCGGTCAAGGAAGGCGGCTTGACGAAGAAGTCCGTCAGCGAGGTCACTATCGGCAGCGCCGACGGTGTGATTACCCTCGACATGACGAACGAAGGTATCGACTATCGCGTTTCAACGATGATGGACGGCGCGATTGCGGTGCTGCAACAGCGTCTGACCGATCTTGGGGCGCTACAGCCGAAACTGCGCCGCCAGGGCGCCGACCGGATCATCGTACAGATTCCCGGCCGTTATGATCCGGAACAGGTCAAATACATCCTGAGCCAGGCCGGCACGCTGTCTTTCCGTAGCATCGACATGTCGATGGCGGTTCAGGACGCTGTCAACGGCCAGCCGCCGGTCAATTCCGAAATCCTCTATTCGGCCGATGATCCGCCGATCGGCTATCTCGTCCGCCGGCAGCCGATCATCGCCAATGCCGATATCGTCGATGCGCAGGCCGCAATCAACGCACAATCGGGCAACCAGGTCGTCAATCTCCGGCTCGGGCCGGAGGGCACGGCCCGCTTCGCCAAGGCGACGGCCGATAGCGCCGGAACGACGGTCGCCGTCGTTCTCGATGGCGCGGTGATCGCCACGCCGCTCGTGCGCAAGGCGATCACCGACGGCACGGTTCAACTCGCCGCCGACATGAGCAGCGAAGGAGCCGAGGACCTGGCGCTTCTGTTGCGTGCCGGCGCATTGCCGACGCCGCTGACCATCGTCGAGGAGCGCTCCATCGGCGCCGGACGTGGCGCCGATTCCATTCATTCGATTATGATGGCCGGCACGATCGGCGCCGTTCTGGTCGTGCTCTTCATGCTGGCTTTCTACGGCCTGTTTGGTGCGATCGCGAGCCTTGCGGTCGCGCTTAACGTCGTCATGATCATCGCTGTGCTATCCGCGACCGGGCTGTTGCTGACCCTGCCGGGCATTGCCGGTATCGTGCTGACGATCGGCATGGCGGTCGATTCCAACGTGCTGATCTACGAGCGCATCCGCGAGGAGGTCAAACACGGCCGCTCGCTGCGGGAGGCGCTGAATTACGGTTTCTCGCGCGCCTTCGCAGCTATCGTCGATGCCAATATCACCACGCTGATCGCTGCAATCATCCTGCTGTTCCTTGGCACCGGAGCTGTCCGCGGCTTCGCCGTGACGCTGGCGATCGGTATCGTCACGACCTTGTTCACCGCTTACACCTTGACCCGCGTGATGCTTGAAATCTGGCTCCGCCGCCGCCAGCCGACCGAACTGCCAGCCGGTATCCGCACCGGCATCTTCGACAGCGCGGCGTTCCGCTTCATGGCGATCCGCAACTATGTCTTCTCTTTGACGACGCTGCTGTCGGTCGTCAGCATGTTGCTGTTCGGCGCGCTCGGCATCAATCTCGGCATCGATTTTTCCGGCGGTTCGGTCATCGAACTCAAGGCACGGGAGGGCAATGCCGATATCGACGATATCACTGGCCGCCTTTACGAGCTCAATCTTGGCGATGTCACGGTCAAGCCCTTCGGTTCGCCCCAGGACGTCGTCGTGCGCGTCCATTCGCGCGATGGCGGAGAAAATGCCGAGCAAACCTCGGTCATCCTGATCCGCAGCGAACTCGAGGATGCCTATGAGTTCCGCCGCGTCGAAGTCGTCGGGCCGACCATCTCGGGCGATCTGACGAAGGCTGCGACGATCGGCGTCCTCGGCTCGCTCCTGGCGATCATTGTCTATATCTGGTTCCGGTTCGAGTGGCAGTTCGCCGCCGGAGCCATCGTCGCGACGCTGCACGACGTGCTGCTGACGATCGGCCTGTTCGTGGTGACCGGCATGGAGTTCAACCTCACCAGTATCGCGGCGCTCCTGACCATCGTTGGCTATTCGCTGAACGATACGGTGGTCGTCTACGACCGCGTGCGCGAAAACCTCAAACGTTACCCGCGCATGCCGCTGCCGATCCTGATCGACACGTCGATCAACCAGACGCTATCGCGTACCGTGTTGACGGGGGTCACCACCATGTTGGCGCTTGCCGCCCTGTGCATCTTCGGTGGTGAGGCTGTCCAGCCCTTCGCCTTCGTCATGCTGTTCGGCGTCGTCGTTGGCACATTCTCGTCGATCTATGTCGCCGGTCCGATTCTCATTCTCTTCAAGCTGCGGCATGGGGCGGAGAAGACCGGCGGACCGACGCTGTCGGCAAGGGGCGCGCTATGATCCTGCGCAAACCCGTCGAAATCCGGCAGGCGCATTTTCCCGGCCGGGCGCCGATCGACAGCTATGGCAATGGCGGCTTCCGTTTTGCCGACATGTCGCATCGCGGCTCGCTGCTGATGCTGCCGTCCGGGATCTACGGCTGGGACATGGCGGAAGGCGACCCGCTGACGCCGGAACAGTTCGAGCGTGTTTTCCGGGAGGCGGCGCAGATCGAGGTGATTCTCGTCGGCACCGGCAAGGACATCAAGCCGCTGCCGGCTGCCTTGAAGGCACAATTCCAGGAGCATGCGATTTCGTCGGATCCGATGAGCACCGGAGCTGCCGTGCGCACCTACAATATCATGCTTGCCGAATCCCGCGCTGTGGCCGCGGCATTGATCGCCGTCTGAGACCATGAGCACTTCCAAAGACCAGAACGCGTCCACCGGGGCGATCTATGATTTCAGCTTGTCAGCGTTGCGCGACAGCGATCGGGATCGTTATCTCGCCTGCCTGCTGTCGCCCGCCGACAAGCGTGGCCCGCTCTCGGCGCTTTATGCCTTCCACGCGGAAATAGCACGTATCCGCGATCTCGTGCGCGAGCCGCTGCCAGGGGAAATCCGCCTGCAATGGTGGCGGGACGTTCTTGAGGATGTCAGCGGCGCGGGCGGCGAGGGCCACCCGCTGGCCGAGGCCTTGCTTGTCTGCATCAAGGCCCACAAGCTGCCGGTCTCCGTGTTGCAGAACATGATCGATGCCCGTGTCTTCGATCTCTACGACGACCCGATGGAGAGCCGCTCGTCACTGGAAGGTTTTGCGGGCGAGACGGCGTCGGCGCTGATCCAGCTTGCCAGCCTCATTCTCGACCCGACCGGTGCCCAGCAATCCGCATCCGCCGCCGGTCACGCCGGCGTTGCGCAGACTATTGCCGGCCTGCTGCTGCTGCTGCCGCTGCATCGCAGGCGCGGCCAGGTCTATTTTCCACAGGAACTGCTGGCGGCGACGGGACTGAACCGTGAAACCTTCCTGTCCGGTCGCGACGAGGATGCCGTCAGCCGGGCGATCCGCGCTTTCGCGGGGCTGGGACGCGATCACCTTTCCAAGGCGAGGGTGGAGGCATCCGCGATTTCAGTGCTCAATCGCCATGCCTTCGCACCGGTCGCGCTGGCGCAGCCGGTCTTTGATCGCGCCGAGCAGGCAGGCGCGCAGCTATTCGAACAATCGATCGTGCCATCGCAATGGCGCCGGCAGTGGTGGATGTGGAAAGCTTCCCGCAGCGGGCGCTGGTGAATGACGCTACAGCGCCGCGCGTCAAGAATAACGCGCAAAGGTCGGTGTCACACGTTAAATATGCAGTAGGCAGATTCTGTCTTCATCAACCGCATTTCGCAAAACTGACGGCACATTGGCGCAAGCTTGGACTTTTAGGGTCCGCTCCATGTTATTCTGTTGAACTGCGTCAAAGGGAACGGGCGTTATGGTCTGGCCAATCGTCATCATGGGTGTGCTGCTTGCAGCGATTTTCTACATACGGATGAAGGCGCGTGCGGAAAAGGACCGGCGTGAGCCCGATGCTGGACTGGCGATCATGGATTTCGGCCGTGCCTTTCCCGACGAAGCCATCCGGGCCATTCATGCGACGGCGGACGAGAAAGCCTATTTCGTGCGGCTGCATGACGGCAAGGCCGGTTTCATGGCGGCGCATGGCACGCATTTCGTCTGCCACCTGATCGAGGCCGGCAAGGTCAATACCATCCATGCGCCGAGCGGCCGGGGCCTGACGGTGCATTTTGCCGACTTCGCCTATCTCAACGGAACCTACGAGTTCCGCAGCGCCGAGATCGCGGCGGAAGTGTCACTCTGGCTGCTCGGCAGCTTCAATCCGCAGCCTGGCTTCAAGAACGTTCCGGCGACTTGAAGGCT
>NZ_DATJDJ010000160.1:0-17894 GCF_035497515.1 Pararhizobium sp. | reverse complement strand
CATAAGGACGGAGGGGGTCCATGTTCCGGGGGCTCTCCTTCCGTTCCGCCTGACGTTCGGGGTCAAAAGACCCCGAGGCTTTCCGTGGAGCGCCAGCCCTGCCTCGCCGCAAACGTCTTGCGGTGTATCCGCGACAGGACGCGATGATCATGGCACGGGATTGCTGGGCGGGGATGGAGGGGGATGAGATTTGTGGGCGGCAGGCTCAAGGCCATGAGAATCTCCGCTGTGGGGCCGCAGGTGGACTGGCAACCTTCCGGCGAACGGATTCGCCAAGATTACGGCCCTGCCTTCGGCCGCTTGCGACCGACGAATCCTGCCATCTCGATGTATGCACCGGCAATCCGGATTCGAGCTAACGATGGCTGATTGCTTGAACGATTGCCTCGGCAATCCGGCGCGCCCGTGTTTCAGACAGCGTTGCTCGGTGCTGGGCTATCAGAAATGGATTTCGAAACAGGATCGTAGCGTCTTCAAGCAAGATCAGCGCGTCTTCCGCCTCTGTTTCCCCAGTGAGCGCGGCAACCGCGGGACGGATGATTTCCCGCAAGCGGCCGACGTGGCAGACAATCGCCTTCGCCTCTCCGCTGGCGAGACGCAGATAGGCCAGGAACAAAGTCGGGTCGGCGTCGTATCGCTGACATTTGGCGCGCATCGTTTCCAGAACCCAAGCGGCCACCTGTCCATCCGGTTCGGACTCCGCCATAACAGCGGCAGCGACTGCATCTTCCACCCCGGCAAACCAGTTTTCAGCCAGCATGGAAATGAGCGCTTGCCGGTCCGGGAAGTAGCGATAGCTGTTGGATTGCGACATGCCGAGACGCGCGGCGACATCGGCCAATGCCAGACGCGTACCGCCATTTGATCGCAATATTTCCTCCGCCGCCGTCACAAAGCGCCGACGCATGAGCGTTTTTTCGACAACAGGCCGAGACATGGCTTAAATCCAGCGGCGTACGCGCGCGCGATACTGCCTGTATGGATCACCGAAGGCCCGCTCGGCAGCGTTTTCCTCGAACGGGATATACCACCAGTTGGCGGCGATAAAAAAGACGAGGGGCATCAACAGGCCCGCCCAATGCCCGACGATCAATGCCGCCCCCAGAACCAGCAGGAGCATCGAGAGATACATGGGGTTTCGGCTGTACGCGAAGAGGCCATCCGTCACGAGATTGCGCGGCGTATCAAACGTCATGATCTCCGCACTGGCCCTGGAAAACTGCCTGCGCGCAACCGCAAGGCCGATCAGCGCGAGAGGGATGCATACCCATCCGATCATTGCTGACGAAACTGGCAAGGGGTCAATCGGCTGTTCGACGCGGGACAGCGCAAACAAAGCAATCAGCAGCAAGCCAACAAGTACTGGCGGCAGAAGGCGGCGCATCGAGACTCTCCATAAAATGATAGATCGACTTAAGTTATCATTTTTGTCGAAGCTGGCAAGCATGTCAGCCCGTTCCGCAATGGCGGCAAGGATATGCCGGGAGCGGGACAACAATAACGCGCCGGCAGGCCATATTTGCGGCCCCCTCTTGCACAGGCGCCGCCTCTCTGCCTTGTTGCTTCCCTATTCTGCGTGGCGAAACTGATTCGTATCGAGCGATCAGCCTGCCGCAGCTTTATCCCGAGGAACACGACGCATGAATTTCAAGAAGCCCGAAATCTCGGAAATGAGACCGAAGATCACAGTCATCGGCGTTGGCGGCGGTGGCGGCAACGCCATCAACAACATGATCGCCGAAGGCCTGCAGGGCGCCGAGTTCGTTGCGGCCAATACGGATGCACAGGCCCTGACCATGTCGAAGGCGACCCGGCTGATCCAGCTCGGCGCGCAGGTGACCGAAGGCCTGGGCGCCGGTTCGCTGCCGGAGGTCGGCCGCGCCGCGGCGGAAGAATCGATCGACGAGATCATGGACCATCTCGGCGGCACGCATATGTGCTTCGTCACCGCCGGCATGGGTGGTGGCACCGGTACGGGCGCCGCCCCGGTGATCGCCGAAGCCGCCCGCAAGGCCGGCATCCTGACGGTGGCGGTCGTCACCAAGCCGTTCAGCTTCGAGGGCAAGCGTCGCATGCAATCGGCCGAGGAAGGCATCGAGCGCCTGCGCGAAGCCGCCGACACGGTCATCGTCATTCCCAACCAGAACCTTTTCCGCATTGCCGATGCCAAGACCACCTTTGCCGATGCCTTCGTCATCGCCGACCGCGTGCTCTATTCCGGCGTCGGCTGCATCACCGACCTGATCGTCAAGGAAGGCCTGATCAATCTCGACTTCGCCGACGTGAAGTCGGTGATGAAGGGCATGGGCCGGGCGATGATGGGCACGGGCGAGGCAAGCGGCGACAGCCGCGCTTCCAAGGCTGCCGAAGCGGCAATCGCCAATCCGCTCCTGAGCGAAGTCTCGATGAAGGGCGCCAAGGGCGTGCTGATCTCGATCTCGGGCGGTTCCGACATGACCCTGTTCGAGGTCGACGAAGCGGCAACCCGCATCCGCGAGGAAGTCTACGAGGATGCCGACATCGTCGTCGGCGCAATCTTCGACAAGAATCTCGACGGCGTCTTCCGTGTCTCGGTCGTCGCCACCGGCCTCGACGCCCAGGCGCCCGGCGCGGATGCCGGCGCCGTTGCCGCACAGCCAGAGCAGGTCCGGACGCTGCAATAGGCTTGTCCCGGAGGGACAGAGGGGGGCCCAGAGAACCGGGCTCCCCCCGCATACTCACATATGGATCGGCTTTGCAAAGGTCGCGAGTGCTGCTTCCTTGACGGCTTCCGACATTGTCGGATGCGCGTGGCAGGTGCGGCCGAGATCTTCCGAGGAGCCGCCGAATTCCATCAGCACGGCGATTTCGTGGATCATCTCGCCGGCGCCGAAGCCGACGATATGGCCGCCCAGAACACGGTCGGTCTCCTTGTCGGCAAGGATCTTGACGAACCCGTCCGTGGCCAGCATGGCGCGCGCACGGCCATTGGCGGTGAACGGGAACTTGCCGACCTTGTAAGCGACGCCAGCCGCCTTCAGCTCTTCCTCGGTCTTGCCGACGGAAGCGACTTCCGGCTGGGTGTAGACCACGCCCGGGATGACGTCATAGTTCACATGACCGGCCTGGCCGGCGATGATCTCGGCGACGGCAACGCCTTCGTCTTCCGCCTTGTGGGCGAGCATCGGGCCGCGCACGACGTCGCCGATGGCATAGATGCCGGGAACGCTGGTCTGGAAGTGATTGTCGATTTCGACACGGCCGCGATCGAGCCTGATGCCGGCTTCCTCGAGACCCAGGCCCGCCGTATAGGGTTTGCGACCGGTGGCGATCAGCACCACGTCGGCATCGATCGATTGCGCCTCGCCGCCCTTGACCGGCTCGAACGTCACCTTGGCGCCGGCGCCCGATTTTTCAACGCCGGTGACCTTGGCGCCGAGCTTGAAGTCGATGCCCTGCTTGGCCAGCATGCGCTGGAACTGCTTGGAAACTTCGCCATCCATGCCGCCGAGGATGGTATCGAGATATTCGACGACGGTCACCTTGGCGCCGAGCCGCGCCCACACCGAACCGAGTTCGAGGCCGATGACGCCGCCACCGACGACGACCATGGTGGCCGGGACCTTTTCCAGCGCGATGCCACCGGTCGAGGAAACGATGATCTTTTCATCGATCTCGACCTCGACACCCGGGATGCCGGCAACGTCGGAACCGGTGGCGATGACGATGTTTTTGGTTTCGAGGACCTGTTCCTCGCCCTTGTCGCTGGTGACGGAGACCTTGCCTTCGCCGAGCACCTTGCCGGTGCCCTGAAAGGCGTCGATCTTGTTCTTCTTGAACAGGAAGGCGACGCCATCAACATTGGACTTCACCGTCGCGTCCTTGTGGGCCATCATCTTGGACAGGTTGAGTGTCGGCGCCGCGACCTCGACGCCAAGCGCATCGATGCCGTGGGCGGTCTGGTGAAACACTTCGGAGGCATGCAGCAGCGCCTTGGACGGGATGCAGCCGATATTGAGGCAGGTGCCGCCATAGGTGGCGCGCTTCTCGATGACGCCGACCTTGAGGCCGAGCTGGGCCGCCTTGATGGCGCAGACATAGCCGCCGGGGCCGGTGCCGATAACGATGAGATCATAAGCCATGGAAAAGTCCTTCCTGGAAGCGGCTATCGTCCGCCGCTGACGTTGAGTATGGCGCCCGTGACATAGGACGACGAAGGCGAAAGCAGGTAGAGAACGGCATCGGCAACCTCCTGCGCGGTGCCCGGCCGTTTCATTGGAATGGTCGGCCCGAGTTCACGCGCGCGATCCGGAAGCCCGCCCGACGCGTGGATATCGGTATCGATCACGCCGGGGCGCACCGCGTTGACACGAATGCCATCCGAAGCGACCTCACGGGAAAGCCCGATGGTAAAGGTATCGATGGCGCCCTTGGAGGCGGCATAGTCGACATATTGCCCGGCCGAGCCGAGAATGGCGGCCATCGAGGAAATATTGACAATGACGCCACCCTTGCCGCCATGGCGCACCGACATGCGCCGTATGGCCGCGGCCGCGCAGAGAATGGAGCCGGTGACATTGACGCGCAGCATGCGCTCCAGCCGATCCGGCGTGATTTCGTCGATCCGGGCCGGCATGCCGACGATGCCGGCATTGTTGACGAGGCCATCAAGCCGGCCGAACGCCTTGTCGACGGCGGCAAAGATCGCGTTGATCCCCGCCTCGCTGCCGACATCGCCCTCGACGGCAATCGCCCTGCCGCCGGCCTCGGTGATCTCAGCCACGACCGCATCCGCCGCCGGGCGGTTGGACGCGTAGTTGACGACGACGGCCCAGCCCTGTTCGGCGGCCAAGATGCAGATGGCGGCGCCAATGCCGCGGCTGCCGCCGGTCACCAGCAGAACAGGCAGATCGCTTGATGTCATGACGCACATCCTTTCAAGGTCAGCACATCCCAGGGCGCGACGGTCGCCTTGCCCCAGATGGACGAATTGCGAATGGCGGGTCCGAAATCGGGCAGGAGCAGTTGGGCCACCGCAACCATGCCCTCTTCCGGCAGCGAGCCAACCGTTCCGTCGGTATCGACGGTGTAGACGACGCCCTGCCAGACCGTGCAGGCGGCGATGTCGTCGCCAGTGATGTCGCCTTCCGGACAGTTGTTCATGATCATGCCGTTGGCCCGAACCGGCTCGCCGGATTGCATGACGATCCCGTCGAGGATGAGGTCGGACTTGGCGACCGACATTTTGAAATGATTGCTGGTGGCCGCGCTCCCGGAGCCCACCGGCTCGAAGCGCAGTTCATAGGCACCGGCCGCATCCCCGTAAATTGCCCGTTCCTGCAGGCAATCTTCGGCAATGACCGGCGAGACGGCCAGGAGAACGGCGAAAAGCGATGCGGGAACGGCAGGCGACATGTTCAGGCTGCCTTCTCGGTGGCGAGCTTCAAACCCAGCGCGATGAAAACCAGGCCGCTGGTGCGATCGATCCACTGGCTGGCGCGCGAAAAGGCGGTGCGCATCTTCGGCGTCGTCATGAACAGGCTGACGCCGACGAACCAGAGGATGAGGCAGCTTGCCATGACGAGGCCATAGCCGAACTTCACCGGAATGGGGGTGTGAGCGCCGACCACCGTCGAAAAGATCGACAGGAAGAAGAAAACCGCCTTCGGGTTGAGCGCATTGGCGGCAAAACCGAGACCGAAAGCCTTCAGAAGCGATTGGCGCTTCACACTTCCGGCGGCGCTCGCGTCCCCCACCGTCATGTCCGTTTTGCCGGCTCTCAGCGCCTTGATGCCGATATAGAGCAGGTAGGCGACCCCGCACCACTTGACGATGTTGAACAGGGTGATCGACTGCGAGATGATCAGCCCGAGACCGAGGATCGTGTAGGTGACGTGGAACATCAGCGACGTGCCGACACCGAACGAGGTGACGATGGCGGCTCGGCGCCCGTTCATCAGCGACTGGCGCATCACCATGGCGAGATCGGCGCCCGGGGACACGATGGCAAAGGCAAAGATCGCCATCAGCGAGGCGAGTTCAAGAAGGTAGGTGTGGGTCATTCAGGCTCCTTTCGCCCGTCTGCATCGTCCATCACGGTGAAATCGACAAAGAGAACCATTGCTTCCCCTTCAGCTGAAAGCCCCCACAACACGGGATACGCCCCGTCACCCCATCCACTGTGGAATATGGCGACGTTGAGTTCGCTATCAATCATCGGTTGGTGCAATGTCCATTCGTCATCATTAACAGCAACTTCCGCAGCGATCACATCATTATAGTAATTGACGCTCTTGTCACTGCGTTCGGCTCTCAGCTTCGCTACCCGCCGTTTCATCTGGGCAAAAGCATCAACGTCCATGAAACCGGCCATTCCGGCATCCACGGGACATATTCCGGGAAACTGAGCCTGGCCGTCGACATCATCTTCGACGCCCGCCAATTCCCATGAAACCGGTATCCCGTTGAATAAGCGCATCGACGCAGCGGCAACCCGGCCGAAGGCAAAATAAATCCGAACGGGATAACGCCCCGGCGGTACCCGGCGGTTAAGAGCTGGAAAATCCGGATAGGCGAGCGGATCACTGACGCGAACCTGCCCGGATCGAACGACGACAGAGCCGATTTCAACGGGCGTTATCGCACGTTGCTCAAGCTCGGCGTCACTGAAAGAAAACAGGCCAAGATTTGCCTTATCAACATCCAGCAGGTCGGAAACTGGTTCCGCGTTAATCTCTTCCTTGCTCATTGGAAGACGATGACGCCGAACATCAGCAGCAGTCCGGCAAGCGAACCGAGCCAGACCAGCGAGCGGACATAGGGAATGCCCGCCAGATAAAGCGGAATATAAACGATCCGGCAGATGAGCCAAGTCCATGCGCCGATAAGACCCCAACCGGTGAGATCACCGGTGATGGCAACCGACAGCGCCAGACCGATGAAGGCCGGATAGGTTTCACGGAAATTGGCGAAGGCGCGGTCGGCGCGGCCGGCGAAGACACCGGCCGGCTTCTTCTGCTCATCGCGGGGGCCTGCATTCCAGGCCGATCCGAGCTCCAGCGTCGCGGGAATGCTCTGCAGGCCGATATGAACGGCAAGCAGCACCACACTCCATGCGACAAGGGTAACGAACGGCGATATTGCGAGAGTTGCGGCGTCCATTGAAGACTATTCCCTGATGATCGGCCGTCCCGGATCGGAGAGGCGCTTCAGTCAAAAATGCCCCTCATTCTAACCCTCTCCCCGCTCGCGGGGAGAGGGGATTACAGAGTTTGCCACTTGGTCCTTCTCCCCGTGGCAACGGGGAGAAGGGGCCCGACAGGGCGGATGAGGGCTTCAAGCCGCGAGCTTACAGATCGAGCACCAGACGTTCCGGATCTTCCAGGCTTTCCTTGACGCGAACGAGGAAGGTCACCGCTTCCTTGCCGTCGACGATGCGGTGGTCGTAGGAGAGCGCGAGATACATCATCGGGCGGATGACGATCTGGCCGCCGACGACGACCGGGCGATCCTGGATCTTGTGCATGCCGAGGATGCCGGACTGCGGCGCATTCAGGATCGGCGAGGACATCAGCGAGCCGTAGACGCCGCCATTGGTGATGGTGAACGTGCCGCCCTGCATGTCGCCCATGCCGAGTTGGCCGTCGCGGGCGAGCTTGGCGAGCCGACCGAGTTCCTTCTCGACGCTGGCAATGGACATCTCGTCGGCATCACGGATGACCGGAACGACGAGGCCCTTGTCGGTGCCGACGGCCATGCCGATATGGCAGAAATTCTTGTAGATGATGTCGGTGCCGTCGATCTCGGCGTTGACCGAGGGGATTTCCTTCAGCGCATGCGTCACGGCCTTGGTAAAGAAGCCCATGAAGCCGAGCTTGACGCCGTGCTTCTTCTCGAAAATGTCCTTGTACTTGGTGCGCAGGCTCATCACCGCGCTCATGTCCACCTCGTTATAGGTGGTGAGCATGGCTGCGGTATTCTGCGCGTCCTTCAGGCGCCGGGCGATCGTCTGGCGCAGGCGGGTCATCTTGACACGCTCTTCACGCGGCGCATCCTCGGCCGACGACGGGCCGCGCGACACGGCCTTGACCGGCTCGGAAGCGGCAGGCGTCGAGATACCCTTGGCGACGGCGGCGATGACATCGCCCTTCAGCACCTGGCCGCGCTTGCCCGAACCATCGACCTGTTCGGCCGAGAGGTTGTTTTCAGCCAGCATCTTGGCGGCGGCCGGGGCTGCCGGCATGGCCGAGGCAACGGGTGCGGCGGCAGCCGGAGCCGCGGGCGCAGCAGCAGCCGGAGCGGCGACCTTCTTTTCAGCGGCGGCAGGTGCTGCAGCGGCAGTTCCTGCGCCTGCAGCGTCGATCTGGCCAAGCAGCGCGCCGAGACCGACGGTTTCGCCGGCGGCGGCGACGATCTCGGTGAGAACGCCGGCAGCAGGCGCCGGGACTTCGATAGTCACCTTGTCGGTTTCGAGTTCGAGCAGCGGTTCATCGGCCTTGATGGTATCGCCAACCTTCTTGAACCATGTACCGACGGTGGCTTCGCTGACGGATTCGCCCAGAGTGGGAACGCGGATTTCTGTAGCCATGATATTTGTCGTCCGTTGATCGGGTGTCTGTTTCCAATGGAGAAGAGGGGGAGGCCTTGCGGCCTCCCGATCGTCAGCCGCCGAGCGCGTCTTCGAGGAAGGCGGCGAGTTGTGCCAGATGCTTCGACATCAGCCCCGTTGCCGGCGAAGCGGCGGCCGGACGGCCGGTGTAGCGCACGCGCTGGTACTTGGCGTCGATATGGGCAAGCACCCATTCCAGATAGGGGTCGATGAACGACCAGGCGCCCATGTTCTTCGGCTCTTCCTGGCACCAGACCATTTCCGCATTGCGGAAGCGGCTGAGTTCGTTGATCAGCGCCTTGGCCGGGAACGGATAGAGCTGTTCGACACGCAGCAGGTAGACATCGTCGATGCCGCGCTTCTCGCGTTCTTCCAGAAGATCGTAATAGACCTTGCCGGTACACAGCACGACGCGCCGGATCTTGGCGTCCTTCTGCAGCTTGATCGGGCCATCCTTGATCACCTCCGCATCGTCCCAGAGCAGACGGTGGAACGAGGTGTCGCCGGCCATTTCCGACAGCGAGGAGACGGCGCGCTTGTGGCGCAGCAGCGACTTCGGCGTCATCATGATCAGCGGCTTGCGGAAGTCGCGTTTCATCTGGCGGCGCAGGATGTGGAAATAGTTCGACGGCGTCGTGACGTTGGCGACCTGCATGTTGTCTTCGGCGCACATCTGCAGCCAGCGCTCGAGGCGGGCCGAGGAATGTTCCGGACCCTGGCCTTCATAACCGTGCGGCAGAAGGCAGACGAGACCGGACATGCGCAGCCACTTGCGTTCACCCGACGAGATGAACTGGTCGAACACCACCTGCGCGCCGTTGGCGAAGTCGCCGAACTGGGCTTCCCAAAGCGTCAGCGCGTTCGGACGGGCCAGCGAATAGCCATATTCGAAGCCCAGCACCGCCTCTTCCGAGAGCATCGAGTTGATGACCTCATAGCGGGCCTGGGTCGGCGACAGGTTGGCGAGCGGGATGTAGCGTTCCTCGGTCTCCTGATCGTAGAGCACCGAATGGCGCTGCGAGAAGGTGCCGCGTTCGCAATCCTGGCCGGACAGGCGGATCTTGGTGCCTTCCGTCGCCAGCGAACCGAAGGCAAGCGCTTCCGCCATCGCCCAGTCGATGCCCTCGCCGGTGGCGGTCATGTTGGCGCGGCCATCCATGAAGCGCCGGATGGTCTTGTGCACGTTAAAGCCGGCGGGAACTTCCGACAGCTTACGGCCGATTTCCTTCAGCGACTTCATCGGCACGCCGGTCTTGCCGCGGCGCTGTTCGTCCTGGTTGTCGGCGGCGCGAAGGCCCGACCATGCGCCATCCAGCCAGTCGGCCTTGTTGGGCTTGTAGGACTGGCCGGCCTCGAATTCCTGCTCCAAATGGGCGCGCCAGTCGGCCCGCATCTTTTCCAGTTCGCCTTCGCTGATGATTCCCTCCGCGATCAGGCGTTCGCCATAGATCTGCACCACCGGCTTGTGGGCACGGATGACCTTGTACATCTTCGGCTGCGTGAACGACGGCTCGTCGCCTTCGTTATGGCCAAAGCGGCGGTAGCAGAACATGTCGACCACGACCGGCTTGTGGTATTTCATCCGGAATTCGGTGGCGATCTTGGCTGCGTAGACAACCGCTTCCGG
This sequence comes from Pararhizobium sp., assembly GCF_035497515.1. Taxonomy (GTDB): domain Bacteria; phylum Pseudomonadota; class Alphaproteobacteria; order Rhizobiales; family Rhizobiaceae; genus Pararhizobium. The sequence goes on along the minus strand of NZ_DATJDJ010000160.1, from coordinate 7,680 downwards.
ATCGTCCCCGTTGACGTGGAAGATCGGCGCCTCGATCATTTTGGCGACGTCGGACGGATAGGGCGACGAGCGCGAGAAGGCCGGATTGGTGGTGAAGCCGATCTGGTTGTTGATGATGAAATGCACGGTGCCGGCAACGCGGTGGCCACGCAGGCCGGAAAGCCCGAGGATTTCGGCCGTGACGCCCTGACCCGCGAAGGCGGCGTCGCCATGCAGCAGAAGCGGCATGACCTGGGCGCGTTCCGAAAGCGGAATGATGTCGCCCTCGAAGATCTTCGCCATCTGGTCCTGCTTGGCGCGCGCCTTGCCCATGACCACCGGGTTGACGATTTCCAGATGAGACGGGTTGGCGGTCAGCGACAGATGCACCTTGTTGCCGTCGAACTCGCGGTCCGAGGAGGCGCCCAGGTGATATTTCACGTCGCCCGAACCCTCGACGTCATCCGGTGCGGCCGAACCGCCCTTGAACTCGTGGAACACGGCGCGATGCGGCTTGCCCATCACATTGGTAAGCACGTTCAGCCGGCCGCGATGGGCCATGCCGAAAATGATTTCCTTCAGGCCTTCCTGGCCGCCGCGCTTGATGATCTGCTCCAGCGCCGGAATGAGGCTTTCGCCGCCGTCGAGACCGAAACGCTTGGTGCCCTTGTACTTGACGTCGATGAACTGCTCGAAGCCCTCGGCCTCGATCAGCTTCTGCAGGATGGCCTTCTTGCCTTCCGGCGTGAAGTCGATGCCCTTGTCGGCGCCTTCGATGCGCTCCTGAATCCAGCCCTTGATCTCCGGATCGGAGATATGCATGAACTCGACGCCGAGCGTCGAACAGTAGGTGCGCTCGAGGATTTCGACGATCTCGCGCAGCGTTGCTTCTTCAAGCCCGAGCACGTTGTCGAGAAAGATCTTGCGATCCAGATCGGCGTCGCTGAAACCGTAATTGGACGGCGACAGCTCATGATAATCCTCGACCGGCGCGGCGATCGCCAGCGGGTCGAGCTTGGCATGCAGGTGCCCTCGGGCGCGGTAGGCGCGGATCAGCATGATGGCGCGGACGCTGTCGCGGGTCGCCTGATGGACGTCGGCGGGCGTGGCCGCAACGCCGGTCGCGGCGGCCTTTTCCTCGGCCTTGGCCTGCACCTTCTTTTCGATGACCTTCTCCACCGTTCCCCAATCGCCGTCGAGCGCGGAAACGAGGTCGCCGCTGGCGGGGATCGGCCAGTTCGGCTTTTTCCAGGAGGCCCCCTTGGCAGCGCGGATCACGTCGTCTGGCTGGTCCTGCAGCGCCTTGAAGAACGACTGCCATTCGCCGGAGACCGACGACGGATCGTTTTCGTATCGCGCATAGAGCTGATCGATATAGCCTGCATTGGCACCGTCGAGGAACGATGTCAGCTGAAATTGCTCGTTGGCTTCTTGCCTTGCCATGGTGTTTTGCGGACCTGTCCGTCCGCCTCCTGACTTGTTAACTCTGCCGGCTTCAGTCCCGGTCGACCTTCGTCTTCAGGCGCTTGAAACGCCCGACCGTCATTCAGATGGAGGCGATCGGGCCGGCCGCAAGGACAGGCCCGATCACGTCTCGGTGTCTCAGCCCTTGAGGACTTCGACCAATGTCTTGCCAAGGCGCGCCGGCGACGGCGAAACGCGGATGCCGGCCTGCTCCATGGCGGCGATCTTCGATTCTGCATCGCCCTTGCCGCCGGAAACAACAGCACCGGCATGGCCCATCGTGCGCCCCTTCGGAGCGGTACGACCGGCGATAAAGCCGGCCATCGGCTTCTTGCGACCCTTCTTGGCTTCGTCGATGAGGAACTGTGCCGCTTCTTCTTCTGCCGCGCCGCCGATTTCGCCGATCATGATGATCGACTTGGTTTCGTCGTCGGCGAGGAACATTTCGAGCACGTCGATGAATTCGGTGCCCTTGACCGGGTCACCGCCGATGCCGACGGCCGTCGTCTGGCCAAGGCCTTCGTTCGACGTCTGGAACACCGCTTCATAGGTGAGCGTGCCCGAACGGGAAACGATGCCGACCGAACCCTTGCGGAAGATCGAGCCCGGCATGATGCCGATCTTGCATTCTTCCGGCGTCAGGATGCCCGGGCAGTTCGGTCCGAGCAGGCGCGACTTGGAACGATCAAGGCGGGCCTTGACGCGAACCATGTCCATGACCGGGATGCCTTCGGTAATGCAGGTGATGAACGGGATCTCGGCTTCGATCGCCTCGATGATCGCGTCCGCAGCGCCAGCCGGCGGAACATAGATCACGGACGCATCGGCGCCTGTGCGTTCCTTGGCTTCGGCAACCGTTGCAAAGATCGGCAGGCTTTCGCCCTTCGATCCGGTCCAGGTTTCGCCACCCTTCTTCGGATGAATGCCGCCGACCATCTGCGTACCGTAGTAAGCGAGCGCCTGTTCGGTGTGGAACGTACCGGTCTTGCCGGTCAGGCCCTGAACCAGGACCTTGGTATTCTTATTGACGAGAATAGACATTATCAGGTCCTCAAATTAGGCGTTGATCGCCGCAACGATCTTCTTGGCTGCATCGTCGAGATCGTCTGCTGCCGTGATCGCAAGACCCGATTCGTTCAGGATCTTCTTTCCAAGCTCGACATTGGTGCCTTCGAGGCGCACGACGAGCGGAACCTTGAGGCCGACTTCCTGAACGGCCGCGACAACACCTTCAGCGATGACGTCGCACTTCATGATGCCGCCGAAGATGTTGACGAGGATACCCTCCACCTTCGGGTCTGCCGTGATGATCTTGAAGGCTGCAGCCACCTTCTCCTTGCCGGCGCCACCGCCGACGTCGCAGAAGTTTGCCGGCTCCTTGCCGTAGAGCTTGATGATATCCATCGTCGCCATGGCGAGACCGGCACCGTTGACCATGCAGCCGATATTGCCGTCGAGGGCGACATAGGCGAGGTCCCATTTGGAGGCTTCGATTTCCTTGGCGTCTTCCTCGGTCTCGTCGCGCAGCGCCTTGACGTCGTCGTGACGGAAGATCGCATTGCCGTCGAACGACATCTTGGCGTCGAGGACGCGCAGATGGTCGTTCTTCATGACGATCAGCGGGTTGACCTCGAGCAGCGCCATGTCCTTCTCGTTGAAGGCCTTGTAGAGCAGCGGGAAGAGCGACTTGGCGTCTTCAGCGGCCGCACCCGAAAGCTCGAGAGCCTTGGAGATCGCGGCGATATCGGCAGCCGTGACGCCGGCTTCCGGGTCGATGGCGATGGTGTGGATCTTTTCCGGCGTGTCATGGGCGACAGCCTCGATGTCCATGCCGCCTTCCGTCGAAACGACGAAGGCAACGCGACCGACGGAGCGATCGACCAGCAGCGAGCAATAGAGTTCGCGGTCGATATCGGCGCCGTCCTCGATGTAGAGGCGGTTGACCTGCTTGCCGGCTTCGCCCGTCTGGGCGGTCACCAGCGTATTGCCCATCATTTCCTTGGCATGCGCCTTGGCCTCCTCGATCGAGAAAGCCAGGCGAACGCCGCCCTTGGCATCGGGGCCGAGTTCCTTGAACTTGCCCTTGCCGCGACCACCAGCATGGATCTGGCTCTTGACGACGTAAAGCGGACCCGGAAGCGACTTTGCCGCCGCTTCGGCCTCGTCGGCGGAGAAGATGGCGACACCTTCCGCGACCGGTGCGCCAAAGGTCTTCAGGAGAGCCTTGGCCTGATATTCATGAATGTTCATGGGGAGATTTCCTGTTGAAGGCCGAGCGGCAATTACTTGAGGCTTGGCGCGATGGCGACGCAGGCTTCGCAGAGACCGGCAACCGAAGCGACCGACTTGTCGAAGGCGTCCTGCTCGGCCTTGGTGAATTCGACTTCGATGATGCGCTCGACACCGCCAGCACCGATGATGGTGGGAACGCCAACGTACATGTCCTTGACGCCATACTGGCCCGTCAGATGGGCAGCGGCGGGCAGCACGCGCTTCTTGTCCTTGAGGAAGGCATCGGCCATCTCGATCGCCGAGGCGGCCGGGGCGTAATAGGCCGAACCGGTCTTGAGCAGACCGACGATTTCGGCGCCACCGTCACGGGTGCGCTGGATGATTTCCTCGAGACGCTCCTTGGTGACCCAGCCCATCTTGACGAGGTCGGTCAGCGGGATACCGCCAACGGTGGAGTAGCGGGCGAGCGGCACCATCGTATCGCCATGGCCGCCAAGAACGAAGGCGGTGACGTCCTGGACGGAAACGTTGAATTCCTGGGACAGGAACAGGCGGAAGCGTGAGCTATCGAGCACGCCGGCCATGCCCACGACCATGTTCTTCGGCAGGCCGGAGAACTTCTGCAGCGCCCAGACCATCGCGTCGAGCGGATTGGTGATGCAGATGACGAAGGCGTTCGGGGCATATTTCTTGATGCCGGCGCCGACCTGTTCCATGACCTTGAGGTTGATGCCGAGCAGGTCGTCGCGGCTCATGCCCGGCTTGCGGGCAACGCCGGCGGTGACGATGCAGACGTCGGCGCCTTCGATGGCGGAATAGTCGCTGGCGCCGGTGAGGTTGGCGTTGAACCCTTCAACCGGGGAGGACTGGGCGATATCGAGGCCCTTGCCCTGCGGGATGCCGTCGGCGATATCGAACAGAACGATGTCGCCCAGCTCCTTCAGGCCGGCAAGATGCGCCAGCGTGCCACCAATCATTCCAGAACCAATGAGTGCGATCTTGTTGCGAGCCATGAAAGTGCTTCCTTTAGCATCCAAAACTGACAGGCCTGAAACGTGGCATCCCTGACACCGAGCCGTGGCAAACCTACGGCGCAAGGAATTAACCTTCAAAATCTAAAATATCAATAACTAGTTTTGAGTAGAACGTTTTCAATCGGTTAGATCATAAATTTCTTACGTAAACGTAAGAAATTATGTCGCCAACCTGTCACGAAACAGCAGATCCACGGTGATGACTTTCGGCATATTCGGCGCTTTGCATCTCGATCAGGCGTGAAACTGTCCTGTCGAATTCGAAGCCTTCGGTGCCCTTCCTGGCCGTCAGAAGGTCGATCGGGGCCGCTGCAGCCGAAGCAAACAGACGCGCGCCGTGATCGTAGATCGTGTCGACCAGCATGATGAAGCGCTTGGTTTCGTTGCGCCGTTCCGGGCTCAGATGCGGGATATGCTCGACGAAGACGGTGCGATACTGCGAGAGGATGGCGAGGTAATCGGCCGCCCCCAGCGGTTTTTCGCAAAGATCGGCAAACGAGAAGCGCGCGCATTCGCCCGCCGCCATCGGCACGACGATCTTGCGCCCCTTGAAGGCGACTTCGGCCGGATGAGCGGCAAGGCCCGCCGTCGCCAGCCTCCAGGCATTGTCCAGCTCCGCATCGGCCTGAGGCCCCAGTGGAGCCGACCAGACCGGCAGGCCTTCGATCTTGGCCAGTCGGTAATCCGTGCCGGCATCGAGCGGCACGATGTGGGCATGGGCCTTCAGGAGATCGATGAACGGCAGGAAAAGATCGCGGTTCAGGCCCTCGCGGTAGAGATTGACCGGCTCGACATTGGAGGTCGCGACCAGCACGCAACCCTTGGCGAACAGTTCGTTGAACAGCCGCGACAGGATCATCGCATCGGCAATGTCGGTGACGGAAAACTCGTCGAAGCACAGCAGCCGAGCTTCAGCGAAGATTTCGGACGCCACCGGCGGCATCGGGTCCGCCTGGCGCGTCTCGCCATTCTTCAGCTTCTGCCGATGCTTGAAGATGCGGTCGTGCACGTCGGCCATGAATTCATGGAAATGCGCCCGCCGCTTGCGCTCGATCGGCACCGTCTCGAAAAACAGATCCATCAGCATGGTCTTGCCGCGCCCGACGCCGCCGTAGAGATAGAGGCCCTTCAGCGGCGGATGATCGTTCTTGCGCGAGGCAAACAGCCATCCCAGTGCATTCGACTTGCGCTGCGCGCGACTGCCGGCCAGTTCGCTCGACAGGTGATCAAGCCTCCTCGCTATACCCATCTGCGCCGAGTCACGCCTGAGCATGCCGGCCGCGATCATGGCTTCGAGTTTTCGCGAAATACTGTCTTCGGGATTGGGCACGCGCTGGACCGGTCTGGTGTCGGAAACGACGGCAGGAAAAAGCCCGGCGGTGATGCCGGGCTGGTCTGTTAGCGGCTGAGGCTGACCGACTGGCCGCCATTGGTCGAGCCGTCAAAGCGCGAATCGGCGGTCTTGAACAGGCGGGCCAGCGGATTGCCGTTGCGATCCTTCAGGACGACCTGCTTGCCGGCCACTTCCCAAGACCCCATGGTCGTCAGTTCTCCGGCGCAACCGCGCGTACCGCCGCGCGAACCGCTGCCGAGATTGGTGAGCGTCAGGAACATGTCGCAGGAGGCGCCGGCATTCGAGACCCGCCAGTTGCCGACCATCGATTCCTTTGTGACATCGAGCGCGTTGGTCGCGGCTGCGACCTCAGTGCCGGCCGGCGTCTGCACACCACCCACTGCCGCCGTGCCGTTGACGGGTGCGGCCGGAAACTGCGAGGTATCGCCCGTCGGGGCGGAAAGCTGGCTGGATTGAACCGTCGGCACCGGCTGCGCCTGCAAGGGCGCCGGCTGCATGGGATTTCCGCCGAAATCGGTCATGGACGTCCGCTGACATCCAGCCACTGCCAGCACCAAGGCCAGTCCCGCAACCGCATGTATTGTCCGCATGTCTAAGCTCCCGATCGTCTCTGCTGTTGGCGTCTATGGCTTTGTTCAGGGGAATATAGGCGGAATTAGTTTAAAACTAACTTTAAAATCAAGATGCGCGTGATTCTTTGGGACTGTGGCACGATTGAAACGGTTGCACGGGCTGCGCTGGAAAGTTGTTGGGCGGAGCCGTCCTCTTAAAAAGCGGGGGGGCTTCGACCTGCGTGGCCCCCTCTGTCGGCGACGCCGGCATCTCCCCCACGAGGAGGGAGACTAGCCGCTGGCTCTGTGCCCACCATGCAAGGAAGCCACGGCAGATCATGGTGGCCTCCCCCTTGTGGGGGAGATGTCACGAAGGGACAGAGGGGTGAAACCCGAACCAATGTTTCCTGCGTGGTGCAACGTGCCGGGGAACTACAACTTCCGCTCGACCATCATCTTCTTGATTTCGCCGATCGCCTTGGCCGGGTTGAGACCCTTTGGACAGGTCTGGGCGCAGTTCATGATCGTATGGCAGCGATAGAGGCGGAAGGGATCTTCCAGATCGTCCAGTCGCTCGCCCTTGGCTTCGTCCCGGCTGTCGATCAGCCAGCGATAGGCCTGCAGCAGCACGGCCGGGCCGAGATAGCGGTCGCCGTTCCACCAATAGCTCGGGCAGGAGGCGGAACAGCAGGCGCAGAGAATGCACTCATAGAGCCCGTCGAGCTTCTGGCGGTCGTCATGGCTCTGCTTCCATTCCTTGGCCGGGGTCGGCGAGACCGTCTTCAGCCAGGGCTCGATCGAGCGATGCTGGGCGTAGAAATTGGTGAGGTCCGGCACCAGGTCCTTGACGACGGGCATGTGCGGCAGCGGATAGACCTTGACCGTCCCCTTCACGTCGTCCATGCCCTTGGTGCAGGCCAGCGTATTGGTGCCGTCGATATTCATGGCGCAGGAGCCGCAAATGCCCTCGCGGCAGGAGCGGCGCAGGGTCAGCGTCGGGTCGATCTTGTTCTTGATATAGAGCAGCGCATCCAGCACCATCGGGCCGCAATCGTCGACATCGATG
>NZ_DATJDJ010000159.1:0-1700 GCF_035497515.1 Pararhizobium sp. | reverse complement strand
GCGTTCTTGACACCCGGAGCTTGGCGGCTAAACCCGCCGTACTGTTCATTTTGGAGGAGGCCGCCTTGAAGGCTGTTGCATCGTTCTCGGCGTTTGTCGGCAAGACATTCGCCATCTGGGTCATTCTGTTCGCTGTTCTCGGCTTCTTCTTCCCGGATACGTTCAAGCAGATCGCGCCGTATATCGTCACGCTGCTGGCCATCATCATGTTCGGCATGGGCCTGACGATCTCGGCTGGCGATTTCCGCGAGGTCGCCCGCCGGCCGTTTGATGTCGCCATCGGCGTCTTCGCGCAGTTCATCATCATGCCGCTCATCGCCGTCATCCTGACGAAGATCATCCCGATGGCGCCCGAAGTCGCCGCCGGCGTCATCCTGGTCGGCTGCTGCCCCGGCGGAACCTCGTCGAATGTGATGACCTATCTTTCCAAGGGCGACGTGGCGCTTTCGGTTGCCTGCACCAGCGTCACGACGCTGGCAGCGCCGGTGGTCACGCCGTTTCTGGTCTGGATGTTTGCCAGCCAGTACCTGCCGGTAGACGGCTGGGCGATGTTCCTCAGCATCGTCAAGGTCGTGCTTGTGCCGTTGGCACTCGGCTTTGCCCTGCAGAAGCTTTTGCCGGGCCTCGTCAAGGCCGCGGTTCCGGCTCTGCCGCTGGTCAGCGTCGTCGGCATCGTGCTCATCGTGTCGGCGGTTGTCGGTGCGAGCAAACCGGCGATTGCCACGTCCGGCCTGATGATCTTTGCCGTGGTGGTTTTGCACAATGGTCTTGGTTATCTGCTGGGCTACTTCGCCGCCCGCGCCAGCGGCCTGTCGCTCGCCAAGCGCAAGGCGATCGCCATCGAGGTCGGCATGCAGAACAGCGGCCTTGGCGCCGCCCTCGCCAATGCCTATTTCTCGCCGGTTGCCGCCGTTCCGAGCGCCATCTTCAGCGTCTGGCACAATATTTCCGGTGCGCTGCTGGCCAATTATTTTTCCCGCCAGGTCGAAGACGATGATCAGCAGGCAAAGCCTGCCATCGCGAGCTGAAGGAAAAGCGAGGGTAAGCTGAAGGCGGGGCGGGGCGATTTATCCTCCCGTCTGCCGCCGTTACGGTCTCATGCACGCTGGGGGCCGCCGGAACCGGGCAGATCGCGTCAACGCCGCCTCCTGCGGCTCTCTTTCGCTGTCATCGGGGGAGGAATATGGTAGGTCTCCATCGAAACCCGATCCCTCGTTTGGAAAGCGGCCTTCATGACCAACGCCTTCATCAACCACCTTTCATCGGAACTCGAAGGCCTGAAGTCGGCGGGGCTTTACAAGAGCGAGCGTGTTATCACCTCGAAGCAGGGCGGCGAGATTACGGTTTCCTCGGGCGAAAAGGTGCTGAACTTCTGCGCCAACAATTATCTCGGCCTTGCCGGCAATGAGGAACTGGCGGAGGCCGGCAAGCGGGCGCTCGATCGCTACGGCTACGGCATGGCCTCGGTGCGCTTCATCTGCGGCACCCAGGAGGAGCACAAGCAGCTCGAGGCGCGCATCTCGTCCTTCCTGCGCATGGAGGACACGATCCTCTATTCTTCCTGCTTCGATGCCAATGGCGGCCTGTTCGAGACGCTGCTTTCCGAGGAGGACGCGATCATTTCCGACGCGCTCAACCATGCCTCGATCATCGACGGCGTGCGTCTGTCCAAGGCGAAGCGTTTTCGTTATGCCAATAAC
>NZ_DATJDJ010000158.1:0-1523 GCF_035497515.1 Pararhizobium sp. | reverse complement strand
TGTCCGCCGTCAGCACGAATGGCACAGATTTGAGGTTGTGATTTAAGGAGGATTTGGGCTTCGTCGTAGTGACGAAGGAACGAAGATGAAGCCCAAATCCTCCTATTCAAAATCGCCGTCGAAGGCCCCTGCGGAGCAGGTGGTGAAGGATATCCGGCGTCAGACCCGGCGGCACTTCTCTGCCGAGGACAAGATCCGCATCGTGCTCGAAGGCCTTCGCGGCGATGACAGCATTGCCGAGCTGTGCCGCAAGGAAGGCATCGCCCAGAGCCTGTACTACACCTGGTCGAAGGAGTTCATGGAAGCGGGCAAGCGCCGCCTGGCGGGGGACACTGCCCGTGCGGCGACCACCGGCGAGGTGCAGGATCTGCGCCGCGAAGCCCGCGCCCTGAAGGAATGTGTTGCCGACCTGACGCTCGAAAACCGTCTGCTGAAAAAAAGCATGATCGCGGATGGGGGCGACGACGAATGAGATATCCCAGATCCGAAAAGCTCGAGATCATCCGGATCGTCGAGCAGTCGCACCTGCCCGCCAAGCGGACGCTGGACAAGCTGGGCATCGCCCGTCGGACATTCTACCGCTGGTATGACCGCTATCTCGAGGGCGGGCCGGAGGCGCTGGAGGATCGGCCATCGGCGCCGAGCCGGGTGTGGAATCGCATCGGCGACGACATCCGGGACCAGATCGTCGAAATGGCGCTGGAAGAGACCGACCTGAGCCCCCGCGAACTGGCGGTGCGCTTCACCGACGAGAAGCGCTACTTCGTGTCGGAAGCCACGGTTTACCGCCTGTTGAAGGCCCATGATCTGATCACCAGCCCGGCCTATGTCGTGATCAAGGCCGCCGATCAGTTCCACACCAAGACCACGCGGCCGAACGAGATGTGGCAGACCGATTTTACCTACTTCAAGATCATCGGATGGGGTTGGATGTACCTGTCGACCGTGCTCGACGACTTCTCGCGCTACATCATCGCCTGGAAACTATGCACCAACATGCGGGCCGAGGACGTGACCGACACGCTGGACCTCGCGCTTGCAGCTTCCGGCTGCGACAACGCCACGGTGCTGCACAAGCCCAGGCTGCTCAGTGATAACGGCCCCAGCTACATCGCTGGTGAGCTGGCTGAATATATCGAAGCTCAGAAGATGAGCCATGTTCGCGGCGCCCCGATGCATCCCCAAACCCAGGGCAAGATCGAGCGCTGGCACAAGACCCTGAAGAACCGCATCCTGCTGGAAAACTACTTCCTGCCCGGCGACCTTGAGGCGCAGATCGAGGCCTTCGTCGAGCACTACAACCACCGGCGTTACCACGAGAGCCTGGCCAATGTGACGCCCGCCGACGCCTACTTCGGCAGGGCCTCAGCCATCATCGAACGACGAAGAAAGATCAAGCGACAGACCATCGAACATCGGCGCTTGCAGCACCGCAAGCTCGCCGCCTAACATCAACTCCCAGACGAGGCCCGCACTCCGCTAATTTACGCCGCGAGTTGCGCCAAATGTTCTGACGACGGACA
>NZ_DATJDJ010000157.1:0-15240 GCF_035497515.1 Pararhizobium sp. | reverse complement strand
TGATCCCAAAGCCCGCCTGGACGATACTGCGAACGACGGCTGGAGTGTTCGGGAGATTCATTCTCTTGGTGGCGCTGGCCATCGTCTCGCGGACCGTTGCGTAAGAGAGCTTCAAGTTCGTGGCCGCAGCGCGCAGGCTGCCGAATCTGACGACGGCAGCGATCACTCGTTGCTGGAGGGGTGTCAGGCCGAAGCAGGCCACCGCATGCTCGATCGGGCGGCCGCCGCCCTCGGCGAACAGGACGATACGACAGCCTGCGGTCTGGCCCGCTATCACGCGCAGGCTTGCGGGCAAATTCCAGTTGATCGTCTCTGCGTGCGGAGCCCAAAGTCCGAACAACGAACCGCCGCTCGGTGCGGGAACTTGAAGCAACCGACCATCGCTGCTTCGAGGGTCGGCATGCGCTTTGAGCGCGTCGAAGTGAGGAAAGCGGGGAACCCAGTCCTGCGTGTCCACAGATACGGGCTCGCCCTTGGCGTCGAACAAGAGAAATCCAAGGACTTCGCGGTTCGGCACAAGTGCGTTCGCCTGATGCCAGTCGCCTTCCCGTTCAAGCACGTGCCGTTCGTAGGCTTCGGGATTCGCCCGAATTGTGTCGAGCGATTTGTCCGGCTCGTCGAGCATGCGCTGGAAGATGGGAGAAAATCGGTCTCTGCGATTCAATTTCAGCTCCCCCCTCTCGCCGCTCCGCTCACCTTAGGTAAAGGCCGCGGCGCGCTGCAAGCGGCGCTAAAACCTATACCCTACAAATGGCTATCCCCCTGGCGCCGCTTCCCGGCGACTAGAGCCAGATAGATTTGGAATGGGGGACTTATGTCGAAAGTTAATCCGAACCGCCGCATGCGCCGCACGCTGGCGCTGGGTGCTAGTATCCTGGCATTGGGGGCATCGGATACGGCGCTCGCACAATCGCTGTGCGGAAACGGATCGCCTGAACCGGTTTGTCCGATCGTCAATAGCGGCACTTCCGGCCCGATCGCCGGCACCACAGGAACCGCCACCATCGTCACCAACAGCGGCACGATCACCGGCACGCCCGCGATATCGCAGGGCGGGTCGACCCTGCTCAGCGTTACCAACCAGACCGGCGGGCTCATCGACGGCGATGGCGGGACCGCCATCCAGGGCAGCCAGCAGCTCGGCTTCATCGTCAGCAATGCCGGGACAATCGACGGCGACGTGATCTTCACCGACGGGCCGGCGCAGCCGTCGATATTCAGCGGCAACCTGGTCCGTTACATCTCTGACGGCGGCACGCTTAACGGCAATCTCCAGCTCGGTTCGGCCAACGGCTATACCACCGCGGTGTTCGTCCAGCGCGGCGCCGATGACGGCGTGACCGGGACGATCAGCGCCGGCGCCGGGATCGACGTCTATGCGAAGAGCTATGCGAGCGACCAGACGGTCGAGCTTGGCGACTATGTCCTCCCCGCGAGCTTCGAGGTCGAGGGCTACGAGGTCCTCGGCGACGACACCACCGTCATCCTTACCGGCAGCGGCAGCACCATCGCGCTGATGGGTGACGGCAATGTCGTCAATGAAGGCACGATCGATCCGCTCGACACTACCGGCCTCTATCCGCCGGGGGTCACGGTCAATCCGGCGGCGGTGTTCTATGTCTCGCCCCAGCTCCAGCTCTACCGGCGCAACCAGATTCCGCTCGGCCAGCCGAACAGCTTCTATGCGCAGACTTACGGGAGCGCGCTGCACAGCTTCACCAATGAAGGGACGATCAACGGCGACGTCACCCTCGCCGCCGCGAGCTTCGTCAACAACGGCCAAATCTACCTCGCCAGCAACAGCGCCGGGACCGCGATCTTCACCTCCGCTGACGAGGATTTCCTGTTCCGCAACACCGGCTCGATCACGATGGGCGACGCTGGCGCGCGGCCGGCCAACGCGGCGATGACCGGAGAATTCTTCGACGGGCTCGATGCTGCGGTGCGCCTGCAGAGCGCGATCGACACGTCTCAGCCGGCCAAGGTCACGGTCGAGAACTCCGACGGCGCGCTGATCGCGGGCGGGATCGCCTTCACCGGCGTGGCGTCCGACTTCACCTTCGACAATGCCGGGACGATCGCGATCGGCGAAAATCCGTTCGAGCTGGACCGCGCAGTCACGGTCGAGCTCGGCGGCTTCGCGGCGGCGATCGATCCGGCAATGCGCGAGGACGTGGTGTCCGATAGCGTGAGCATCGGCAACAGCGGCATCATCGAGGGCGGCATCGAGGTAGAGAGCCAGACCCGCGCCTTCACCTTCACCAATACTGGCGAAATTTCGCGCGATCCGAACGACCCCTATGCAGCAGCGGTAGAATTGGCAGCCTATGACTGGGCGGATACGCCGGGCGGGACGGATACCCACAACGGCGATACGTTCAGCTTCAACAACAGCGGAATGATATCGGGGACGGTCGCGGTGGACGCCGAGGCCAGTCTCGTCTCGGTGGTAAATAGCGATACAATCGAAGCCGAAGCCCGTCCGGGTTATACGGTGATCAGCGAGGCTGAGGACGCCTTCTTCCTGTCACAGGAGACGATCCTCGATTCCACGCTCACTTTCGAAAACAGCGGGACAATCAGCAACGCCGATTACGCCGGCGGCGCAGTGACGTTCGACATTGAGGCCGGCAACATCGACAGCGGCGTGGCAGGTGCCGACAGCGCGGACGCCAGCGTCTCGATTGTAAACAGCGGTTCGATCATCTCGTCCGGTGGCAGCTACATTACCACGCCCCCCAATTTGGGCCTCCAGCCGAACCAGATCGGGCTGGCGTTCAGCACCGGACTGATCGTGAATGTAGACGCGGAAGGATCCGGCGCCGTCTCGATCACCAATGAAGCGGGCGCACTGATTGATGCACGCGGAGCGCCCCATATCGGCACGCCCGGCGGGCCTCAGCCGGTTGCGAACCCGGCGCCTAATGCCGGCGGGGTGGCGATCGTAGTGGTCGCGGACAGCGCGACAATCGTGAACGATGGCACGATCCGGGGAGCTCCGGGCAACACTTTGGTCACTCCCGAGGGAACGACGGTTATTCCGCTTGGAGCGGAGGGCGCCGACTTCGAAGGCGTGTTCGGAGGCGGGATCGACACGTTCAACAGCGTCGACCAGGTCACCAACGGTGCCACCGGGGTGATCGAGGGCGGCATCGCGCTGCGCCAGGGCGACGACAGCCTGACCAACAACGGCGCGATCACCGGCAATATCTGGACCGGAACCGGCGCGGACACTTTCATCCAGAGCGGCACGGTCACCGGAAATATCGACATGGGTGACGGCAAGGACTGGTTGCAGGTCACCGGCCATGTCGATGGCGACATCACCATGGGCGGCGGCAATGTCGATATTCTGGTGACCCCGCTGGCGGGTGCGGGAACGCGCTTTGGCGGCACGGTCGACGGCGGCGCCGGCGCTGGCGACAATCTTATCTTCGCGGTGAACGACGGCGGTTCGCTCGAGGAAGCCTTCGCGGTTTCGGTCAGCGGCTTCGAATATATCGCGCTCGGCGGCACCGGGACCATCACCAGCGACGGCACCGCGCACGACGCGGTCCAGCTCGCGACCGGCACGATCACCCTCGCAGGAGGCAGCACTTTCAATGCGTCCGGCGATTACGCCTTCCTGGGCGATGCTCCGCTGGCCCAGAACCTCACCAACGAGGGCACGGTCAACGGCAGCATCGCGCTCGGCGCGATGGATGATACTTTCGCGAATTACGGGACGCTCAACGGCAATCTCGAGCTGGGCGACGGCAATGACACCTTCATCGAAGGCGTGGATGCCGTTTTCACCGGCACGGCAGACGGCGGGGCGGGCAACGACACCTTCGTGCTCGACCTGGGCAATGGCGGCGGCCCGCTGACCACCAACATCTACGATCAGCTGGTGAACTTCGAAGTGCTGACCACCACGGGCACTGGCTCCGTTATCGTCGAGGGGACAGACGGCGGGGACGAGTTCAACAACCAGGGCACGTTCGAGGGCAACATCGGGCTTGGCGGCGGCGACGACAATTTCAACCAGACAGGCACCGTCAATGGCGATGTCGATCTCGGTGAAGGCGACGACGCGATCAACAACACCGGGACGGTCAACGGAACTGTCGACCTGGGAACCGGCAACAACGCATTCGTCAACGCGCCTTCCGCCACGATCAACGGCAACGTGCAGGCGTCGACGGGCGATGATCAAATCGACAACCAGGGCACCGTCAACGGCAACGTCGATCTCGGAGACGGCAACAACCAGTTCGCCAATACGCCCACTGCGACAATAAACGGCGATGTCGCCTCTGGAACCGGCGACGACCAGGTCGACAATCAAGGGACGATCAACGGCGACATCTATCTTGACGGTAACCAGCAGCAGCCTGCGGACCTGTTCGCGCTGCGCACCACTGCGGCGGTAAATCCGACTGGCGGCGACGACGAGATGTCGAATGACGGAACGATCGATGGCTCGATCTTCGCCGCAGGCGGCAATGACACGCTCGAGAACACCGGGACCGTGACCGGCGATATCGATCTGGGAGAGGGCGACGACGAGTTGCTGCTCAGCGGCAATTGGTCGATCGGCGGAACCGCTACCGGGGGCGAGGGCAGCGATCTGCTTGGCCTGACCTTCGCCGAAGGCAGTTCGGGCGAAGCCCCGCAGGTCCTGGATCTCGCCGGGTTCGAGGATTTCGAACAGCTCGAAATCGCAGGGGGAACCGGGAAGATCGACGGCACGGCGAACTTCGGCGCGATCGACATTCTCTCCGGCCGGCTGATCGGAGCCGCGGAGTCCATGATCACGGGCGATGTAACAGTCCACAGCGGGGGCACCTTTGGTAGCGCTGGCACGGTCGCGGGGGACATTGTCGTCGCCAGCGGCGGCACACTTTCGCCCGGCGCTTCTCCGGCGATCATGAATGTGGTTGGCGATGTCTCCCTTGCTTCAGGATCGATCACCACCTTTGAGTTCGTTCCGGCGCCGGGGCAAAGCGACCAGCTACTCATCGATGGC
The DNA here is from genome assembly GCF_035497515.1 of Pararhizobium sp. GTDB lineage: Bacteria > Pseudomonadota > Alphaproteobacteria > Rhizobiales > Rhizobiaceae > Pararhizobium. The sequence goes on along the minus strand of NZ_DATJDJ010000157.1, from coordinate 10,232 downwards.
GACTTGGCGATAAGCTCGGGTGCTGTGCTCAATCTTGTGGGTGAACGCCCCCTCACTCCGGGCGTCGCCTACGATCTGATCGTCGCGGACGAGATCACCGGAACCTTCACTATCGGGACCTGGGACAAATCGGCGATCCAGGGTTTTCTGGCCTATCGGGACGGGGTCGATGGGGACAGGCTGCAACTGTTGGGCACCTTCGTTGCTAACGGCACCGTCTCTCCGCAGGCAGGCGCGGCCATCGATTACGTCAACGAGGTCCTGATCGCGGGCGACGCCTCGGCAGCGCTACTCGACGCAGTTCCCGACCTGCTCGATGGCGATGGGTATGCCAGTGCCTCCGCCTTCGCGTTGATCGGGCCGGAAGCTTATGCATCTGCCGGACAACTCGGAACCGAACGTGGCCTGAGCCTCGGAAAATCCTTCCGCGCCGGCGCTGGCGCTCCGCATGGGGCCGACGCGCGGCCATTTACCTTCGCAAACGGGTTTGGCGATTGGAGAACTCTCAAGGCCGATGGATCCACCGGCGTCTCGCGTGCCAGGAACGAAACCTACGGCGTCCTTGGCGGTATCGGTTTCGGGAACGAGCGCGCTTCGGTGGCGGGCTTCGTCGGCTATCTCGATAGCGAGCAGAAGATCGCTTCGCTCGGCGCCCGGACTGACGCCGACGGGCTTTCCGCGGGCATCACCGGCCACGTTTCGGCCGGCGGCTTCCAGCTTTCGGCGCTTGTCGCATACGACTGGGGCAAGGCGGACACCCTGCGGGCCGTGCCGGGCAACGCGACTGTGTCCTCCGACTATCGCCTTCGCAGTCTCGTTCTCGATGCGTCGGCCGGCTACGATTTTTCGCTTTCGAGCGATTGGGCATTGCGGCCCGAGGTCGGCTTGACCCACATTTCGACGAAGCGCGGCGACGCGCAGGAAAGCGGCAGCGATGCTTTCTCGCTGGATGTCGATGCGGCAAGGCACAAGGCGACCTTCATCGATGGCGGCATCAGGCTGCTGGGCGGGCAGCGGGATGAGGCGACATTCCATCCATGGGCGCAACTGGGCGTGCGTGAGCAGCTCGAAGGCGATGTCTCGTGGGCCAGTGCCGGCTTTGCAGGAACAGCGTCAGGTTTTCTCGTTCCTGGCGCTACCCGAAAGGATACAGTGATTACAGCCGGCGCGGGCTTCGATTTCGACCTGTCGCCCTCGGCACGCCTGTTTGCCGGGTATCAGGGTGAGTTCGGCGGCGGAACCGGATCTATCGTCACAGTCGGCGTGAGCTTCGGGTTCTAACTTCAAGTGGGCCGAGCGACTTGCAGCTCAACCATTGCCGTTCGGCGAGGCCACCGCAGGTAGGCGTATGATACCTAAGTTCCGTTACTGGCAATTGGTTGTCTAAACAACCAATTGCCAGTCTGGATTTGGGCCGTTTTTCTAAAGGGAAATCGGCAAAAAGCCGAGCAAGACCGCCAGGTTGGCTCAAGTGGTGGACGGGTCCGAAAATCTGCAAGTCCAAATTTAATTTGGCGTTTTTGGCTGTGCGTCTTCGCGATTTGAGAGTCAGTGAATTCTGCAAGGCGCAAGAGATTTAGGGGGGCGCAAAGAGGCGGCACCCAGATGGGTATCAAAGGGCCGGGGTAGGACTTCGTCCTTGACGAGCACCCGACATTTACTCCCTACTGATCGCCCGATAGACACTCGCCCGGCCAATCCCAAGCCGCTTTGCTATCGCAGTCCCACCGAGCCCCTGTGCGTGAAGCTTGCGCACGGCGACCACGTCCACGGATGGCTTGCGCCCCTTGTAAACGCCCGCTTCCTTCGCACGCTCTATGCCCTCGCGCTGGCGTTCACGCCGGATGTCTGCTTCGAACTCTGCGATGGATGCGAGGACGCCCAGGAGCAGCTTCCCGGTGCTGGTAGTGGTATCCATCTGTGACTGCTGGATGCATTGAAACCCAACCCCCTTGTCGGACAGCTGCTTTACGATCGAGTGAAGGTCTACCGCTGAACGAGCCAGCCGATCGAGGCGGGTCACGACCAGGGTGTCGCCGTCCCTGACATAGCTGATGGCCTCGGCGAGTTCGCTCCTCTTCGCAATGCTCGTGCCGCTCTGCTTCTCCGAGAATATCTTTTCGCACCCCGCCGCTGACAGCGCGTCGAGTTGCACATCAAGGGACTGGCCAACGGAGCTGACGCGCGCGTAACCTACTAGCACTTTTACATCCTGTCTCATTAGGTTCTAGAGGTTGACGACGTAGTGTCTCAGAAATGTTTTACAACCCTAAAGAGACGGTTATGGTGTTCGATGATGTCTCATACGATTGTCTCGCGAGGGTATACGCAAATGAGGAGCTCACAGCTGCGCTCCGTAGGCTGATCTTGGCCGATTGCGGACTGACCGCTACACGGATCGATGCCATGCAAAGTGGTCGCAGCCGAAAGAAATGCCGCCATGACGCTATTGCGATCTCATGCGGAAAAAACGCGTCCACCATCGACGCTCGGGAACCAAGGCCTCGGAAGGTTGCACCGTGACTGATGCCTTCGCGGCGGTGACAATTTGGCGGACATCGAACATAGGGTCGCCCAAATCAGCCAGCGCTTTATGGGCGCATGGGCGATCGCGGCGGCGGCGCATCCGGTCCGACGGCTGCATGGTATGCAGGTTGCCGTCGTATTCGAGGCATTCACCGATGTGCTGCGACACGTGCCACGGCGTCATCGTCTGAAGGAATAGGCCGACGGCGGTCGAGGCCAGCACGCCGTTCGGCCAGACCACCTGAGGCTTGCCCCCGGCGGCACCATAGTTACGCGCCTCCTCGTCCAATGCCTCGTCGGTGACGACACCGAGGCAACGTAGGCAGGGGCCGCCAGGCATCGACAGCACCACCTGGCCGGCGATCAGGAACCCGCCTTCGATCTCATGAACGTCCATGCCCTGATCGACGTAGGGGATGAGAAGTCGCCGAGAAAAAGTCTCAAGCTCATCCTTAGCTCGCACGCTGTCGACGCAGCCGAAGACTGCGTCCACGCCCCGAATATCATCGAGCGCGTCTTGCCACTTCCTTGGCACAACGGTGACGCGCGCTTCGGGGTTGATCGCGCGGATCACCCTCGCCGCGATGTCCACCTTGAGCGTGCCGTCGATCACATCCTGCCGGGTGCCGCCCACCAAACGGTTTAGGTTCGTCTCGTCGATGCGGTCGTCGTCGATGAGGACGAACCCGCCCACACCGACGTGCGCGAGCTGCTGGGCCACGTGCGAGCCGCCGCCGCCCAGCCCACCGATGGCGACCATGAGGCCGGCGAGTCGCTCATCACTGTCGGCGCCAAGGAAGCTCTGTCTGCTCAGCCAGCTCATGACGCACTCCAATCGCGTCTATAACGGCTGCCAATCTGGGTAAACGCCGCGATGGGCGCAGGCTTGCCGTCCTCGGCGAGCCAGACGAGGCCCGTCGCCGAGTCATCGCTCAGCACGATCATGCCCTGCGGCATCCTCGGCACGGTGGTGAAGAAGCTGGGCACGAACTTGCCACCGCTGCGCAGATCGACACCGCTGAAGCCGGGCTTGCCTGCGCCATGGTGGGTGTGGACGTGCAGCAGAGCTGACTTGGGCCGATAAGCCCACTGCAGCGCCTTGCGGAACGCCTCGGACCCGATCTCGGCACCGACGCCGGGCGCGGCGACATAATCGTCGTCAGCGACGGGAAGATACCCGCGCACCAGCAACAGCAGTTCGCCGGGGGAAGACGTCGCGGCAGCAGCCATGAACCCCACGCGCTCCCATGCATAAGGGTGCGGCCGAGCGAGATCGGCGCGCATGGTCGCCAACGTCGACGAGGGGATGCGGACGGCGATCCTCATTTCACCACCTCCAGATGACTGGCCAGAATGTCGAGCCACGGCTGCGCAGCGCTGATGCCGCGCCACGACACTGCATGCCAAGTGCGAGCCAGCAGCGTATACATCTGCCAGTTGAGGCCGGGCGGCAGCCGCACCGAGAAGAAGAGCCGGGTCTCATAGGTGTGGTGGCCGCGCGGGCTCAGCAGCGCATCGACGGTGTGCTGCACGCCGCCCGACCAGACCTTGAGGGATGGCAGGAAGACAACGGGCGAATTGCCGTCCTGAAGCAGCTCGGCCCCGGGGCAGAGCGCCCGAAGCCGAGCGACCTCAGCGGCCTGGTCGGTCACGAGGACTGCCCCGACGGGACGTGCGACGTGAACTCCATGCCCTCGCGAACCTCAATCGACTCGCCGGGCTTCATCTCCTTGAACTCGCCGTCGGGCTTGATGATGTCGAGCTTGTAGCCCGCCTTCACCTTGAACAGGTCGATGAGCTGCTCGGTCGTCCACCGGCGGCGCTCCACCTCGAACGGCTCTTCGCGGTAGAAGATCGTTACCGTGGTCTTGCGGTCGACCAGTCGGAACTCCTCGGTCTCCGGGTCCTTGAACGACACCAGGTCGTTATCGCCTACCACCTTGAACCCGTCGGCGGTGACCCGCACGAGATTCTGGTGATCACCGGCGCGCGCGAGGATGCGCAGGTGCGCGCCGGTGATCGGCTTGGGCCATTCGAGCGACAGCCCGTCGACCGTGAAGCCGAAGGTGCGGTCGCCGCGGATGACGAACATGCGCTCAATCCCCGCCTCGCGCAGGTCGGTGGTCTCGGTCGGCCGCTTCGTCTCGATCTCGCCCGACTTCAACTGCTGCATGATCTTGAACTGCGTCACCGGGTGCGCGCCGACCGCCTCAGCGACCTGCGCCGCAGTGACCAGCGCGTCCTCGAACCGATGGTTCTTGAACGAGAAGGTATCGTCGGAAATCGCCACCTCGAAACCGTGGGGCGAGCGCTCGCCAGGGTCGTCGGCGTCATCATCAACTCGAAGGTCCGTCATCACCATGTCTCCTTGCCCGGCGCGGAGTCGCTGCCGTTGGATACGGAAATACAGGCCCGACCTTAACCCGGTCAAGATGGTGTTACGTATTGCGTTACATTTTTTTCCGAGGATACGCCGCTCAACGCGTTACACAGTCATTCGTCCGTCCACTGGTAGTAGACCTTTAGGTTGTTCAGCGCGGCGAATCCGATCACCTCGTTGTGCTGCAGCTGGCCGACCACGATGCCCGGGGCGATCTTCTGCTTCTTGGCGAACCGCCTGACCTCATCTTCCCCGCCAGCGAAGGTCAGCACGAACGAACGCATCGCCGCCGTCGGGACGAGGAAGTCGGCGGCCCAAACGTTCGCCTCAGCCTCCTGCTTGGGATCGGCGCTGCCGGGCCCCTTGGCCATGTCGATGAAGATCTCCTTCCTGCTGTGCAGCAGGATGTGCGCGCATTCGTGGAAGAACGTGAACCAGAAGTGGTCGTCTGACTTGTGGCGGAGGCTCTGTTGTATGAGCGCCTTGCGCGGCGACAGCCAGCGCGAGATCCCGCTGACCCGGATCTTCGGAAGGGGCTTCTCGAGCACGAAGGCGACGCCCGCGGCGGCGCACTTCCGCTCCAACTCCGGCAGCGCGTCGTTGATGGGAATCAGCGTCAGCTCTCGGATCTCGCGCAACGCGGCCAAGAACGCGTCCCGATCGTAGTCGGCCGTCTCGATACTTGCAGCCCGCAGCTCACCGATGCGGATCCACGCGGACAGCGCCAGGTTGTCGTTCTTGAACGTGGTCGATGTGCGGAAGTCGACGGCGAGCAGGTCGCCCAACCGTTCGTCGCAAGCCTTGACGCTGCCGACGCCGAAGAACCGCAGCAGCTCCCGGACCTGCTCCGATTTACCGCTCTGTCGAGTCAGCAGCTTGCGCTCTGCGAGTTCCTTGAGCGGGAACCTGGTCGCCCACTCGTAGGAGTTCTCTAGCGCTTCCGTCTCTGCCTCGCGCGCCTTGTGAAGCTGGTAGGCGGCTTCCATCGCGATCCAAACCGACGCGGGAAGGTCCAGAACGCGCTCCAGCTGGAGCGCGGTCTCCGGCTCGATCGGCGCCTTGCCCGCGGCGATCTCCGCCATCAGCTTGCCGGAGCGTCCGCATCTGCGCGCCAGCTCGCGCGCGGAAATGCCGAGGTGGTCGAGATACTCCTGTATGAGGTCGCCTGGTGGTGATGCGTGATCTGGCGTGTAGCCTAACTGCTGGTTGATGCTCATGTCCTTCTTCCCTTGGCCGCGGGAACGGGCTCCGGCCCGATGATCTCGATCTGCTGAACGACGGGATTCGGCTTCGCACTCGCGCGATGCGGCACGACCACCTTGAACAGAAGGCGCAGCTCGACGCCGAGCGCGACCGAATACATGTCGACGCCATCGACCGCCGTCAGGCTTATCGGTGGCGCCGAAGGGATGTCCGACAGGTTCGAGACGGCGGCCAGCAGCGACAGCCGGCTGCAGATCTTTTTGCCGAGATCCGTTCCAAATTGCTTGATTAGCCTGCTGCGGCAGCAGCAGAGGTCTCGGATCTCAGCTTTCGAGAAAGTGATATCCACACGGCTCCCTAAAGCTGTTTCCCAATGCGTAACAAAAAACTTGAATCGTGGCAAACGACGATTCGCTGTAATTGGGTAGCTGCCATCCGATCATGGGTGAACGAACGGCCGGTAAGGCATCGCCTCCGCTCTAAGGCGGACAGGCCGCTTTCACCCATTTTTGTTGAACAGCGCTTAGGTGAACAAAGGTCAGCTATCGGGGTCGGCGTCGGGGAGGTTGGATGACTGAGATCAGGGCGCGTTGCGGTCGTCGAGGCGACGCTGACAATCGTGACAGCATCAGTCAGCGATCACCGCTCCACTTTTGTCGCCGCTGACCAGACAGTGAATGCGAAGGTGACACCCTTCCCTGCGGAAGGGTGTCTGCAGCGTGTCCTAACTTACACCTCTGCCCGCGGCGGGATCAGTTCCCAACCACCGTCGTTACAGCGATGCGCGATGCCCGGTCGATGTTCGCTCGCCCACTGCTTCACGATTGCTGTCTGCTTCGCGTCGACTAGCTCCATCTCGCGGATGGTATATTCCACCTTCGGCCAGTGTCGCAGCCCCTCATAGATCGCCTGCAGAAAGATATGGTTCGCCTGGTTGATGTCGTCGGCGATGATCGTGAGTGATGCGATCTGGAGATCGTTGACCTGGAAAACCTTCATTCGATTACCTCGTTCGTTGCTGAGGTCATCGTCATGCAGCGTGAGCGCTTGGAAGTCGGGTGGCTTCGGTCGATTGCAGATGGCTTCGGTCGTCTGCGTCACGGCAGCACACTTCGAAGTGCCGATGGCTCTGCGAGTTTCAGCCCCATCTGCTTCGCCAACTTCTCAACCGAACCTCCCGGTGCTTTAGACACAACCAGTCTGATCGTCGCGTCGGGCACTTCATCAAACTTTCTGGACATCAACCCGAGCAAATGGTCCGTCAGCGTTTCTGCAGTATATCCTAAAACGAGCGACTGACGGCCCCTGCTGGCATCAAAAATTGTGAACCGTTCAAACCCGACTTTTGGCCATTCATAAGGATCCCATCCGGCCTCAATCAGAGCGTTTTCGACAAAGCCTCGGGCATCTGAATGTGGCGGCCGACGGCTGCGCCCTACTGCCTCGACTGGTGCAGCATCCTCGCAATGCGTGTCTATCGACACCGACAGATCCACACGACCGAGCCCCCCGGCTCCACCGCTCAACGCCGCACCTTTGATTGCCAACCATGATTGGTGATCGCCGGTGGCCAGAAAGCTACGACCGTCGTCGAATACGACTATGAAAGCGTAGACAGTTGCCTTGCCGCCCAGAAGCAGCCCGGCGAGCAATCCCACAGGGCCTAGGGCCAACCCGCCGACCGCGCCCCAGCCCAAGGTGCCAGAGAGCTTCCTGACGTTCTCTTCACTTGCCAGTTCGGCCGAGACCACACGGGAAACTGGGACTTCCTCCACTCCCCAGCCTGCGCGCTTAGGAAGCCGGAATACCCCGTTGGCATAGCTTCCTGATCCCCGACCAAAGCTGCCTTCCACGACTTGGAATGTCACGGGAATCCCCTTGAGAAAAAGGCAAGATAATCATGTGGTTGCGCGGAATTCAAGTTAGGTGATCTTGCTGATATCGGTCGCAAGAATTGCCGAGTCCGAAGCGCAATGGCCGGTTGAAGCCCAAGGCGTGGGGTATGCCCTGCCTCTGGAATTCTATCTCTATTTCGGCGCTCAGCCGTATCCTCGGGATATCTCGCTGCGGCTAACGCATCTGACGCCGCCAACTGTTCAGGAAGGTGTCGATGTCAGCCTTTCGGCGGAAATCGCCTTCTTTCCCAGTGGCATAGGAACCTTGATGCCCGAGTATGCGCCAGAACGAGTCTGCCTGCATGGTAGATGCGAAGTCCATGTAGGTGAGCCAGGCTAGTGCAAGTCGGTGCGCAGCAGAGCGTTTCACAGGATAGAAACGTGCCTCTTGGGCAGCCTCTTCAAGCACCATGATGGCCAGTCGTGTGATCCTTGCGACACTGGGCCGAACCGATTCTTTGCGCTTGGGCAACATGCGGCAATTGGAACATATAACGAACAAAGGTCAAGTCGATTGACAGGCAAATTGGGTGACCGCAGCGTGTCGACTCATGTGCAACCTCTACCGTATGACCAAGGCAACTGCTGAGGTTGCGCGCATATTCGGGGTGACCAACCGAGCAGAGGGCGGCAACCGAGGCGAGTTGGTTTTTCCCGGCTTCCCTGGCTTAGTGATCGCCGAGAGCGAAGTGCGCCAGATGAACTGGGGCTTCCCTCTGCAGCAGGTTAGCCGGAAGACGGGCAAGCCGATCAAGCCCAAAACGGTCACCAACACCCGTGATGACAAGCTGCACTCCCCATTTTGGCGGGACAGTTTCACCCAGCGCCGATGCCTCATACCTTTGACGGCTTTTGCTGAAGCCGAAGGTGAATATGGCAGTATGACGCGCACCTGGCTGTCAGTTCCTGACGAGGAAACCTTCGCTATCGCCGGCATCTGGCGCAACAGTCAGGAATGGGGCCCGGTCTATTCGATGGTGACTAGCAACCCGAACACACAAACTGCGGCAATCCATGATCGTATGCCTGTGGTTCTGCACCCCGCAGACCATGCCCGCTGGACCGACGGCACACCGGACGAAGCCATATCACTCTGCCAGCCATATTCGGGCACGATGATCATTGAGCGCACTTCTGTGCCGTGGGTGGAACGGTGAGGTCTTCGGCAGTCCAAATCTGCTGACATATCTCTACCCGACGTCGATCGGCCAATAATTATGTGATTACGCCTCCGGTCTGGGCCACCGGCCAATGTCAAATGATGGCCATCTAGGAAGCCGCCGGGACGGCCAGGGCGGCGGACTTTCCATCTGTATGATGCGGTTCCGAGCGCGATAAATCATGATGCGGAGAGAGGTTTGCGAATAACGATGTTCGCATCCGTGATCGCTTAGCCATTTGGCGATCTTGGCTGGCTTCGCCTTGCCCTTGCCAAGCTGCCACTCCAGCAAGGTCACCGCCGCCCAGACATCGGCGACAAAACCAATACCCATCCCATTCTCGTTGTGCTCCCAGTGCCAGCTCCACCATCCATCACCTTTGGCGCGACGATTTCGTTCCGTGATTACCTGATCAAGTAGGTCGACCGGCACATCTGGGGGTCCGGGACGAGCATTCCGCTTTCGCTCATTTGCCTTGTTTCGCCTCCAGCGCGCTCGAGCCTTTTCGCGTTGCTCTTCGGTCATCGCCCCTGCTCGCGTGCCCCCGGCTCCCAAAAACCTTGCATCGAACCAGCTAACTCAGCTGGGGCAAGGTGTTGGCGTTTGACCATCATGGTCCAAACGCGGACATAATTTGCAACACTTTTGCCACGCGACAAGCTCAAAAACGTGCCTATCTACCTGCGGCTCCCGTTCAAATCCCCGAGACGGGTCGTTCAATATGGAGCTGTAAGATGGCAGAAAATTCATCGATCGAGTGGACTGACCACACCTTCAATCCCTGGATGGGCTGCACGCGTGTAAGCCCCGCCTGTGACCGCTGCTATGCCGAAGTTCTTGTCGGCAGACGTTTCAAACGGGCAAATTGGGGAGCCGGTGAACTCCGGCAGCGCACCTCCAAAGGAATTTGGAGAAAACCGCGGGCCTGGTGTCCGTCGTCAGAACATTCGGCACAACTCGGGGCGTAGATTAGCGGAGTGTGGGCCTCGCCTGGGGTTTAGTTTTAGGCGGCGAGCTTGCGGTGTTGCAAGCGCCGATGCTCGATGGTCTGTCGCTTGATCCTTTCGC
>NZ_DATJDJ010000156.1:0-2020 GCF_035497515.1 Pararhizobium sp. | reverse complement strand
CGCTCGAACAGTTCGACGCCGAGATCGGTCTCCAGTTCCTTCACCGCTTCGGTGATCGAGGATTGCGAGATCGACAGATTCTGCGCCGCCCGGGTGACGCTGCCCTGTTCGGCGACGGCGATGAAATACTGGAGTTGACGGAGGGTGAAGGCCATGTCTCAGCTAACACGGCAGGAGGGGGGAATGGCAAGAGGTGTGCAGGAGGTCAGCGATAGCACCGATCATCCGTCCGTCCAGTCCTCCGGGAAATCCCTGCCACCATAGAAAATGCGCAATATGCGAACGGTATCTTGCTCCACCGTGAATGCAATCGACGCGCGGTGCTCGAAACCGGTGATCCGCAGGCCGGGATAAAGGTCATTGCGCTGCGTGCCGCGAAGAGGGAAGTTGGAAAGTGCCATGCAGGCCTTCTCTATGCGATCGAGATAGGCGCCGGCTCGTTCAAGACCGCTGTTCTCAGCGATATAGCGATAGATTTCCGCAAGGTCGTTTTCCGCTGCTGGTCGGAAGACGACATTTGCCAAGCTTACCGGCTTTCAAGATGAATGGAGCGAAGCCGTGCAAAAACCTCGGCGGCCGGAATGTCGGGATGAGGATCGCTGATCGCTTCATGAATTTTGGCGCGCATGGTTTTGTTCACGGCCGTTTCCTCGCGATCAAGCGCGCGCAGGCCTGCGCGCACCACTTGACTTGCGTCCTCATAGGTGCCGGCTTGCAGTCGGGCATCCAGCAGCGCCTGCTGCTCGCCAAGTGTGACGGTAATGGATTTTCCTGTTCGCATGCGACAAAGGTAACATGGCCGCACCACATTGTCATATTCGAAAATCTCGGGAATTTGTCGGATCGAGAACAGAGGCGGCCTGAGTTTCCGCTATGCTGAATTTTCGAAGAATGATGGCCCAGACATGACAACCAAACCGCCTTTCCCCAACGAACCCGGCATCCTCGCCTTCCACAGGCGTTGCGAGGATTTCTATCCGGCGGATGCGGTGGATGCCTCCATTCAGCAGCAGCGCGCGTGGTATGATGCGCTGTGCGCCGAGTTCGATGCGCCGTCGCCGGAAGGGTTGACGCGGGAGGATCAACTCGTGGCCGAACGTATTCCGGTGCGCCGTTACCGGCCTGCCGAGATCGCGACGCAGACGCGGATTTTCTATATCCATGGCGGTGGTTTCGTCGTCGGATCGCTGCAAAGCCATGATGCGATCTGCGCCGAAATTGCGCATGTCGCTAGGGCGGAGCTCGTTTCCGTCGATTACCGGCTGGCGCCGGAACATGTCTGGCCGGCGGCCTTCGAAGATTGCTTCGAGGTACTGCAATGGCTGCTTGCCGATGGACGGCCGCTGGTGGTTGTCGGCGACAGTGCCGGCGGCAATCTGGCAGCAGGCCTGGCGCTGAAGGCCAGGACCGAAGGGCTTGCCGGCATTGTCGGACAGGTGCTGATCTATCCCGGATTGGGCGGCGATCTCGTGTCGGGATCCTATGTCGAGATGGCGCAGGCACCGGGCCTGTCGACGGCGGATGTCGCCTATTACCGCGATATCCTGAAAGCGCCGGCGGAAAACGCCGTTGCTCATCCGTTGAAGGCGGCTGATCTTTCCGGCCTGCCGCCGGCCTATATCACCTCGGCGCATTTCGATCCGTTGCGTGACGATGCCGCGCTCTATGCGCAGCGCCTGGCGGCAGCGGGGATTGAGGTTACCTATCGGAACGAACCGCAGATGATCCATGCCTGGCTGCGCGCCCGCCATAGGAGCGAGGGCGCGCGGGAGGGGTTTGCGCATCTGTGCTGCGGCATAGGTAGGCTCGTCGGAACGCGATGATTACCCCTTCGCCTTGCCGACCAGAACCGGATCGGGGCTGAACTTTGCCGGGAAGAGGGCCTTGAGGTTCCCGATCTTCGGCATGTCGTTGTGAACGATATAGGGATAGGTCGGGTTGAGCGTCAGGAAGTCCTGATGGTAATCCTCGGCCGGATAGAAGGCTTTCACGTCCGATACTTTGGTGACCACCGGCTCGC
>NZ_DATJDJ010000155.1:0-9237 GCF_035497515.1 Pararhizobium sp. | reverse complement strand
ATCGACCACGTTGAGCATGAACACCGCGCGCCATTCCTGTCCTTTTGCCGAATGAATGGTCGACAGGATCAGATAGTCCTCGTCGAGCAGCGGCACCCCGGCCTGATCGCTGGTGGCATCCGGCGGATCAAGCGTCAATTCCGTCAGAAAGCGCTCGCGCGATGGATAGCCGTTGGCGATCTGTTCGAGCTGCAGCAGATCGGCCTTGCGGGTGTCGGCATCCTCATGGATGCGGTCGAGATGCGGCTCGTACCAGAGGCGTGCCTGCCCGATATCCGAAGGCCAGCCATCTTCGGTCTTGCGCAGGCTGGCGAGCAACTGGACGAAGGATGTCCAGTCGTCGCCGGTCTTGGGCGGAGGCGGGATTTCAGCAAGGGCCAGGAGTGGCTCAGGATCGGCGGCGATCGTATTAAGAATGTTGCCAGCCGTCTTTGGACCGATCCCCGGCAGCATTTGCAGCAGCCGGAAACCGGCGACGCGGTCGCGCGGGTTTTGCGAAAACCGCAGCACGGCCAACATGTCCTTCACATGAGCGCTGTCGAGAAATTTAAGGCCGCCGAACTTGACGAAAGGGATGTTGCGGCGAGTGAGTTCGACCTCGAGCGGACCGCTATGACTGGACGTGCGGAACAATACGGCCTGGTTCTTCAGCGTCATGCCGGTCTCGCGATTGGCGAGCACCTGGTCGACGATGAAGTTTGCCTGCTCGGTTTCATCCTTGACGGTGACGAGTTTCGGTCGCTCCACCGATTGCCGCTCGGTCCACAGGTTCTTGGTGAAGCGCTCGCGCGCCAGATCGATGACGCCGTTTGCCGCAGCCAGGATCGGCTGCGTCGAGCGATAGTTGCGGTCAAGCGTGATAATATCGGCGGCTGGACTGAAGGAGGACGGGAAGTCGAGAATGTTGCGAACTGTCGCTGCCCGGAACGAATAGATCGACTGCGCATCGTCGCCGACGACCGTCAGGCCACGCCCTCCGGGCTTGAGTGCCATCAGCACCGAAGCCTGCAGCCTGTTGGTATCCTGGTATTCATCGACCATCACATGGTCGAAGCGATTGCCGATATCGTCCGCTAGCTCTGGGTCGCTGACCATCTGCGACCAATAGAGAAGCAGATCGTCGTAATCGAGCACGTTCTGGGCCTGCTTGGCGTCGACATAGGCGGCGAACAACTGCTTCAACTGTTCTGCCCAGCTTGCCACCCAAGGATAGTGCTGGCGCAGGATCTCGTTCAATGGCGTTTGCGAATTGACCGCCCGCGAATAGATCGACAGGCACGTGCCCTTGGTCGGAAAACGGCTTTCGGTCTTGGAAAATCCAAGTTCGTGACGGGCAAGGTTCATCAGGTCGGCACTGTCCTCGCGATCATGAATGGTGAAATCTACATTGAGCCCGATCTGCTCGGCATAGATCCGCAGCAACCGCGCCCCGATCCCGTGAAACGTGCCTGACCAAGCCAGCGCGTCGGTAAGCACCCCGGAATTGGCGCCAAGCACCTGTTTGCAGATCCGCTCGACACGGCGCGACATTTCTGATGCTGCCCGCCTTGAAAACGTCATCAGCAGAATTCGCCGCGGATCGGCGCCATTGACGATCAGATGCGCGACCCGGTGAGCCAAGGTATTGGTCTTGCCGGATCCGGCGCCGGCGATGATCAGCAGCGGTCCTGCCACCTGTCCGACTGCCAGTCCAACGCCGTGTTCCACAGCCTGCCGCTGCTGCTCGTTCAGTTTTTCCAGATAGGCAACCGTCATGCCGTGATTCCCGATAAGTGCCTGTCTGCTCTGGCCGTTTTGGTTTGGATGCCCGTTGCTTGTGCGTCGCGTTCCGTCATCCGCACCCCGTCTACCGCCAGAATCAGCATTGACTCATTTGGAGGATAAGAACAAATAATGAACATATCAGTCGCGATAGCCGCTGAAAAGCCCTGAACAGCATCGACGAGATATCCGCAGCCTATGCTTAACGCCGCCGTCAATGCGACCATTGCCGATCTTCGCGAGCGCATCCAGCGCCTCGAAGGCACCGCTGCGCGGAAAGGTGAGGTGCTGTCGTTCGGAATCGCCGAGATCGACGGAAAGCTTCCGGGCGGCGGGCTTGCTTTCGGTGCCCTGCATGAGGTGGCCGGTGGTGGTGGCGATGCGGTGCATGGTGCAGCGGCCGCTCTGTTTGTCGCCGGCATCGTTGCGCGCACCAAGGGCGACGTGCTCTGGTGCCTGACACGGCCCGACCTGTTTGCGCCGGCATTGGCACAGGCAGGCCTGCATCATGATCGGGTGATCTATGTCGAGGCCGACCGGGAAGAGGATGTGCTGACGAATTTCGAAGAGGGTCTGCGTTTTGGCGGGCTTGGCGCCGTCGTTGCCGAACTCGTCCGCCTGCCGATGACCGCCTCGCGGCGCCTGCAGCTGGCGGCCGAAGCTTCAGGTACAATCGGGATTGCGCTTCGACGATGGCGTCGCCCAACGGAGGCAGCAGACTTCGGTCAACCTACGGCCGCCACGACACGGTGGCGCATCAGCGTCCTGCCCTCCGAGCCGCTTCCCGTGCCGGGCATCGGGCGGGCGCGGTGGCTGGCGGAATTGATCAGAGCAAGAGCGGGAGAAGCCGCCGAATTTGAAATAGGTGCCTGCGATGCCACGGGTCGTATCAGTCTTTCTCCCCACGCTATCAACGGACAGGATCAGGCGCGCCGATCCCGGAATTTCGGCTGAAACACCTGTCGTGGTCGTTTCCCGCAGTGGATCGAAACGCACCGTCGCGGCAATCGACGCTGCGGCCTTCAAGGCCGGCGTCCGCATCGGCATGCCCGCCGCCAAAGCCCAGGCGATGATATCCGGCCTGCATCTGGTCGATGCCGATCGACAAGGTGATGCCGAGGCGGTTGAGCGTCTGGCGCTGTGGATGCTGCGCCAATATACGCCGATCGTGGCAACTGACAGTCCCGACGGCATTATCATGGACACCGAGGGCGCCGACCATCTGCGCGGCGGCGAGGTGCCGATGCTGACCGGCCTTGTCAACGCTTTGAGAGGCCGCGGTCTTCAAGCACGTGGGGCTATCGCCGATACCTGGGGCAGTGCTCATGCGATTGCCCGCGCTATGCCGCGGGAGGTGACCATCGTCCCGGTTGGCGACACAGCCAAAGCCATCGTCAATCTGCCGATTTCCAGCCTTCGCCTGCCGCCCGACGTCGTCAGCGGGCTGACAGTGCTTGGGTTTCGGACCGTGGGCGAATTGTCGGCAACGCCGCGAGCGCCTTTGGCACTGCGTTTCGGGCCGGAAGTTGGTCGCAGGCTCGATCAGATGTTCGGGCGCCTTGCCGAACCCATCGACCCCATTCGTACCGCGGACCTGATCGAAGTGGCGCGTTCGTTTTCCGAACCGATCGGGGCTGCCGAGACCATCGCCAAATATATCGGCAAGCTGGTCGTTGAACTCTGCGCCGGATTGGAGACGCGCGGGCAGGGTGTTCGCCGCGCTGACCTGATTATCTATCGCGTCGACAACACCCTGCAGTCGCTGCGTGCCGGCACGGCAAAGCCGGTGCGCGACATTTCCCATCTGACAAAGCTTCTCTGTTCCAGCATCGAGAAGATCGATCCCGGTTTCGGTATCGAGAAACTATCTCTTGCCGCGACGATGACTGAGCCTTTCGAAGAAAAGCAGTCAATCTCCTCCCTTATCGAAGAAACCGTCGTCGACGTCACGCCACTGCTCGACAGTTTTGGAAATCGCGGTCAGCGGATGTACCGGCTGGCGCCTGTCGAAAGCGACGTTCCCGAGCGCAATGTCGGGCGCGTCTCCCCCATTGCCGCAAAGCTCGGTGAGGTCTGGCCGACCCGCTGGCCGCGGCCAAGCCGGGTGCTGGCGCGCCCGGAACGGATAGACGTGATCGCGCTCACACCCGACCACCCGCCGGCGTCCATGACGTGGCGCGGCAAACGCCGGCGCATCAAGCGTGGTGACGGGCCGGAACGGATATTCGGCGAGTGGTGGGTTCGTTCCTCCGAGATGGATGCGGTCAGGGACTACTATTCCGTCGAGGATGAGGACGGCAATCGCTTCTGGGTCTATCGCTCCGGCGACGGTGTGGATCCCGCGACGGGGACGGCCAAGTGGTTTCTGCACGGGATCTATGGCTGATGCGCTACGCCGAGCTCCAGGTCACCAGCCATTTTTCCTTCCTGCGCGGTGCGTCGGGCTGCGATGAACTGTTTGCCACCGCCAAGGCACTCGGCATTGAGGCACTTGGCATTGTCGATCGCAACAGCCTTGCCGGGGTCGTGCGCGCCTGGGAGGCGGCCAAGGAAACGGGCATCCGACTGGTCGTCGGCTGCAGGCTCGATTTGTCAGATGGCATGTCGATGCTGGTCTATCCGATGGACCGGGCTGCCTATTCGAGGCTGTGCCGGCTTCTGTCCCTCGGCAAGGAGCGGGGCGGCAAGGGGCACTGCATCCTCGATCTGTCGGATGTCTCCCTCTATGCAGAGGGCCTGCTCGCCGTCCTGATCCCCGACGAAGCCGACGATAAGTGCGCGATCCAGCTGCGCAAGATGAGGGAGATTTTTGACGAGCGCGCCTATCTGGCACTGACGCTGCGCCGGCGGCCGAACGACCAGCTACGCCTTCACGACCTCAACTTGCTGGCAATCCGGCAAAAGGTCCGGCCCGTCGTCACCAACGACGTGCTGTTTCACGAGCCGGGCAGGCGGCAATTGCAGGATGTCGTCACCTGCATTCGCCATCGCACCACCATCGATCAGGCCGGTTTCTTGCGCGAACGGCACGCCGATCGTTTTTTGAAGCCGCCCGAGGAAATGCACCGGCTGTTCAACCGCTATCCAGAGGCGCTCGCCCGGACCCGCGAAATTGTCGACCGCTGTCGCTTCGACTTGAGCGAACTGACCTATCAATATCCCGAGGAAGCGATCATTCCCGGACTGACGGCACAGCAGTCGCTGGAGAAGTTCACCTGGGAGGGCGTGCGCGATCGCTATCCCGAGGGAGTTCCAGATGACGTGGTGAAGACCCTCAATCACGAACTCGATCTGATCCGCAAACTCGACTACG
Source organism: Pararhizobium sp. (assembly GCF_035497515.1). Classification (GTDB taxonomy): domain Bacteria; phylum Pseudomonadota; class Alphaproteobacteria; order Rhizobiales; family Rhizobiaceae; genus Pararhizobium. The sequence continues at coordinate 4,163 of NZ_DATJDJ010000155.1, read as the reverse complement.
CGCCCTACTTCCTGACGGTCTACAGCATCGTCCGCTTTGCGCGATCTCAGGATATTCTCTGTCAGGGTCGTGGGAGTGCTGCCAATTCCGCCGTTTGCTATGTGCTTGGGATCACGGCGATCGATCCGGCCGCAAACGATCTACTGTTCGAGCGCTTTATTTCAGCCGAGCGCAACGAGCCGCCCGACATCGACGTCGATTTCGAGCATGCCCGGCGCGAAGAAGTGATCCAGTGGATCTACAAGACCTACGGCCGGCAAAAGGCTGCCCTTTGCGCCACCGTCACGCGCTATCGGGCCAAAGGCGCGCTCCGTGATGTCGGCAAGGTGCTCGGCCTGCCTGAAGACATGATCACGGCGCTGTCGGCGGGCGTCTGGGGCTGGAGCAAGGAGGGCGTCGGCGAAAAGCAGGTCAACGAGCTCAACATGAACATGTCCGACCGCCGCCTTCGTCTGACATTGGAGCTGGCGCAGCAGCTGATGGGCGCACCCCGTCATCTGGGCCAGCATCCGGGAGGCTTTGTCCTGACCAATGACCGGCTCGACGAACTTGTGCCGATCGAGCAGGCCCGGATGGAGGATCGCCAGACCATCGAGTGGGACAAGGACGATATCGAGGCGCTCAAGTTCATGAAGGTTGATGTGCTTGCTTTGGGAATGTTGACCTGCATGGCCAAGGGCTTTGCCTTGCTGGAGGAACACAAGGGAGTGACGCTTGATCTCGCCACCATCGAGCAGGAAGACCCAGCGACCTATGCGATGATCCGCAAGGCTGACACGCTCGGCACCTTCCAGATCGAATCCCGCGCGCAGATGTCGATGCTGCCGCGGCTGAAACCCCAGACCTATTATGACCTGGTCATCCAGGTGGCGATCGTTCGCCCTGGGCCGATCCAGGGCGACATGGTGCATCCCTACCTGAGACGGCGCGAAGGCAAGGAAGCGGTCGTCTATCCGAAGCCGGAACTGGAAGCCGTGCTTGGCAAGACACTCGGTGTTCCGCTGTTTCAGGAGAGCGCCATGAAAGTCGCGATCGTCTGTGCGGGTTTTACCGCCGGCGAGGCCGATGCGCTCAGGCGCTCCATGGCGACCTTCAAGTTCACCGGCGGGGTGAGCAAGTTCAAGGACAAGCTGGTCCAGGGGATGGTGAAGAATGGCTACACCGAGGAATTCGCCGAAAAGACCTTCTCGCAGCTCGAGGGTTTTGGCTCCTATGGCTTTCCGGAAAGCCACGCCGCTTCCTTTGCCCTCATCGCCTACGCCTCCTCCTATCTGAAATGCCATTATCCGGACGTGTTCTGTGCCGCGCTCATCAACGCGCAACCGATGGGATTCTATGCGCCGGCGCAGATCGTCACCGATGCCCGCGCCCACGGTGTTACGATCCTGCCGGTCTGCATCAATCACTCGCGGTGGGATTGCACGCTCGAAGAAATTGAGGGAACCGACGATCATGCCGTCCGCCTCGGGATGCGACTGGTCAAGGGTTTGCCCGAACAGGATGCGGCGAAAATCGCGGTGGCGCGTGGTGACGATCCGTTTGTTTCCATCGACGATATGTGGCGGCGTGCCGGCGTTTCGTCGGCCTCCCTGGTCAAGCTCGCCGAGGCCGATGCATTCCGGCCGTCCTTGAACCTTGAAAGATGCGATGCGCTGTGGGCAATCAAGGCCTTGCGCGACGAGCCACTACCCTTGTTTGCTGCGGCCGCCGAGCGCGAGCGGGCTGTGATTGCCGAACAGCAGGAACCGGATGTGACGCTTCGGCAGATGACCGAAGGCGCCAATGTCGTGGAGGACTACGGACATACGGGCGTGACGCTGCGTGCCCATCCGGTCAGCTTCCTGCGCGAGGATCTCACCCGCCGAAACATCGTCACCTGCGCCGAGGCGACATCGGCCCGTGATGGTCGCTGGCTAATGACATCAGGCCTTGTTCTTGTCCGGCAGAAGCCCGGCAGTGCCAAGGGCGTCATGTTCATGACCATCGAGGATGAGACAGGCGTTGCCAATATCGTCGTCTGGCCAAGCCTGTTCGAAAAGCAGCGCCGCGTCGTGCTTGGAGCGGCCATGATGGCGATCAACGGCAAGATCCAGCGCGAAGGAGGCGTCGTGCATCTCGTGGCGCAACGGATGTTCGATCTGAGCGACGATCTGGCGAGCCTCGGCGAGCGAGACACTTTCAGGGTGCCGACAGGACGGGGCGACGAGTTCGCGCATGGTTCACCGGGTAGCCCCGACAGCCGCGAACGGCCGCCGATGGGCGTCAAGGCGCGGGAAATATATGTACCTGATCTGCATATCGATACACTGAAGGTGAAAAGCCGGAATTTTCAATGAGTGCGGTAGGGGGATGTGGTCAAAAGCAAGGCGACAGAGGCATTGGACGCTGACGCGTTCAATGCCTCCACAGATGCAAACTTAATCAGGCGCATTTTTCGTGCGCGGCGTTCATCCGACGCATATGCCATGCTCAGTCTACCAAGCGGCAAATGAGCGTTCCGTGGAATCGATTCGAGTCCAGAAAGAATTGAGGACAGCGGTTTATAGCCCATCAACGCGCACACCCAGGCGGGCATCACCGGAATATCGCGATTTGGTTCCGGTCCAATCCCCTTCCGGCTAAAACATTAGCCACCCTACACCCTCCGTTACTTTGATCTCTGTACCAAAACCCGCAGATTGGTCTCGAAAGCGATGCAATATCCTCTCGGCACCGACGCCGCGCACAAGTTCGGGGGCGAGACGCTGTTCCAGGGCGTCACTGTTTGATGCTTCGCTACCGCCGATAACAACCGGATGGAAGGACATTGAGGCTAGATTGCCGTCTCCGCCGAACGAGCATAACCCGATCACGCTTTCCCACACTTCCCGCGCCCTCCATTGCGATTTCTCGGATTTTACGTGGAAGATGAAATTGCCCAGGCTGTAGAAGATCGGCCGGCCACGATAGATTTCGACGGGCTGGAGGACAGGCGCGCCGTGGCTGACGAACATTGCCGCACCCGCATCAATGCATTTTTTCGCGACGGCACCCACCCATTCAGGGACCTGATACCAGTCCGAGGCCCAATGGTGATGATGCAGGTAGGCGATGACCAGGCACCCGTCCTCCGTCGCGGACGTAATCGCTGCGAGGTTTCGCGACATGTCGTCCTCATCGACTTTAACATTTCGACCAAACCTGTCGGAGCGTCTGAAAATTGCACGCGCTAAACTGATTTCGGCTTCGACCTCGACATGAGGCACATCGTCTGGTTGGCTGTCGTTGCCCAGGTCCATCATCGTGTAGCCCACCTTGTCGCGAACCGTTCGCAGCTGTTCGAACGTGTCGGTGTCGACGTCTATCACCTTGGTCAGCCTTAGCCGGTTCACGCCCGGACGCTCGGAGCGACCGTTGGCGGCGTCCGCCGCATACATGAAATCGGGTCCTGGTCCTCCATCCATGGCGACGAGAGCCACCTTCCTGCCAGTAAACGAACCTTTTGCAGCGCGCGTTGCCGCTGTGTGATTGCGCCCGATGCCGGCATGAAGGAAGCCGCGCCTATCGACCTCCTCCAGGGTCGAAAGGATCCCCGATGGACCAAGATCGAAAGCATGATTGTTCGACAGGGAAAGTGCCTGGAATCCGAGAGCCTGAAGGCTGTCGAGAACAACCGGCTGGCTGCATCCGAAGAACGACCCTTTGAGCGGCCATCCACCATGACTTCCAAGGATCGTGCTTTCAAAGTTGGTGAACGAAAAATCGGCTTGGGAGAGCACGTCCCGCACGCCCTGAAATCCCGGCGTATCCACGCCGCGAATATCCTGTTTGATCAGAGATTGCCCGGTTACGGCGATCGTGAACGTATGCGTCATGATAGATCTTTCCTTCGCAGCGAGCAGCCGCCACGCGATTGTGTGGATGAAGTTGAACGAACTTCCGGACGACGATTGGTTGCGCTTGTCGCCGACATGTAGGCACGTCAGTGCGTGAAGCGCTGGGGACGCGCAGCAATGAGGCTGCGCGTGTACGGGTTCTGTGAGTGTGCAAAGATGAACGCCGAAGAGCCGGCGTCTTCCACCTTGCCGTCCTTGAAGATGTAAATGGAGCTGCAGAGCTCCTGCACGAGGGCGAGATCGTGCGAGATGAAGAGCATGGATATGCCGAGCTCGGCCACGTTCTGC
>NZ_DATJDJ010000154.1:0-6977 GCF_035497515.1 Pararhizobium sp. | reverse complement strand
AAGGCGCTGTTCACCAAGGCTTTCGAATATTCGGATGGCTGGGTCGATGACGCCCGCCTCGTCGTCCTCAATGCCAAGGATGCTGCGCTCAAGGGCGCTGATATCATGACCCGCAGCCGCGTGGTGTCGGCCGTGCGTGAGGGTTCCGTCTGGGTAATCAAGGTCGAGGATACGGCGACCGGCATCGTCAGTACCTTCAGGTCGCGCCTGCTGGTCAATGCCGCTGGCCCGTGGGTGGATGTCGTGCTGTCGAACGCGGTGCGCAAGAACAATGTCCACAATGTCCGCCTGGTCCAGGGCAGCCATATCGTCGTGAAGAAGAAGTTCGAAGATGCGCGTGCCTATTTCTTCCAGAACCCGGACAACCGCATCATCTTCGCCATCCCCTATGAGACCGATTTCACGCTGATCGGCACGACCGACAATGATTTCACCGGCGATCCGAAGGATATCCGGATCACCGAGGGCGAGATCGACTATCTCTGCAATGCGGCAAGCGAATATTTCTCTGAAGCCGTCAAGCCGTCCGATGTCGTCTGGACCTATTCCGGTGTGCGACCGCTGTTCGACGACGGAGCCTCCAAGGCGCAGGAAGCGACACGGGATTATGTCCTGAAGATCGACGGCAACAGTGGCGAAGCGCCACTGCTCAATGTCTTTGGCGGCAAGCTGACCACCTATCGCCGGCTGGGCGAGCATGCGCTGGAGAAGATCGCCGATGCGATCGGCGCCAAGGGGCGTCCATGGACGGCCGGAAGCGTGCTGCCGGGCGGCGATTTCGCGCCGACGGCCTACGAATCCGAAGTCGCGAAGCTTTCGAGCCGCTATCCGTTCCTGGCCGCGCGTCACGCGCGCCGGTTGGTGCGGCTCTACGGTACGCTGGCGGCGAACCTGCTTGGCAATGCCGGCAAGGCTGAGGATCTCGGGCGCCTGTTCGGCGCTGATCTCTACGAAGTCGAGGTGCGGTGGCTGGTCGCCCAGGAGTGGGCAAGGCGCGCCGAGGACGTGCTTTGGCGCCGGACCAAGCTGGGATTGAAATTGACCCAGGCGGAAGCTGCCGGGTTGGAGGAATACATGCGGGAGACTGTCCGCAGCGTTGCCTGAGGGTGGCGCTTCGATGGCGCTGCCGATGGCTGGGAGGAAGCCTGAGAAATGCTGGAACTGAAAAACATAAGCAAGGTCGCGGGGGCGGATACGCATATCCATCCGACGAACCTTGTGCTGGAGCGGGGCTCGCTCAACGTATTGCTGGGCCCGACGCTCTCCGGCAAGACGTCGCTGATGCGGCTGATGGCGGGCCTCGACAAGCCGACGACGGGCAAGATCATCTTCGACGGCAAGGACGTGACCGGCGTGCGCGTCCAGGATCGCTCCGTCGCCATGGTCTACCAGCAGTTCATCAACTATCCGGCCATGACCGTCTATGAAAACATCGCCTCGCCAATGCGGATTTCCGGCAAGGACGCGGCGACGATCGACCGCGAGGTTCGCAAGGCGGCCGAACTGATGAAGCTAACGCCCTATCTGGAGCGGACGCCGCTCAACCTGTCCGGTGGCCAGCAGCAACGCACGGCGCTTGCCCGCGCCATCGTCAAGAATGCCAGCCTTGTCCTGCTCGACGAACCGCTCGCCAACCTCGACTACAAGCTACGCGAGGAACTGCGCGAGGAATTGCCGAAGCTGTTTGCCGCATCCGGCTCGATCTTCGTCTATGCGACGACGGAACCGGGGGAAGCACTGCTGCTCGGCGGCAACACGGCGACGCTGAACGAGGGCCGTATCAGCCAGTTCGGCGCGACCATCGGCGTCTATCGCAAGCCGATCGATATCGTCACGGCCAAGACCTTCGCCGATCCGCCGCTCAACACGATCGAGTTGACCAAGGCCGGAAATGTCTTCGAGCGCCAGGGCATCACCGTTCTGCCGGTGCCGGAGCATCTGGCGGGCATTGCCGATGCCCCCTACACGATCGCCTTCCATCCGCATCATCTCTCGCTGGTCCGCCCGCATGCAACGGCTGCACCGCTCAAGGCGAAGATCATCATTTCGGAAATCGCCGGTTCCGAGAGCTTCATCCATGTCGACTGCGCCGGATCGCGCTGGGTCATGCTGGAGCACGGCATCCACGACATCGAGCCGGACACGGCGATCGAGCTTTTCGTCGATACGCGCCATCTGATGGCCTTCGGTGCCGACGGGCGCGCGATCGACGGCTCAGCCGGTCGGGGAGCGTGAGGAGAACATCATGGCACGCATCAATCTCGATCATATCCGCCACGCCTACGGCCCGAACCCGAACAAACCTTCGGACTATTCGCTGAAGGAAGTGCATCACGAATGGAACGATGGCGGCGCCTATGCGCTGCTCGGCCCTTCCGGCTGCGGCAAGACCACGCTGCTCAACATCATATCGGGTCTCCTGCAGCCGTCGGAAGGCAAGATCCTGTTCGACGGCAAGGACGTCACCAATCTGTCGACGCAGGACCGCAATATCGCGCAGGTGTTCCAGTTCCCGGTCATCTACGACACGATGACGGTCTATGACAACCTGGCCTTTCCGCTGCGCAATCGCCGCGTTCCGGAAACCGAGGTCTCCCGCCGGGTCAAGGAAATCCTCGAGATGATCGGTCTTTCCGATTGGGCAAGAAAGAGGGCGCAGGGGCTGACCGCCGACCAGAAGCAGAAGATCTCGCTCGGCCGCGGCCTCGTGCGTTCCGACGTCAGCGCCATCCTGTTCGACGAGCCGCTGACGGTCATCGACCCGCATATGAAGTGGGTGCTGCGGTCGCAGCTGAAGCGGCTGCACAAGCAGTTCGGCTTCACCATGGTCTATGTCACCCATGACCAGACCGAAGCGCTCACCTTCGCGGACAAGGTCGTTGTCATGTATGACGGCGAGATTGTCCAGATCGGTACGCCTGCCGAGCTTTTCGAGCGGCCGAAGCATACATTCGTCGGCTATTTCATCGGTTCTCCGGGCATGAACGTGCTGCCGGCGAAGATCGACGGCTCGTCCGTCGATCTCGACGGCCAGAAGATCGCGCTTTCCTTTACGCCGAAGATCGCGGCCGGCGCCAAGACGGAACTCGGCATCCGTCCGGAATTCGTGCGCCTCGGCCGCGAGGGCATGCCGGTGACGATTTCCAAGGTCGAGGATATCGGTCGCCAGAAGATCGTTCGCGCCTCCTTCGCCAACCGGCCGATTGCAATCGTCGTTCATGAGGACGGCGAAATTCCCTCGGAACCGAAGATCACCTTCGATCCCAATGCCATCAATATCTACGCCGATTCCTGGCGCGTTGGTGCGGAGGCCTGATCATGGAAAAGACCTGGAACAACAAGGCCTGGTTCATGGTCCTGCCGGTGCTGGTGCTGGTCGCCTTCTCGGCGGTCATCCCGCTGATGACGGTCGTCAACTATTCGGTTCAAGATACGTTCGGCAACAACGAATTCTTCTGGAACGGGGTTGGCTGGTTTTCCGACGTGCTGGATTCCGACCGCTTCTGGGAGGCGCTTGGGCGCAACCTGCTCTTTTCCGCGATCATCCTGACGCTGGAAATTCCGCTGGGCATCCTGATCGCGCTCAACATGCCGAAGAAGGGGCTGGGTGTGCCCGTCTGCCTCGTGCTGATGTCGCTGCCACTGCTCATTCCGTGGAATGTGGTCGGTACCATCTGGCAGGTCTTCGGCCGCGTCGATATCGGTCTGCTCGGCTATACGCTGGCGGCACTCGGCATTCCCTATAACTATGTCAACAATGTCTTCGACGCCTGGGTGACACTGATCGTCATGGATGTCTGGCACTGGACAAGCCTCGTCGTGCTGCTGTGCTATGCCGGCCTCGTCTCGATCCCGGATGCCTATTATCAGGCCGCCAAGATCGATGGCGCCTCGCGCTGGGCCGTGTTCCGCTACATCCAATTGCCGAAGATGAAGCGCGTCCTGCTCATCGCCTTCCTGCTGCGCTTCATGGACAGTTTCATGATCTATACGGAGCCCTTCGTCGTCACCGGCGGCGGTCCCGGCAACTCGACCACGTTCCTGTCGATCGATCTCGTCAAGATGGCGATCGGCCAGTTCGACCTCGGGCCGGCCGCAGCCATGTCCCTCATCTACTTCCTGATCATCCTGCTGCTCTCATGGATATTCTACACCGTGATGACCAACAGCGATGCGCAGACCTGACGGCCGGAGGGAGGAAAAACAATGACCACCGCGACCCAAACGTCCGACCGTAGCCTCTCCTGGCTGGTGCCGACGCTCTACATCATCTTCCTGTTGTTGCCGATCTACTGGCTCGTCAACATGAGCTTCAAGACCAATACCGAGATCACCGGCACATTCTCGCTCTATCCACATGCGCCGACCCTGCGGAACTATGCGGTGATCTTCACCGATCCGTCCTGGTACAAGGGCTATATCAATTCGATCATCTATGTGGTGATGAACACGGTCATCTCGGTTTCGGTGGCGCTGCCGGCGGCCTATGCCTTCTCGCGCTATCGCTTCTTAGGCGACAAGCACCTGTTCTTCTGGCTGCTGACCAACCGCATGGCGCCGCCGGCCGTTTTCGCGCTGCCCTTCTTCCAGCTCTATTCGGCCTTCGGCCTGATCGACACGCATATCGCGGTGGCACTGGCACACTGCCTGTTCAACGTGCCGCTAGCGATCTGGATCCTCCAAGGCTTCATGGCGGGCGTGCCGAAGGAGATCGATGAAACCGCCTATATCGACGGTTATTCGTTCCCGCGCTTCTTCCTGCGGATCTATATCCCGCTCATTGCATCCGGCATCGGCGTCGCCGCCTTCTTCAACTTCATGTTCTCCTGGGTCGAGCTTCTGATTGCCCGCACCCTGACGACGACCGACGCCAAGCCGATCGCCGCCATCATGACGCGGACGGTCTCTGCATCGGGCATGGATTGGGGCGTGCTGGCTGCGGCCGGTGTACTCACCATCATCCCGGGCGCCATCGTCATCTATTTCGTCAGAAACTATATCGCCAAGGGCTTTGCCCTGGGGAGGGTCTAATGGAGAAATTAGATTGGGTAGCGATCTATGGCGCAGCGTTGGCAACAGCTATTGCTATCGCAAATTTTCTTCAATGGTTACTGTCTGGGCCAAGGTTAAGCGTAATTGTCTTCAGCCCATCACAGACAGATTACAATTCGGCAAAAACCTTTTTGGCGATTATCTCAAATACGGGGAAATCCCCCACTGTTGTCCAAAGTATAGAAGTATCGTTTAGGACGTCGCGGTGGATTTGGGGAAAAGAAATTGGGCGCGCGGTTTTCGACGAGAAAAGTAGATGGAAGCCTTCTGTGAAATTGGTCCCAGTGCCGAATAAGACAAATACGCTTACTCCGGAGCCTAACGTTTTACAGAAAAATGAGGAGCTTAGAGCGCCGGCGTCAGCTGTTTCAAACTACGATGAAGCAAAACATTGGATACGTGTAATTGCTTCGGCGCGGAACAGTAGTCGCAAATTTTCCGGCTGGGCAAGGCCCCACAATCAGAATGTGGAAATAGGAGCTTCCACATGAATTCCTTTTGGATAGCTCGGACGCTAACGGCCACCGGTGTGCTGACCATCATTCCCAGCACCATCTATTTCGTCCGCAACTATATCGCCAAGGGCTTTGCCCTGGGGAGGGTCTAATGGCCACCGTCACCCAACGCACCAATCGCTGGCCTCTGGCGCTGGCAGCTGTCCTTGTCGTCTATGCCGCCGTTGCAGGCCTGCTTGTCATGGCGTTGCCGATCAAGGATGGCGCGCGCGACTGGTTCGCGCCGCTCATCCCCGGCGGCTGGATGGCATGGTCCTTTCCCGGCGCCATGTTCTTCCTCACCATCTTCGCGCTCCTGTCGCTGATGGCGGTTTGGGAATATGCCAGCCCCGGCGGCAATCCGCGCGTCGGCATCCTGCGTTTCGAGACGACGCGCGGAGACCGGCTGTTCGTCTCGCTGCTCGGCAGCGCCTTCATTCATCTCGCATGGCTGGGACTTGTCGGTCCCAACGTGTGGTGGGCTCTTGCTCTTTCCGTCGTGTACGCCATTGGGGTGTTCAAGCTGGTCTGAGACAAGATTACGAAACGGACAGCCAGGGAGGAACCGGGCCGTCCGACACTGCAATCGCAAAACCTTTAAGGGAGGACATCTATGCGACGGCATCTTTTAACAACGACAGCAGTCATGCTTCTGGCCTTTACCGGCTCCGCATTCGCGGGCATGGACGAGGCGAAACAGTTCCTCGACAAGGAAATCGGCGACTTGTCGACGCTCGACCGCGCAGGCCAGGAAGCGGAAATGCAATGGTTCATCGATGCAGCAAAGCCTTTTGCCGGCATGGATATCAAGGTTGCTTCCGAAACACTGACAACGCACGAATACGAATCCAAGACCCTGGCTGCAGCGTTTACCGCGATCACCGGCATCAAGGTCACGCATGACCTGATCGGCGAAGGCGATGTCGTCGAAAAGCTGCAGACCCAGATGCAGACGGGCGAGAACATCTACGACGCCTATGTCAACGACTCGGACCTGATCGGCACCCATTGGCGCTACCAGCAGGCCCGTTCGCTGACCAAGTGGATGGCCAACGAAGGCAAGGACGTGACCAACCCCGGCCTCGACCTCGCGGACTTCATCGGCACCAAGTTCACGACCGCTCCAGACGGCGACCTCTACCAGCTGCCCGACCAGCAGTTCGCCAACCTCTACTGGTTCCGGTACGACTGGTTCAACGACGAGAAGAACAAGGCGGACTTCAAGGCGAAGTACGGCTACGATCTCGGCGTTCCGGTCAACTGGTCGGCTTATGAAGACATCGCCGAATTCTTCACCGGTCGCGAAGTGGACGGCAAGAAGGTCTATGGCCACATGGACTACGGCAAGAAGGACCCGTCGCTCGGCTGGCGCTTCACCGACGCCTGGCTGTCGATGGCCGGCAACGGCGACAAGGGCCTGCCGAACGGTCT
>NZ_DATJDJ010000153.1:0-27450 GCF_035497515.1 Pararhizobium sp. | reverse complement strand
CGTTAATCGTCACCCGGAAATCGGCGGCTAAGCCTCAACGACTGTTCAAGTGGCTGCGGACAGCCGGCAAGAAAGTGTTGTTTCGAGACGGTCGAGAGCGGAGACACGGGAGGCTGGACCCCTTTAGGTCCTGACAGGTTTCTTAAGGGAAACCGGCCCTCCGTTCAGCCACCAGCCAGAAGACCGGGTGTTGCGAACAGCGCGCTTATACGCATTTTCGGCGTGGAAGCAAGGGTGATCGGGAAATTTAGATGGAAAGCCGTCGGCGTGGCAGTCGTCTGTCAGGTTCTCACGCCGGCCTGACAAGACAGTTCGGGCGCGTATCGTTGACCGAGGTGGCGCGGAAAGTGTCGGCCGAGGCAGGGCGGCCGACATGGAAGCCCTGGACCTGGTCGATGCCGAATTCGCGCATCAGCTTCAGCTGTTCGTCGGTCTCGACGCCCTCGACCAGGATCTTGTGGCCACGGTTGCGAACCAGCCCGACAATGTCCCGCAGCATGGCCTTGCCGCGCGGGCTGCTGGTGTCGTGCAGGAAGGAGCGGTCGATCTTGACGGTGTCGAAATCGATCAGGCGCAGCCAGGACAGGCCGGCAAAGCCGGTGCCAAAGTCGTCCAGCCAGATGCGGATGCCGAGTGTCTTCAGGTCGCTGATGCAGCGCAGGATGTCCGAATGCATCTCCATTTCGAGGCCTTCGGTGATCTCGAAGGCCAGACGGTTGCCGGCCACCTGCGTCTCGCCGAGGATCGCGGCGACCGATGCGGCAAAACCGGGCGTCTTCAACTGGATCGGTGAGACGTTGACGCTGACGACCTTGACCTGACTGTCGATCAGCAGTTCGCGGCAGGCAGTGCGGATCGCCCAGCGGCCGAGTTCGAGGATCGCGCCGGTGCGCTCCGCGATTGGAATGAACAGACCGGGTGTCACCGGCGTGCCGTCCAGCATGCGCAGGCGCATCAGTGCCTCGAAGGCCTCGAGCTTTCCGCTCGCCGCGTTCTGGATAGGCTGGTAGACGAGCGAGACGAGGTTCTGGGCAACCGCGATCTTCAGGAGCGCCGCGACGTTTTCGCTCTCGTCGCTGGTTTGCGGATCGTTCGGGTCGAACAGCTTGGCGCAGTTCCTGCCGCTGGCCTTGGCGCTGTAGAGCGCGCGGTCGGCGTCGTGGATGATCTTCTCGAGCTTGGAGCCGGCATTGCTGCGGGTATAGGCTGCGCCGACACTGACGGTGACGATCGAGACGCCGTCCCGGCGCTGTTCGTGCACCAGTTCCATGTCGAAGACGGTCCGGCAGATCAGGTTGGCAAGCGCCGCGACCTGATCGTGGGAATCCAGCTGGGCGATGACGATGAATTCTTCGCCGCCAAAGCGCCCGATCGAACCGTTGTAGGGCTGGATGGCCTTTTTCAGCGCGTTCGAGACAAGGACGAGGCAGCGATCGCCTTCCTGATGGCCGTAGCAGTCGTTGTATCGCTTGAAGAAATCGACATCGATCAGGATGGCGGCGAAATTGTTGCCCGATTTCTGCCAGTCGTTCCAGTAGTCCCGCAGCCGCTGGTCGACGGCACGGCGGTTGTCGAGACCGGTGAGCGGATCGGTGTTGGAAAGCCGCAGCAGCGCATCGCCACGATCCGACGCTTCCTTCTGCTGGTAACGGGCTTCGAGCGCGTTGAGAAAGACGTTGTAGCGCTCGCGGTTGAGCTTCCAGTTGATATAGGAGCTGAACAGGAAGCAGGAAATGCTGAACGCGCCGAAGGTCATCTTGTAGAACAGAGCTTCCTGAGGGAAGGTCTGCAGCGCGGCCAGGAACAGCACCACGATGATGCCGGACGCGATGAGCGACAGACGGAACTTGAAGCTGAAGAACAGGTTGACGCTCAGCATGAAGATCGCACCGAAGACCATGTAATAGGACATGGTCAGCGTGTCCGCCGTCATCAGCGCGGCAGGCAGCCAGCCGCCGTAGGCGAAAACCAGCGCTACGGCGCAGGTTCTGTCGATCGCGTCGGCGCCGGCGTCCCGATAGATCTGCCACTCCATCACCGAGAGCATGATCGCCGAAATGATGAAGCGCGCGGCAACTGTATAGGCTGCGACGTCGCGGATCAGCAGAATGTCCGTCAGCGAGAACAACAGATAGATCGTGACCGAAATCCACAAGCCGCGCCGGGTATCCTGCCGGCGTCCGGCCTCACCCTCCTCAGCGTAGAGCCGCCGCAGTTCCTCCGACGGGAGGCGCTGCGGCTCGTTATGAAGATCGATCTCTACGACGTCAGCCAATGTGTGCTTCATGCACCAAATCCATTGCTTGATGGTTCTTTCGAGCTTGAGGTCACTTCCAGGTTGGCGTTGCCCATGCGCGAAGGCGCGTCCCTGATCGGGCGTTCTGCCTAACAGGAAAGCGCAGCATTCCGGAGCAGATTAAGCGAAGTGCATTAAGTTTGTCTGAATTCGGGGATACTGCAATTTACCCTCTCCCAGATAAACCGATGGTTTCAAGCGCAATTAACCATATCACGCGATAGTCGCGATTTCGTACTGGAGATCATTACAATTTTAAGCATATTGTTAAGCGCGTATTAACGGATGGTTTCAGCATTGACCCAAGCTCAGATTGTTTTCGACGGCGAAAGCCTGATCACCCCCAAGGCTATCAACAGTGAACTGGCGTCGGCGCGGGCCGACCTGCATTATGATCAGGTCGCCACGGGCAGGGCGGAACTGGCCATTATTCTCAAGATCGCCCAGCAGCAGATCGAGGAAGACGTGGAGCCGGCGAAGATCATCCATCGGCTGATCAGCTCGCTGAACGCGACGCGCGCCAAGTACCATCCCAATGTCTGGCAGGAACTGATCCCGATCGTTCAGAACCATCCGGTTGCTGACTATTTTCACCACGACCCGTTCACGCGCTGGTCCTTCGTGAAGCCGCGCGGCTATTCCGGCGACGCGCATCTGATCGACTTCATCTACGGCCATGAAAGCGTCGCAGAAGAAGTCGCCAATGCCTCGCCGCTCGGCCGCACGCTTTTTGAATATACCCGCAATTCGCCATCGCCGGTTGCGGTCCGCGAGCGCCGCGACCTGCTCACCAAGCATGTCGATGCCATCGCGGCAGAGAAGGGGCCTGGCACGGAAATCCTGACGGTGGCAGCCGGTCATCTGCGCGAAGCCGATCGCTCCGTCGCGCTGAAGAACGGCGGCATCAAGCGCTGGGTAGCACTGGACCAGGATCCGCAGAGCGTCGGCTCGATGACCCGCGACTTCCAGGGCACCTGCATCGAGGCGATCGATGGTTCAGTTCGCGGTCTTCTGACCAAGTCGCACAAGATCGGCACGTTCGACTTCATCTATGCGGCCGGTCTTTATGACTATCTGGCCGACAAGGTGGCGATCAAGCTGACGCAGACTTGCCTGGACATGCTGAAGCCGAACGGCTCCTTCCTGTTCGCCAACTTCTCCCGCGAGGTGCCTGACGACGGCTACATGGAGACGTTCATGAACTGGGCGCTGCTGTTGCGCTCGAAGGCCGACATGTGGAACATCATCCATGCCAGCGCTCCGAAGGACAAGTTCTCGGCAAGCGTCGAGTTCGGCGCCAACGGCACGATCGTCTATGGCATGATCCGCAAGCTGTCCTGATCAAGCAGCAGTTCCAATATCGAAAAGCCACGGTCCGCAGGGATCGTGGCTTTTTCCGTTTCGTGCCGGCGTAACCCGTGCCGATCGGTCAGATCGGTGCCGGGTAGATCTTGTGCAGCTTGGCGATGCCGGCCAGCACCTCGGCCGAGAGCTTTACATCCTTGGCGCCGATATTCGTCTTCAACTGTTCCATGCTGGTGGCGCCGATGATGACCGAAGTCATGAACGGCCGCATCAGGCTGAAGGCAATCTGCATCTGGGCAAGGTCGAGGCCATGCGCCTTGGCAAGCTTCGCATAGGCGGCGACGGCCGGTTCCTGATATTCGGTATAACGGCCGCCGAGATCGCCGTTGATACTCAGGCGTGACCCGTCCGGTTTTGCACCGTTCAGGTACTTTCCTGTCATCAGGCCGGCGGCCAGCGGCGAATAGGCGAGCAGGCCGACATGCTCATGATGGGCGATTTCCGAAAGGTCGAGATCGAATTGGCGGTAGAGGAAGTTGTACTCGTTCTGGATCGAGGCGAGGCGCGGGAGGCCATGTTTCTCGGCGATCGACAGCATCGTCATGACGCCCCACGCCGTGTCGTTGGAAAGGCCGACAGCACGGACCTTGCCTTCCTTGACGAAATCCCCCAGCGCCTCGAGAATGGCCAGGAGTTCTTCCGGCACGGCCTTCCTGTCCTGCCCGGACGGATCGTAGGTCCAGGAGTTGCGAAAGCCGTAATGTCCGCGGTTGGGCCAATGCATCTGGTAGAGATCGACATAGTCGGTCTGCAGGCGCTTCAGGCTGATCTCCAGCGCCTCGCGCATCGTCTTCGGGCTTGCCGGCGTGCCGTTGCGGATATAGGGGCGGCCGGGGCCGGAGACCTTGGTGGCGACGACGATATCGTCCCGCTTGCCGCTCGCCTTCAGCCAGGTGCCGATATAATCCTCGGTCAGGCCGCGGGTTTCAGGACCTGCCGGCGTCACGGGATAGAGTTCGGCCGTGTCGAAGAAGTTGACGCCCTGTTCCACGGCATAGCTCATCTGCTCATGGGCTTCCGCTTCGGAATTCTGCGTTCCCCATGTCATGGTCCCCAGGCAGATTTCGGAAACCTGGATGCCGGTGCGGCCGAGTGTCTTGAATTTCATGTGTGTCACGTACCTCGATTTGGTTCGGCGGCGAATGTAAAGGCTGCTTGCTGCGGCGCAAGAGGAAAGCACGCCATGGCTCACAAAGAATGCGCGACGCGGCTCAAGCCTTGACTTGCAGCACAGGAATGTGAATGGAAAGGAAAATGCGGCCTGCCTTACGACAGCGTCCGGGACATTCACACTGCGCGCCGCCGCGCATGACGAGGGGGATCAACCTCATGGCCATCGCTTTCACATTTCCAGGACAGGGCAGCCAAGCGCTCGGCATGGGCAAGGATCTGGCCGACGCCTTTCCGGAGGCCGCCGCCGTTTTCGCCGAGATCGATGACGCGCTTGGTGAAAAGCTCTCCGACACCATGTGGAACGGACCGGAAGAAACGTTGACGCTGACGGCCAATGCCCAGCCGGCGCTGATGGCCGTATCGATCGCAGCGCTTCGCGTGCTGGAGGCCAACGGGCTCGATCTGAAATCGAAGGTCGCCTATGTCGCCGGCCATTCGCTCGGCGAATATTCGGCACTTTGCGCCGCCGGTACCTTCTCGCTTGCCGATACGGCGCGGCTTTTGCGCATCCGCGGCAATGCCATGCAGGCGGCGGTTCCGGTCGGCAAGGGTGCGATGGCGGCGATTATCGGGCTGGAGCATTCCGACGTCGATACCGTCTGCAAGGAGGTTCAAGCGCTTGGCTCCTGCCAGATCGCCAATGACAATGGCGGTGGCCAACTGGTCATTTCCGGCGAGAAGGCAGCGGTTGAAAAAGCGGCCGCCCTTGCCACAGAAAAGGGCGCCAAGCGCGCCATCCTGCTGCCGGTTTCGGCCCCCTTCCATTCATCGCTGATGGCACCCGCCGCCGATGCCATGCAGGCCGCCCTCGCGACCGTTTCGAAACGCAATCCGGTCGTGCCGCTGATCGCCAATGTGCGCGCGGCGCCGGTCACCGATGCCGGCGAGATCGCAAGCCTGCTCGTCGAGCAGGTTACAGGCCAGGTCCGCTGGCGCGAAACCGTCGAATGGTTCGCCGCCAACAACGTGACGACGCTCTATGAAGTCGGCTCCGGCAAGGTTCTGACAGGGCTGGCACGGCGCATCGACAAGACGGTGAGCGGCGTCGCCATCAATTCGCCCGCCGATATCGACGCCGCGCTCCAGACCCTGCTTGCTTGAATTGAGGCGAATGGCGAATAGCGAATAGAAAGCTGCCGCTACGATTGCTCTTCCCCTAGTCGCCACTCCCTATTCGCTATTCGCTCCAAAGGAGGAAACTCACCATGTTCGATCTATCCGGCCGCAAGGCTCTCGTTACCGGCGCTTCCGGTGGTATCGGCGAGGAAATCGCCCGCATCCTGCACGCCCAGGGGGCCATCGTCGGCCTGCACGGCACGCGCGTCGAGAAGCTTGAGGAACTCGGCAATTCGCTCGGCGAGCGCGTCCACCTGTTTCCGGCAAACCTGTCCGACCGTGCCGCCGTAAAGGCGCTCGGCGAAAAGGCGGAAGCCGACCTCGGCGGTGTCGATATCCTCGTCAACAATGCCGGCATCACCAAGGACGGCCTGTTCGTGCGCATGAGCGACGAGGACTGGGATGCCGTCCTCGAAGTCAACCTGACCTCCGTTTTTCGGCTGACGCGCGAACTCACTCATCCGATGATGCGTCGCCGCCATGGCCGTATCATCAACATCACGTCGATCGTCGGCGTCACCGGCAATCCGGGCCAGGCCAATTACTGCGCTTCCAAGGCCGGCATGATCGGCTTTTCCAAGTCGCTGGCGCAGGAGATCGCCACCCGCAACGTCACGGTCAACTGCGTTGCCCCCGGCTTCATCGAAAGCGCGATGACGGGCAAGCTGAACGACAAGCAGAAGGATGCCATCATGGGCGCCATCCCGATGAAGCGGATGGGGACGGGCGGTGAGGTGGCTTCAGCCGTCGCTTATCTGGCCTCCAACGAAGCCGGTTACGTGACGGGCCAGACCATTCACGTCAACGGCGGCATGGCGATGATCTGACCGGCGTCAAACGCCTGCGCCGCCGCGATTCCGGGTCAATCGGAGGGGCGAGGTGCAAATACCGGGAATTGCGTGTTGACCAAGCCATTCCCGGCCATTTTCGGACTTTGCGGCAGACTTAAACCGTGTTAAGCGGGCCATGACTGTGCGCAGTCGATCGGACGATATGAGGTTCACGCCAGCTTTCCGTGCGTGGTTTGCCGCTCTTCCGATTGAAGGAATTGCCTGCTGGATCGTCTTGATCTTTCAGGCGTTAATAGGGTACCGATGTCAGAACGGCATCGTTGAGAAAAACAAAGGTCGAGGAATCCGACATGAGCGACGTAGCAGAACGCGTAAAGAAAATTGTTATTGATCATCTTGGCGTCGATGCCGAAAAGGTTTCGGAAGGCGCAAGCTTCATCGACGACCTGGGCGCGGACTCGCTCGACACCGTCGAACTGGTCATGGCATTCGAAGAAGAGTTCGGCGTCGAGATCCCCGACGATGCAGCAGACTCGATCCTGACGGTCGGCGACGCTGTCAAGTTCATCGAAAAGGCACAGGCCTGATATCAGGCGGTGCAGGGCGGGGCGCTTCGCGACCCGCCTCTTTCGTCCCCGTTGCGGGGCACGCTTTCCCTTGGAAAGCAAAAGCGTGACAGGAAAGCCCGCCAGGGCTTCCGTACCTGAGATCACGCGGTATTCGCATCACGGAAATGGATGTACGGATCCGATTTTTGCACGAGGTCCGGCCCAGTTCTGAACTAACTGGCAAGGTGGATCACGGGTTATGAGACGTGTCGTTATCACCGGTACCGGCATGGTATCTCCCTTGGGTTGCGGAACCGAGGTTTCCTGGTCGCGCCTGATCGCTGGCGAAAATGCCGCCCGCAAGGTTACCGAATTCGAAGTTGAAGATCTTCCCGCCAAGATCGCCTGCCGCATTCCATTCGGCGATGGCACGAACGGCACCTACAACGCCGACACCTGGATGGAGCTCAAGGAGCAGCGCAAGGTCGATCCCTTCATCATCTACGCGGTGGCGGCTGCCGACATGGCCCTGGCCGATGCGGACTGGCATCCGAAATCCGATGAAGACCAGATCGCCACGGGCGTCATGATCGGTTCTGGCATCGGTGGTCTCGAAGGCATCGTCGAGGGGGGCATAACGCTACGCGACCGCGGTCCGCGCCGGGTTTCGCCTTTCTTCATTCCCGGCCGCCTGATCAACCTCGCCTCCGGCCAGGTGTCGATCCGCCACAAGCTGCGCGGCCCCAATCATTCCGTCGTCACTGCCTGTTCGACCGGTGCCCATGCCATTGGCGACGCAAGCCGGCTGATCGGGCTCGGCGACGCCGACGTCATGGTGGCCGGCGGCACGGAATCGCCGATTTCCCGCATCGCGCTCGCCGGCTTTGCCGCCTGCAAGGCGCTGTCGACGCAGCACAACGACGATCCGACCCGGGCATCGCGGCCCTACGACAAGGATCGTGACGGCTTCGTCATGGGCGAGGGCGCCGGCGTCGTCGTTCTGGAAGAGCTGGAACACGCCCTGGCACGCGGCGCCAAGATTTACGCCGAGGTCGTCGGCTATGGCATGTCGGGCGATGCCTTCCACATCACCGCTCCGGCCGAAGACGGCGACGGCGCCTATCGCTGCATGCAGATGGCGCTGAAGCGCGCCGGTCTGTCCGCCGCCGATATCGACTATGTCAACGCCCACGGTACGTCGACCATGGCCGACACGATCGAGCTCGGCGCGGTCGAGCGAGTGCTGGGCGAACATGCCGAGAAGGTGTCGATGTCATCGACCAAATCGGCGATCGGCCATCTTTTGGGGGCTGCCGGCGCCGTCGAGGCGATCTTCTGCGCTTTGGCTATCCGCGACAATGTCGCCCCGCCGACCCTCAATCTGGACAACCCTTCGACGGAAACGAAGATCGATCTGGTTCCGCACGTGGCGCGCAAGCGCCAGATCGATGTGGCCCTGTCGAATTCCTTCGGCTTCGGCGGCACGAACGCTTCCCTCGTTCTGCGCCGTTACGCCTGATGCGCCGTTACACCTGATGCGGCGGAGTGGGCCTGTCTTCCGGCGGTCCTTTCGCATCCCTGGGCATCTCACGCATGATATTTGCGGCAGCTATCCAGCTTTTGCCGCATTGCTCAGTTCAAACGTGCTGGAAGGACGAGTGCGACCTCAAACCACGATGCAGCAGCGTGGATAATGATCCACGCTGACACAAGGCCGAGCGGTCAAGATTGCGATCGTCGCTATGAAATGATTCTCTTTCCTGTTTCTCTTCTGGAGTTCGCATCAGGGATTGAGCCGTGCATGATGCGAACTCCAGAAACAGGACAATCGTGAACGACGTAAACGACAACAGCGCAGTGCCATTCGGCCGCAATGAGGCCGGCGGCCCGATTATCCCGAAATCGGCGAGCGAAGCCCTTCGCCCCGAAAAGGTCCCGCGGCCGCCGAAGCGATCCCGCAAGGCGAAAAGCCAGGTCGTCATTTTCCTGAATTTCGTGATGACCGTCATCGTCTGCCTGACGATCGCGGCCGCCGGTACGGTCTATTACGCCATGACCGCCTACGAGAACAAAGGACCGCTGGCTGCCAACACCAATTTCATCGTGAGAAACGGCGCCGGTATTCAGGAAATCGCCGGCAGCCTCGAGCGCAACAATATCGTCTCGGACGGCCGGGTGTTCCGTTTCATGTCGGAAGCCTATCTGGAAGACAATGACACGCTGAAGGCCGGCGAATACGAGATCAAGGCCGGTGCCTCGATGCAGGAGATCATGCAACTCCTGAAATCCGGCAAGTCGATTCTCTACTCCGCCTCCCTTCCCGAAGGCCTGACGGTAAAGCAGATGTTCACCAAGCTGAGCCTCGACCCGGTTCTGGAAGGCGACCTGCCGGCGACGCTTCCCGCCGAAGGCACGTTGCGTCCCGACACCTACAAGTTCTCGCGTGGCACCAAGCGCGCGGAAATCGTCGCGCAGATGGCGCAGGCGCAGAAGGCTCTGGTGGACCAGATCTGGGAAAAGCGCGATCCGGACCTGCCGATTTCCAGCCGCGAGGAATTCGTCACGCTCGCCTCGATCGTCGAGAAGGAAACGGGTCTGGCCGATGAGCGCTCCCGCGTTGCCTCCGTCTTCATCAACCGGCTGGAAAAGGGCATGCGCCTGCAGTCCGATCCGACGATTATCTACGGTATCTTTGGCGGCGACGGAAAGCCGGTCAACCGGCCAATCCTGAAATCGGACCTCGACAAGCAGACGCCCTACAACACCTATCTCATCAAGGGCCTGCCGCCGACGCCGATCGCCAATCCGGGCCGTGCGGCGCTGGAAGCCGTCGCCAACCCTTCGCGGACGTCCGATCTCTATTTCGTGGCCGATGGAACCGGTGGCCATGTGTTCGCAGCCAGCCTCGACGAGCACAACAACAATGTCAGGCGCTGGCGCAAGCTCGAGGCCGAAAAGGCTGCAGCGGCTGCCAAGGCGACCGAAACGGCACCCGCCCCGGAATAATTTCGCCGACAGTGCCGCGCGTCGAATATGGCGCGCAAAGGTCGCAGTAGCACTTCAAAGATGCTGCATAATTTTAGCCTTAAATCGATTCCGATTTAAGGAATTATGCAGTAGGCTTGTGGATGATACGGCTCCGTCGCGCTTGACCCTTGCGGTCAACCGTGCCGGAGCCGTACACATTCATGCACGAATTCAAAGTTCTGCGGGCGAGCTGCGTTTCGACGTGCCGTGTGCCAGATCCAGGGAGAAACAATGCCGCTGCAATCCATGACAGGATTTTCCCGCCGCGAGGGAACGTCCGGGCGTTATCGCTGGGCGTGGGAACTGCGTTCGGTCAACGGCAAGGGGCTCGACCTGCGCCTGCGCCTGCCGACGGGTACGGAACATCTGGAGACGGACGTGCGCCGGCTGATCGCGGAGAAGTTCTCGCGCGGCAACATGCAGGTTAATCTCAGTGTCAGCACGAGCGAGGCGGGCGTGGAGACCGTCGTCAACCAGGGCGCACTCGCCGCCGCCCTATCCCTGCGCGAACAGTTGCGCGACGTCATCGATCCGGCGCCGCTGCGGCTCGATACCCTTCTGTCGATCCGCGGCATCGTCGATTTCCGTGAGCCGGAGGAGCAGGAGGGCGAACGCGCCGCGCGTGACAGGGATCTCCTGTCCGGCCTGCATCTCGCCTTGGCCGACATGGCATCCATGCGCCAGACCGAGGGCGAGGCTCTTCGCCGTGTTCTGCTCGAGCAGATCGGAGCGATCGAGACGCTGACGCGGCAGATCGAGGCCGATCCCTCGCGCAGCGTCCAGTCGATCAGCGCCCGCCTTGCAGGCCAGGTCGCGCTTGTTCTGGAGGGGGCGTCATCGAGCATCGATCAGGACCGCTTGTACAGCGAGGTGGCGCTGCTTGCCGCCAAGGCCGATATCCGAGAGGAACTCGACCGGCTGCGCACCCATGTGACGGCTGCCCGTGATCTCCTGAGCAAGGGTGGGCCAGTCGGGCGCAAGCTCGATTTCCTCTCCCAGGAATTTAACCGCGAATCGAATACGATCTGTTCCAAGTCGAATGCCGCGTCGGTCACCGCCGCCGGCATCGAACTGAAGGTCGTCATAGACCAGTTCCGTGAACAGGTCCAAAATCTGGAGTGACCATGAGCCCCGCCAGCAAAACCTCCACCAAAGCCATCCAGCGCCGCGGCCTGATGCTGGTGATCTCCTCGCCATCGGGCGCCGGCAAGTCGACGATTGCCCGCAACCTCTTGGAATCCGACCCGCATATGAGCATTTCCGTCAGCGTGACGACGCGCAAGCGCCGCCCGAGCGAAATCGACGGGCGTCATTATTTCTTCAAGTCGATCCGGGAGTTCGAAGGCCTGCGCCAGACAGATGCGCTGCTGGAATGGGCGGAAGTGCACGGCAATTTCTACGGCACGCCGCGTGATGCGGTTGAGGCGGCAATGTCCGAAGGTCAGGACATGCTGTTCGACATCGACTGGCAGGGCGCCCAGCAGTTGCAGGAAAAGATGGGTGGCGATGTCGTGTCGATCTTCATCCTGCCGCCGACCATGGCCGAACTGCAGTCGCGCCTGCACCGCCGCGCCGAGGATACCGAGGAGGTGATCGCCACCCGGCTTGCCAATTCACGCTCGGAAATCGAGCACTGGCTGGAATACGACTATATCGTCGTCAACGAGGATCTCGATAGCGCCTTTGCCTCCGTCCAGGCGATCGTCGAGGCCGAGCGCCTGCGCCGTGATCGCCGGCCCGGTCTGTTCGAATTCGTCAACGGGCTTTTGACGGAGACGCCGAAGCTCTGAGACAGCTATCGCTCGAAACATAGCTTTCGAGCGATCCGCTGCTTACAGGCAATTGGCCAGACGGCAGAATTCTTCCACCGACAATGTTTCGGCGCGACGCTGCGGGTCGATATCCGCCTTGGCGAGCAGGGCCTCGCCGCCGATCGACTTGACGCTCTGGCGCAGCATCTTGCGGCGCTGGCCGAAGGCCGCCATCGTCACCTTTTCCAGGTTTTCGGCGGAGCAGGGGATCGGGTTGGCGATCGGCTCCAGATGAACCACGGATGACGTCACCTTCGGCGGCGGCGAAAAGGCCTGCGGCGGTACGTCGAACGCCATGCGCGCATCCGTCCGCCAGCCGCAAAGCACACCGAGGCGGCCGTAGTGATTGTCATCTTCCTGCGCGACGATCCGCTGTCCCACCTCGCGTTGGAACATCAGCGTCATCGATTGATAGAAGGGTGGCCAAACCTTCGGCAGGAGCCAGTTGACCAGCAACTGCGTACCGACATTGTAAGGCAGGTTGGCGATGATCTTGACCGGGCCGTCGATGCCGAGGTCCTCGAACGGGGTCTTCAACGCATCACCCTCGATCACGTCGAGACGGCCCGGATAGAAGTCACTGATCTCGGCCAGCGCCGGCAGGCAACGGGAATCGCGCTCCACCGCGATGACTTTCCTGGCGCCGAGGGAGAGGATGGCGCGGGTGAGGCCGCCCGGACCAGGACCGACCTCGATCACCGTCACATCTTCCAGCGGCCCGGCGGTGCGGGC
Source organism: Pararhizobium sp. (assembly GCF_035497515.1). Taxonomy (GTDB): domain Bacteria; phylum Pseudomonadota; class Alphaproteobacteria; order Rhizobiales; family Rhizobiaceae; genus Pararhizobium. Next base: position 14,591 of record NZ_DATJDJ010000153.1, on the reverse strand, counting down.
GATCTTCTGGGTGAGGTTGAGGTCCAGCAGGAAGTTCTGGCCGAGCGCCTTCCTGGCGTCGAGCCCATGGCGCGAAATCACCTCGCGCAGCGGCGGCAGTCCATCGATCGCTGCCATCAGTCCGCATCCCGTTCTGCATTGTCCGCCAGTTGGCGCGCCATCCGCAGTGCCGCCAACAGGCTGTCGGCACGAGCAATACCCTTGCCGGCCAGGCTGAACGCCGTACCATGGTCGGGAGACGTGCGGATGAAGGGCAGGCCAAGCGTGACATTGACGCTGTCGTCGAAACCAAGCGCCTTGGCGGGGATCAGGGCCTGATCGTGATACATGCAGATGGCGACGTCATAGCTTGCACGGGCGCGGTCATGGAACATCGTGTCGGCGGGCAGGGGGCCGCTGATGTCGATGCCTTCGGACTTCAGCCGCTCGATGATCGGTCGGATGATCGCATCGTCCTCAAGACCGAGCGCGCCACCTTCACCAGCATGCGGATTGAGGCCGGCAACGGCGACGCGGGGAGACGGCAGGCCGAACCGCGCCTTCAGGTCGGCAACGGTGATCGAACAGGTCCGGTAGATGAGATCGGGTGTCAACTGCTCGGGAACGTCCTTCAGCGGGATATGGATGGTGACCGGCACGGCCCTCAGCTTCGGCCCGGCCAGCATCATCACGGGCAGCAATTGCGTGCCGGTCGCCCGTTCGCCGATGTCGGCGAGAAATTCGGTATGGCCGGGAAACTGGAAGCCGGCTTCGTAAAGGACGGACTTGGCAATCGGATTGGTGACGAGGGCGGATGTTTCACCCTCCATCGTCAGCCTGACTGCCGTCTCGATGGCACCCGTGATGGCCTTCGCATTGGCCGGGTTCGGTTGTCCCGCCATCACGCCGGCCGCACAGGGGATCGGCAGGACAGGCAGGGCATCCTTGAAGACTGCGAAGGCTTGATCGCAGCCGGTTTCGCGAATGGGAACATCGTGGCCGAGCAGCCGTGCACGATCGGAAAGGACCGAAGGATCGCCGAGGAAAAGGAACGGCGGTACCTGCCAGGCATGCCTGTTGATCCACGCGTCGAGGCAGATGTCGAGGCCTATCCCGGCGGGATCGCCCATGGTCAGGGCGAGCGGCCTGTCGCGCGTGAGGGTCATGGCAAACGATTACTTTTGGATGATCTGCGCCCGCTTCCGCAAGTCTTCCATGTAACGCTTGCTGTTGGCATCTTCCCCCTCCTGCTTCTTGCCAAGATCCTCGGCGCGGAAGACGATTTCAGCCGCCACATCGTCAGAAACCTCCCGCTTCTTGCAGATAGCGAGATATTCGACGCCGCGCTCGGTGACGCGCGTGCCGGTGGTATTGCCGTCGCCGGCCTTCTCGATCAGTGGCTTCCAGTCGGCGGGAAGTTCTTGTGCCATCATGCGGCCAAGATTACGGATGGACACGTCGCGCATCGTAGCGGCAAAGACCTTGGCCTGCTCGCAACCGGGATATTTCGAACGCGAGGCGTTGGCTTCCGCCTGGCGCTTGCCAATGATCGCGTTGCGCTTGGAGGCGGGCACGACAAAGATGACCTGCTGCAGGAAATATTCCGTCGTCACCGGCTTGGTGCCGCCGTTTTCCTGCATGCGCCGGACAAGCTCCTCGTTCGAGAGGCGTCCACCGCCGCCGCCACTGCCGTAGCGACCGTTGACGAGGCGCGGCCAGCTCATGGCAATCGCGACATAGCTCTTGAAGTGATCAAGACCGACACCGGCGCGATCGAGGACCTGGGAGAGCTGAGCAACCGACATCTTGTTGCCACTGGCAAAACGGCCGACAGCGGCATCGACATCTGCCGTGCTGACGGAAGCGCCAACCCGGAGAATCTCTTCGCGCTTCAGCACTTCATCGACCAACTGCTCGCGAGCCGCGGCTGCGCCACCGTTCTGTCGTTGCAGGCGCATGAAAGCGGTTCGCTTCGCGACGTCACCTGAGGTGATGGGCGTACCGTTGACAACCACGACGACCTTGCTGGCCGCCATGACGGCAGGCGCCGAGGACAAGGCCAGGCCGCAGGCAAGAACCATTGCCGCAACAGTACGCGTGATCAAAAGTTTCCCGCCCATTCCGTATCCTTTCATTTTCCGCGAACGCAGTGGTCCGCAGGCCATGGTCTTCATGCCAAGCACGATCAACCAGCACATTTCCGTGCAGGATGCATAATACATGCGGCCGAACAATGACAAGCCCCGCCAACCGCCGCAAAGAACCGCTTTTCGACGAAATGGATGCCGGCGGCACCGGTTTTGCGATGCGGATAGATCAGTTCAGCCCGTCGAACTCCGTATCGCCGACATCGATATCGCCGAGTGTACGGAAGCTGATGCGTGCGCCGATCGACCAGTCATTGGCGATGGACTGGTCGGTGTCGCGCTCTTCCTTGTAGACAAGCGAGAAAATCGTGTCCCGATCGTCATAGGTGATGCCGATGCCGTTACGGGTGACGACATTGCTGTTCAGGTCGTAGGTAATGGAGCCGAACACCGACCAGTAGTCGGCGAACTTGTAGGCCGCTGCCGTCTGCACTTCGTCCTGGTCGCTGGCCGAGCCGTAGAGCGGCTGTGCCTGGATGCTGGTATAGGTCACGGCCGTCTGCCAGAAAATCCCCTGGTAGCCAAGCGTTGCATCGGCACGACGCAGGTCGAAATTGCTTTCGTCGAGGCGGCCGCTGAGGCTTGCGGTCAGGCCCGACGGTGCGTCGATGCCAACCATCGCCACATAATCGGAACGATCGGTTTCCAGACCGGAATTCGCACCGACCTTGACCAGGTCGTCCGTCGCGAACGAATTCAGGCCGCCGAGATGGAAGGACTGGCCGGCAACGGCGCGCAGCGAATAACCGTTGCCGAGCGCGCCGGTATAACGGATGCCCAGATTGGCCCGCGTGCCGCCTTCGATGCGGTCGTAGCCGGAAAACTTGTCACGATCGAACAGGTTGGTCGCGTCGAACACGAAACTCTGTGCGTCTTCGTTGGGCAGGGCCCCCGCATAGTCCTCGTCCGGACGGGTAAAGACCTGTGCGATCGGCTCGAGAATATGGCTGCTATATTCGGTCGTCAGCAGGATCGGATAGCGCGCGTCGATCCCTGCCGTCAGCATGGAGCGGGTCGCGGCATCATCGTCGAAATAGTTGCCGGTATAGTTGTTGGGATCATTCATCGACGTGCCGATCGCATCGCCGCGCGCGGCGAAGATCGGCGTGAGCGACAGGCCGCCCGGAACGATGAAATTGCGCTTCCATTCAAGGTCCGCGCTCAGGCGATGATAGGTGCCTTCCAGGCCGCGATAGCGGAAGATGTCGGGACCGGGCACGCTGATGCGGAACTCGTCTTCACGGTTACGGTTGACGTTGGTCAGGTTGAAGTTCGCGGTCAGTTCGCCACCGAACACCGGTTCGGGATGTGTATAGGAATAGTCGAGAACCTGGGCGACCGGCTGCTTGTTTTCGGCCAGGCTGCCCGGGTCTGCGTCCTGGATGTCGAAGTAAAAGGCGCGGGCATCGAAATAATTCCGCTTGCCGAGACCGGTCAGATAGACCTGGTTCGTCAGCGTCGTGCCATCGAAGGTCGACAGTTCATAGGTCTTGGCGAAGTTGTTGTCGCTCTGCACGAGAACATCCCAGCCGAATGTCCAGCGTGGATTGATCTCGAACTTGGCGCGCGAAGCCACCATGCCGCGAACCGTTTCCTCGGCATCGACGGTGCCGCTTGTGAACCCGTCACGGTTCATCTGGCTGATGCCGGCCATGCTGAGGATATGTTCGCCATTTTCGAAACGCTGGCGGAATTCACCTTCGAGCAGGAAGCCCTGGCGCGTCAGACCGGTACCGGTAACGGTTGCATCCATATAGGGTGAGATTGCCCAATAATAGGGAATGCTGACACCGGCCCCGAGCTTCTGTGTGTAGCGGAATTTCGGAAACAGGAAGCCACTCTTGCGCTTCACCGTCTGGTCGGGAACTTCAAGAACAGGCAGATAGATGATCGGCTTGCCGAACAGCTCGAACTTGGCGTTCTCCATGCGAACCGTATGGGTCCTGCCGTTCTGGACGATGCGCTGTGCCTTGACGTGCCAGAGCGAACGGTGGTCTGGATTGGTCGCGCAAGGGGTGCAGGCGGTATAGACGGCCTGGTTGAGGATCATCTCCTCGCCATTGCGGCGCTCGGCCGTGACGGCAGCAAGCTTGGTCAGGTCCGTGGTTTCAAGCCGCATGGTCTCGATGAAACCGTTGGCGAAATTGTCCGTCACGTCCATCTGGTCGGCGTAGACGCGGTTGCCGCCGGGTTCGATCAGCTCGATTTCGCCGGTCGCAATGATGCGCCCGGTCTTCTGGCTGTATTCGACCTGCTGGGCGACCATCTGATAGCCGCCATAATTGATCTGGACCGCGCCGCGCACGATCACGCGCTCCGCGTCCTTGTTGTAGACGAGCTCGTTGGCCGACAGAAGCATCTTGGCGTCTTCGGGGAGCTTCGGGTTGAACGACTCGATACTGGTATCCTGCGCCCATGCGGACGGGAGCGGAGTAAACGTCTGATACGCAACGCCTGAAAGCAGAATGGCCGTCAGCAGCCTGATATATTTGCGGTTGCCTGCCGCCACTAGCCGTCCTCCTCATGCAATAGAATCGTCGAGCCCAGCGCCATCGCTACAACAACTGGCAACCAGGCTGCAACGAACGGAGGCACAATGCCGCTGCTCCCGAATGCTTTTACAAGCACGGTGACGACATAAAGCACGAAGCCTGACAGGATTCCACCGAGAATTACCGGTCTCGATTGGTTAAACCGGCTAAATTTCAAAGACACGCTTGCAGCGATCAGGGTCATTGCGACCAGAAGCAGCGGAAGCGAAAGCATGGAGTGGAACTGGGTTTCCATTCCATTGGTTGGAAAGCCGAAGGATTTTGCCACTTCGATCTTCCGGCGCAGGTCGAAAAACTGAATGGAATCAGCCTTTGACAGCGTTTCCTGCACGAACTCCGGCTTCAGATGGGTCGGCAGCCGTGCCGTTTCGAGACGCTGGGGCAGTTGCCCGTTGCGCGTTTCCGTCACACCGTTAAGCAGCCAGTAACCATCTTCGAGTTTTGCCGTCGCGGCATCCTGTCTCGAAACGATCGTGCCAAGCGGATCGAAATGGATCACGGTCACGTTGACCAGTGTCCGTCCCTCGTCCTGGACGGACCGTGCGCCGATGATCGTATCGTCGTTTCCGTAGATCTGGCGCAGCCATGGAATGGAAATTGCTGTCGTCGCGGAAGACGAGCTCCCCCAGGATGCCTCAAGCGCTTCGGCCTGCTTGGTGCCCCATGCGGCGAGGGGGTTCAGCGTCGCGACAGTGAGTACCCCGAAGAGGAATGCGCCGACGACGAAGGGCTGCAGGAATTGCCAGGCCGAAATGCCGGCGGCGCGGGTCACGACCAGTTCATAACGGCGGTTCAGCGAGATCAGCGACGCCATGCCGGAAAACAGCGCGACGAAGGGCACGGTCTGCTGCAGGATCATGGGAATGCGGAATGTCGTCATCACCAATGCACCGGTGACCGAATAGTGCGGCAACTGTGACATCCGGTTGGAAAGTTCGCTGAAATCGATGATGAAGATCAGCGCGAAGATGCCCGCGAGAAACCAGAAGGTCGTGATTGCGTAGCGCTTGAAAAAATAGCGTCCGAGCGTCGTGAAGATCATGGGGTCGGGTTCCCGTCGGGTGCGGACGCGGGCTTGGTCAGGCGCAGCCGAACCAGGATCTCGTTGACCTTCTGCTCCCATGTCAGCGGGATTTCCAGCCGCTTGTTGCCCAGCAGTTGGCGAATGGAGAAATATCCGGTCAAAACCGGGATCAGATACATGATCGGGATGAAGGCCCGCGATTCTTCGGCGCTGTTGGCGGCGTAGAATGTCATCCAGCGAATGAAGAGACAGGTCAGGAGTGCCGTGATCATTGGATGCATGCGCGCTTCACGGTGCGAACGCGCGTCACTGCTGACAACGAGGGTGATGAGCGCAAACAGCAGCGGAAAGATCCATTCGGTCAGCCGGCGGTGCAGTTCGGCCTGGAAGGCCATCGGACTGCGCTTATAAACGGGATCCTCCGGATCGGGATTGAGGAGGAAGGGCAGGTCCCGATCCTTCGCGCGGATCGTCGCTTCGCCCGCCGACTTGGTCATGTCGGTGAGGTCGAAGGCGTAACTGTCGAACTTGATGATCGAGACATTGCCGTCCGGCAGCTTGCGGTGAACTTCGCCGTCCTTCATCACCAGGGCCGAGCCATTTTCGTCCACCGCGCCTTCGCGGGCGTAATAGACGAGTTCATAGGCCGGGTCGCGCGAATCGGCGACGAAGATGCCGTGCAGCACGCCTCCATTGCGCCGCGATGCGACCTGGACATAAAGCCCGTCGGCGACCTTCCGGAACGTGTTTTCCTGGACGACCGAGGAGAGGAGATCGGCATGCGCGGTGGCGATCATCTTGCGCACCGCCATGCGGGAATAAGGCTCGACGAAATTGTCCACGGTGAAGGACAGGATGCTGAGCGCCACGCCGAGATAGAGCACAGGCTTGATGATCGTCATGCGGGATGCGCCGGCCGCATTGAGGACCGTCAGTTCCGAATCGGAATTCATCGCGGTCAGCGTCTGGGCAACGCCGATCACCAGGGCGAAGGGCAGAATAAGCGGAATGATCGACGGCAGGATGAGCGTCGCCAGCCGCAGGAAGGCAAGAATCGACTGGCCGCTATCCGTGACCAAGTTGACGCTCGCCAGTGCCTGCGTCGTCCAGACGATGGCCATCAGCGGCAGAAGCGTGGCGAGGAACATGCCTGTCGCCCGCTTCAGGATATAACGCTCGATGAGTTTCATGCCTGATCCTGGCCCGTCTTTCCGTCTCGTGCACAGCCCATGGCGATCCGCGCGAATCCCGTCGGACGGCGTGTTCCTATCGCGCTGAGTGAACCGGTTTGCAAGTTTTCACGATACCAAATTGTAAAAGGGCAAGGCTAAAGGTCGGCAAAGAATGATAGTTAACAGCATGTAAACATATGGCTGCGTCTTGCCAAGGCCATCAAAACCAACAAGGGTGCGCGGACCTGTTTCCGGGCTTGCGGTTGATGGCGAATGTTTGCCACTGTAACCGCCATGTAACATATCGGCGCTTCGCCGGAGCCATTCTGGAGTCTCTTGATGTCATTGAAATTCGAAATCGGTTTCAGCAAATCAGCGCGCTTGTCGGGAGGCTTGGCCATTCTGCTCAAGACTCTTGACGGAAAAGAGGCAGCGGGTGCCGCGGGTGCCGATCCGGAAGCCGTCATTGCCAAGGCAACGCGGATCGCCAAGTTCAAGGCGAAGTCGCTGAGCACCCTCGATATCGTCGCGCCGCATGGATCGGAAGCAGACCGCATCCTGGTCCTCGGCCTTGGCGATGGTGCCGGCCTGTCCTCGCACGACTGGCTGAAGGTCGGAGGTGCTGCCGCATCCAAAATCCGCGGCGCCGACAAGGTCACGGTGTTCCTTGACGCGCCCGGCGTCGAAATCTCGGGCAAGGCCGCCGCCGATTTCGCGCTCGGCATGGAAATGAACGCCTATAGTTTCGATAGCTACAAGACGGCCAAGAAGGATGATGACGACCAGAAGGGGCAGGGGAAGCCTGTCAAGGTGACGATCGTCACCGAGGCCGCCGCCGCCGCGAAAAAGGAAGCCACCGACACGCAGGCGATTGCCGAGGGCGTTTTCCTTGCCCGTAATCTGGTCAACGAGCCGGCCAATGTGCTCGGTCCGGTGGAGTTCGCGGCCAAGGTCGAGGAATTGGAAAAGCTCGGCGTCGAGGTGGAAATCCTGACCGAAAGCGAGATGAAGCAACTTGGCATGGGCGCGCTGCTCGGCGTGGCGCAGGGGTCCGTGCGGCCACCACGGCTGGCGATCATGCAGTGGAAGGGCGGCAGGCCGAAGGATCGTCCGGTGGCCTTTATCGGCAAGGGCGTCGTCTTCGATTCGGGCGGCATCTCGATCAAGCCCGGCGCCGGCATGGAAGACATGAAGGGGGACATGGGCGGTGCTGCCGCTGTGACCGGCCTGATGCATGTGCTGGCAAGCCGCAAGGCGAAGGCGAATGTCGTGGGCATCATCGGACTTGTGGAAAACATGCCCGACGGCAACGCCCAGCGCCCCGGCGATATCGTCACCTCCATGTCCGGCCAGACCATCGAGATCATCAATACGGACGCCGAGGGCCGGCTCGTTCTGTGCGACGCGCTCTGGTATTGCAACGATCGCTTCAAGCCGCAATTCATGATCAACCTGGCGACGCTGACCGGTGCCGTGATGGTCGCGCTCGGCAGCCATCATGCCGGGCTGTTCAGCAATGACGATCGCCTTGCCGGTCAACTGACGGCCGCCGGCTTGACGACGCAGGAGCGCGTGTGGCGCCTGCCGCTGGGCAAGGAATACGACAAGATGATCGACAGCAAGTTCGCCGACATGAAGAATACCGGCGGCCGCTATGCCGGCTCGATCACGGCGGCGCAATTCCTCAAGCGCTTCGTCAAGGATACGCCCTGGGCGCATCTCGATATTGCCGGAACGGCGATGGGCTCGCCGACGGACGAGATCAACCAGTCCTGGGCGTCGGGTTTCGGTGTTCGGCTGCTGGATGAACTGATCCGCGCCAATTACGAAGGTTGATCGGTCCCTTGACGGAAATCCTGTTCTATCACCTGACCGAGTCCAAACTCGAGGATGCCTTGCCGCCGCTGCTCGACAAGAGCGTCGAGCGTGGCTGGAAGGTCGTCGTCCAGACGGCGGACGACGAGCGCCGCGACATGCTCGACAATCATCTGTGGACCTACCGCGACGACAGCTTCCTGCCGCACGGGACCGACGCGATGGATTTCGCCGAGGACCAGCCGATCCTGCTGACGGCGGGCGAGGGCAACGGCAACAACGCCACCGTCCGTTTCCTCGTCGACGGCGCGGTGCCGCCGCCGGTCGCCGGCTACGAGCGAGTCGTCTTCATGTTCGACGGCTACGACCAGAACCAGCTGGAAGCGGCGAGAACACACTGGAAGCTTCTGAAGGGCGAGGGGCACACGCTGACCTACTGGCAGCAGAATCAGGATGGGCGCTGGGTGAAGAAGGCTTGAGGGGCGGCCTAAAGATATATGTTTTTGATGTCAGCGCGTGCTCCCGCGTCGAAACCAACGAGATAACTCATTGATCGGTCTGGTTTCCGCTTTGAACGGGATCCATATAGCGACGAAGCTCTTCACGCGCCTCGGCGACCGATCGGACCCTCCTGGGATCCCTATCCAGCGCGTCGATGGTTGGTACCACTTCGTCAATCAGCCACTTTTCAATGGCCGCATCGCGGACCGCGAGCGTGCGTAACCCGTCGTGGATGACTTCGCTTTCGCTGGCATATTCTCCCGAAGACACTTTCGCCTCGACCATTTCGGCCATTTCTATCGGCAGGGAGATGCTGAGGGCTGGTGCGGTGCGCGCTGCGTGATCCTCCATTGCCTAAGCGTATCACGCAGCACGATTCATCCTATCGGATTGTGGGGATGACCGCTGTAGGCGGTCATCTCCATCATCGGCTCAATCGTGAAACGCGTCCACGAACTTGCGCCGTCCGAGCATGAAGGCATCGGCGACGTGGCGCAGCGGAGCGAGATCGACGTCGGAGGTCTTTGCCTTGATGATCTCGGCGAAGCGGGCGTAGAGCGCCGGATATTCCTGCTCCGGCTCGTCGTGAACCAGCTTGCCGTCGATCGACAGTTTTGCGCCGCCTTCTGCCAGTACCATCAGGCCGGCCTCGGTTTCGGCAACGATGTCCCAGCTCTGATGGCCGGTCTGGCGCCAGTCGAATTCGGCCGAGACCGGCAGCTTGTTGGCATCGGTGAAGGTGATCGAGGCGGCGATCGGCGCGTCGCGGTTTTCCGGAAATTCCAGCGTTGCCGCGGTGATGAACAGCGGATTGGGCAGGATATGGGTGACGATCGAAAGCGCGTTGATGCCGGGATCGAATACGCCGAGACCGCCGGCGGCCCAGATCCAGTCCTGGTTCGGATGCCAGTGGCGCACGTCTTCCTTCCAGATCACCTTGACGTCGTTGATCCTGGTCGATGCGAGGAAGGCCTTTGCGGCTTCGACGCCCGGCGCATAGCGGGAATGCCAGCTGGCAAAGAGCGACAGGCCCTTGGCATCGGCGAGCGACTGCAGGTCGGCGACTTCGCTCAGCGTTGCGCCCGGCGGCTTTTCGAGAAACACGTGCTTGCCAGCCTCGAGCGCCGTGCGCGCTGCCGCATAGCGGAACTGCGGCGGCATGCAGAGCGAAACGGCGTCGATCGCCGGAACGGCCGCAAGCATCTCCTCGATCGACTTGAAATTGTCGATGCCATCAACGACGCCGTGACGGCTGGCTGCGGCAATCAGCTTGTAGTCCGCATTCTTGGCGATGGAGGGAAGATGCTGGTCGCGGACGATCTTGCCGACGCCGACGATCGAGATATTGATGGGGCTCATGGGTGTTCGCTCGATTTGTATGACTTTATGGTGGGCTTTGTAGCAGAAAGCGAAAGACGGACAAGCGCCTTGCCGTCATGTCCGGATTGGGCGCATGAACAATCGTCACCGTCGAAGGTGGACAATAGTCAAGTCGCGCTATTTGGATAGTCTCGATTTTTCAAACCGGAGCCTTCATGCCCCCCGTTACTCGAAAAGCCACCCGCGCCGATCTCGACACCATGATCGAGTGGGCCGCCCGTGAAGGATGGAATCCCGGGATCGATGATGCACAGGCGTTCTGGCTTGCAGACCCGGAAGGCTATTGGGTCGCGGAGGAGGACGGCCGGATGGCGGCGGCCCTGTCGCTGGTGCGCCATGGCGAGAACTACGGCTTTCTCGGCTTCTATATGGCGCATCCGGATTTTCGCGGGCAGGGCATCGGACATGCTCTCTGGCAGGCGGCCATCGCGGATGCCGGGCCGCGCACGATCGGGCTCGACGGCGTCGTGTCCCAGCAGGACAACTACCGCAAGTCCGGCTTCGTCTACGCCCATGCCAATTTCCGCTATGGCGGCGTGGTTGAATGCTCGGAGCCGCCGGGAACCGAGCTGACCTCGGTTTCTCCGGTCCATATACCGATGCTGATAGACTATGACGCGGCGTTCAATCCGGTCCGCCGCGAGGCTTTGCTGCAGGAATGGCTCAAGCCGCTGGAGACGCGCCAGAGCATCGCGTTGATCCGCAATGCCGCGATCGCCGGCTACGGCACCATCCGCGCCTGCCGGGATGGCCACAGGATTGGGCCGCTGTTTGCCGACACTGAAACTGCGGCCGACCTCATCTTCCGCAAGCTGGTGACAAGCGTTGGTGGCGGTCAGGTCTTTCTCGATATTCCCGAGCCGAATGCGGCGGCACGCGCGCTGTGCGATCGGTACAATCTGAAGCCGGTGTTCGAGACGGCGCGCATGTATCGCGGCAAGGCGCCGGACCTGCCGCTTTCCAATATCTATGGGATCACGACCTTCGAGTTGGGATAGGGCGAGCGGAATCAGATCCAGTCGAGAAGATCGCGCTGACTGCCGATGATCAGGATGCTGGCGAAGATGCTGATCACCAGAGCCACGACGAGGACCCAAAACAGCCTGCCGGAGGCTGGAGCGTCGTCAACGAAAACCGGCTCTTTCAAGCGCAGGGCATTCATTGCGTGCCGGGGGTTTCCCCATTTCACGCGCCGGAAGCGGAAGACGTTTTGCGTTTCGTGTGTCATGAGTCGAGAATCTAATGCCCGCTTTTAAACGGGGCTTTAAATCCTTCGTTAAGATTTTAGCAGTTTCTTGTGGAAGAGATGCTTCCCGTCAAGAAAACGGCGGGATCAACCCGCCATTGCCTCTTCATATTCGCTGGAAAGCTGCATCCAGTGTTCCTCTGCCTTGGCAAGCTTCGAGACGACTTCGGCACGCTCCTTGACCTTGGACGCGGCCTTTTCCGGGAATTTGTCGTAGAGGTCCTGGTCTTCAAGCTCCTTGTCGAGGGTCTGAATCTGTTTCTGCAGTTTTCCCGTCAACGATTCGACATCGTTGATCTTTTTCTTGAGCGGCGCGAAGGCTGCGCGCTTGTCGGCATTGGCCTTACGCTGCTCGGCCTTGCTCAACTGATCCTCGCCGCCATTGCCCTTGCCCTTGCCGCCCTTGCCCCTGGAACTCTGGACGATGGTGCTTCGATAATCCTCCAGATCGCCGTCGTAGTTGGACACGGTGCCGTTCTTTACCAACCAAAGCCGGTCGGCCGTCGCCTCGATCAGGTGACGATCATGCGAAATCAGGATTACGGCGCCGGTATATTCGTTCAGCGCCTGGATCAGCGCGTTGCGGCTGTCGATGTCGAGATGGTTGGTCGGCTCGTCGAGGATAAGCAGGTTTGGAGCTTCGAAAGCGGCAAGCCCCATCAGCAGGCGTGCCTTTTCGCCACCGGACAGGTCCTTGGCGGGCGTGCTCATCTTGGCGGTCGCAAGGCCCATCTGGGCGACGCGGGCGCGCACCTTGCCTTCGGTGGCACCCGGCATGCGCTGCCGCACGTGCTCGACGGCGTCGTGTTCGGGGATCAGGTCGTCCAACTGGTGCTGCGCGAAGAAGCCGATCTTCAGGCCGGGCGCCACCTGCACCGAACCGCCGGTTGCCGGCAGACGGCCGGAGATCAGCTTGGCGAAGGTGGATTTGCCGTTGCCGTTCGAGCCGAGCAGGGCGATGCGGTCGTCGGTATCGATGCGCAACGACAGATGCTGCAGGATCGGCTTGCCCGGGGTGTAGCCGACTGAGCCGCTGTCGAGTGCGATGATGGGCGAGGCGGCTTCCTTTTCCGGATCGGGAAACTTGAAGCCCTGGACGTGATCCTCGATGACGGACGAGACCGTGCCCATGCGCTCCAGCGCCTTGACGCGGCTCTGGGCCTGTCGGGCCTTGGAGGCCTTTGCCTTGAAGCGGTCAATGAAGGACTGCAGGTGTTTTCGCGCGGCGTCGTTCTTCGCCTTGGCCTTGGTCTGCAACTCGTTGGCTTCGGCGCGCTGGCGCTCGAACTGATCGTAGGAGCCGCGATAAAAGTTCAGCTTCTGCTGGTCGAGATGGATGATGGCGTTGACGGCCGTATTCAGAAGATCGCGGTCATGGCTGATGATGATGACGGTGTGCGGATACTTGCTGATATAATCCTCGAGCCACAGCGTGCCTTCAAGGTCGAGATAGTTGGTCGGTTCGTCGAGCAGCAGAAGATCCGGTTCGGAAAACAGCACGGCCGCAAGCGCCACGCGCATGCGCCAGCCGCCGGAAAACGACGAGGCCGGACGCAGTTGCGCTTCGGCGTCGAAGCCGAGGCCGGCCAGAATGCTGGCAGCGCGCGATTCCGCCGAATGCGCCTGGATATCGGCCAGCCGCGTGTGGATGTCGGCGATGCGGTGCGGGTCGGTGGCGGTTTCCGCTTCGGCCAGCAGCGCCTCGCGCTCCTTGTCCGCCTTCAGCACGATCTCGATCAGCGGCTCCTCGGTGCCGGGAGCCTCCTGCGCCACCTGGCCGATGCGGGCATTCTTCGGGATCGAGACGAAGCCGGTCTCCGCCTCCATGTCGCCGGTGATGATCTTGAACAGGGTCGACTTGCCGGCACCGTTCTTGCCGACGAGGCCGGCCTTGGTGCCAGCCGGAAGCGCCACGCTTGCGTGGTCGATGAGAAGGCGTCCGACGATGCGGGCGGAAAGTTCGCTAATCGTAATCATGGCCGCGTTTTGGCCGAACTGCGCCGAGAACGCAAGGCTTTGCCGCAGCGCAACGCATTCAAGCGGCGTGCGGCGAGTAGGTTTTTTTCGTCCGTCCGCCGATCGCGGCGGAAAACACCAGCGTGCCGGGCTTGCCACGACCACGAACGGCCAGAAGCGCCAGTTCCGCCTGGGTGAACAGGTCGGTGCCGCCGGATGCGGTAAAGGCCATGGCGATGCCGATCGACAGAGACAGGGTTTGCATGGTGAATGCGCGGTTCGGCAAGGCGATCTGTACACCTTCAACCGAGGCGCCGATGCGTTGCGCGATGGCTTCCGCATTGCCGGCGGAAACATCGTGGAGGACGAAGGCAAATTCATCGGCGCCGATGCGGGCGACGAAATCGTTCTTCTTGACGGATTTGCGGAACACCGGCGCGAGCTTCTTCAAGGCTTTTTCGATCGTTGCGGCGCCGTGACGCTCGCCCATCTCGCGTAAACCTTCGACGGTGACCAGCGCCAGCGCCGCCGGACCGACTGCCTTGTCGTCTTCATAAAGCGCGCCGAGCCTGGCCGAGAAGGCGATCCGGTTCGGCAGGCCTGTGACGGGATCGCGGGTGGCGGCCTTGCGCATGGCCTCGATATCGCTGTCGATGCCGCCAAGCTGCGTCACCGCATCGTTCATGGTTGAGGCAAAGCTCCGCTCCTCGCGCTCGAAGACCGCGACGGCATCGCGCAGGCGTGCGGCATCGTCGGCAAAATCCGACATGCCGTCGACGGGATCGGTTGCCAGCCGCCCGATCAAAGCGCGCAGCATCG
>NZ_DATJDJ010000152.1:0-92098 GCF_035497515.1 Pararhizobium sp. | reverse complement strand
CAGCGCACCGGCATCCCGCGCGCCGATATCCAGAAGACGCTGTCGTCGCTTCCGAACGACCGACCGCTGTTGGCGAGTGACTGGGAGCGCCTGTCGCGCAACTGGAAGGCGGACCTCAACGAACGGATCGCCAAGCTGGCGGCGCTGCGCGACCAGTTGACCTCCTGCATCGGCTGTGGCTGCCTGTCGATGAGCGACTGTCCGCTGCGCAACCCCTATGACGCCTTGTCGGAAAAAGGTGCCGGAGCCTACCTGCTCGAGCATCCCGACGAATAGCGGCGCTGGTTTGGTCAGCGAACTGCCGCAGCATATCCGTCAGATTTCGCCAACCTGCTCAAGGCCACCATGCTGGCAAGCGTGCCGAGCGCGCAGAGCAGCGCGAAGGCCAGAGCGACGCGGTTTCCATATGCGCTGAGAACCATAGTGAAGAAGGGTGGCGCAGCGGCAAAGGCGAGATTGAGCGGCAGAGCCAGCCGCGCCGCGACATCGGCATAATCAGCCGGCTTGAAAAACACCAGCGGCAATGTCGCCCGACCGACGGACATGGCCCCGCTCGAAAGCCCATAGAGCAGCAGGAACAGGAAGATAGACCATTCCGCACCGCCGCCGAAAGCCAAAACCAGTAGACATGGCGGCATGATCACGGCAGCGGCGAGACTGGTTTTTAGCCCGTCCCACCGGTTACCGCCGAGAAAATCGAACAGTCGTGCCGACATCTGGATGAAACCGATAGCAGAGCCGAAGCCGACCGCCAGATAGTCGGCGACGTCGAAGCTCCGGAACAGGTCGATGATCACCAATTGAAAGCCCCAAGTGACGAAACCGTTCAGCGCGATCGCCGCCGTGATGAGCACGATGATCCGCCGTCCCTGGCCGCCCTGGATAGACGCAGATTTCCCGCTATCGTTCGTAGCCGAAGGTCGGTTCGTCTTCGGCAGGGCGCAGAGGTGCAGCGGCAGGCAGACAAACAGCATCAGGCAACCATAGATCGCACAGACACCGCGCCAGCCGAACTCCGCCTGCAGAAAGTCGGTGACCGGCCAGAACAGGCTCGGCGCCAGCGCCATGAACAGCATTTGCGCGCCGATCGCACGGCGCGCACCCTCGCCGGCCAGTTCGGCCAGGAATACATGGGCCGACGTGGTGAGGCATCCAGCGCCGGCAAAACCCAGAATGCCCCAGGCGGTAAAATAGACATATGCATTATCCGAGGTGGAAAGCAGCCACAGACCGGGGGCAGCAAGTAGCGAACCGCCCGCCAGCACAAGCCGCGCGCCGTAGAGATTGTAGAGCCGGCCTACCGGCGGCGAGCACAAAGCCATCGCGACCAGCATGACCGTCGGACCGAGGAAAATCGTGCCCCGGCTGAGACGCAGGTCGACCGCCATCGCCTCGCCGGTCACGGAGATCGCCATGAACATCGTGCCCCAGGCGATGATTTGCGTGATCGACAGGACGGCGACGGAACGCAGGACAGCCGGGTGCGAAACGATCATGGGAAGACTTCAGAAAGAGAGGCTCGAATCGAGCGGGGATGGGCACCGTCACCATGGCGCGGCCCGTTGCGAAGGCAAGGCAGAAAGGCTCAGTCGGCCGTCGGCAAGCGCCGCATGGTGAACTCGATCTGGTCGCCATCGAGCAGGCGCCAACTCTCCACCTCCGTCCAGTAGGCCGCTTTCGGCCAGGCATCGAACCATTCCTGCGCCTTCTGCCGCGCATGATCGCGATCGAGCCGGAAGGTTTCGCGTACAAACAGGCTGTCACCACCGCGTGTGGTTCCATTCCGGTACCGGTCGATCTGTCGCTTCAGGCCATCCAGCGGTGGCCCTGCGGGAATTCTCGCCATAAGCTCACCCTTCTCCAGCGGAGCCTCAGGTGAGAAGATAGGGAGATATCCCTGTTTTTGCGAGTCGCAAATTCGGCTTGGATCGCTGTGACACAACGACCGAATTACCAGTCCACCGTTGCCAACCATGGCAGAAATGTGAGACGTCACCCCGGACGTGAATCGGCCGAGCTATGCCGCTTCCAGTGCTGTCGAACAGGAATACGCCCATGCAACGACCGGACCTGCCGCAGGGATTGCCTGCGGATATCGAGGACAAGAAATCGAAGGCGAAGGCCTGGTTCGAAACCTTGCGCACCGGCATCTGCTCGGCCTTCGAGACGATCGAGGATGAACTGACCGGCCCGCTGTCCGATCGCGAGCCCGGCCGTTTCGTCGGCACAGACTGGAGCCGCGACGAGGGTGCGGGCGGTGGCGGTCGCATGTCGATGATGGAAGGCCGGGTCTTCGAAAAGGTCGGCGTGCATACGTCCACCGTCTATGGCGAATTCTCGGCGGAATTCCGTGGCCAGATTCCTGGCGCCAACGAAGATCCACGCTTCTGGGCTTCCGGCATCTCTCTGATCGCCCACCCGGTCAACCCAAATGTGCCCGCCGTTCATATGAACACCCGCATGGTCGTCACGACCAGCCACTGGTTTGGCGGCGGCGCCGACCTGACGCCCGTGCTTGACCGCCGCCGCACGCAGACCGATCCCGATACGATGCTGTTTCACAAGGGAATGGAAATCGCCTGCCGCCGGCATCCGGTCGCGGACTATCCGCGCTTCAGGGACTGGTGCGACGAATATTTCTTCCTCAAGCATCGTAACGAACCGCGCGGCACCGGCGGAATCTTCTACGACTGGCAGCATTCGGGCGAGGACGAGGGCGGCTGGAATGCCGACTTCGCCTTCACCCAGGATGTCGGCAAGGCCTTCAGCATGGTCTATCCGAAGATCGTGCGCGCGAACTTCAACAAGCCGTGGACGGAAGAGGATCGCGACGAGCAACTGGTGCGCCGTGGTCGATATGTCGAATTCAACCTGCTCTACGACCGCGGCACGATCTTCGGCCTGAAGACGGGCGGCAATGTCAATTCGATCCTGTCCTCGATGCCGCCGGTGGTTCGCTGGCCCTGATCGGGCGAACGGGTTCGACGAAAAACCCGGCCGCGCAAAACGGCCGGGTTTTTCGTGATTGAATTGGGGAGATCAATTGCAGACGCGGATTTTCTTGATGTGCAGGTTGCCCCACTTGTCCCAGCGCTTCACCTTCTTGATGAAGCAGGAAGGCTCGTAGTAGCCGCCGCCGTAGTAACCGCCGTCATAGAAGCCGACCGAGAAGTTGCCGCCGTGATGGTGGCCATGGTGACCGTGATGGCCGTGGCCGCCGAAGCCGATCGAGAAGCCGCCGGCCTGCGAGGGAGCGGCGAACGAGACGGCTGCGACGATGGCGACTGTGGCGGAAATGATGAACTTGCGCATGATGGTTTCTCCTCTGTTGGTTGCTGATGAGTTCGTCTCATCCAGTGACCCAACAATCTCACGAGGCACCGATCCACGCTGTTTCGAATGGAACAGGGTCGAACAAAAGCGTTTCGAATGCGTTGTTGGACGATATCCAACACGGGAGAACGCAACCATGGTTTTCAAGGAACGCACATTTCACGGCGAGGCGCCGGAGGCGTTTTTCCCACAGAATCAGGCCGACCTCGAAACGAAAGTCGCCGACTGCCTGACCATGGTCGATGGGCTCGACGCCTCTGATGTTACCGTGGTCTCGAAGGGAAACACCATTCTGCTCACCGGAACGGTCGCGACGATTGAAGAGGTCGACAGGGCCGAGGAAGCCGCACGATCCGTGGAAGGCGTGGCCGAGATCGTCAACCGGATAACGGTCGTTTAGGACGTCTCCGACTAGATCGCCTTCAGCGTCCATCCGACGATATCGGCCGACACGTCTGCGAAGGCACGGTCAAGCGCCGCGACGAAGGCCGGGTGGCCGCTGCCGCTCACCGGCATTGTGGCGCGAAACGCCTTCTGGGCACGCACGGTGCCATTGCGGTCGTTGACGATCTTGGCGAAAATCTCGACGATAGCCGTATCGGCGCCATCCGTCGAGATTTCGAACGAGCGGATATCCGTGATGACCTGATAATCGATGGCGAGCCCCTCGCCCGGCTTGCCGACGCCGCCGATCTTGCCGGTATTTTCGAAAGCCTGAACGAGCTTCGACTGTACCATCTTCGGCAACCGGTCGCTCCACTGCGAATCGGCAAGATACTGGATTTCGGAACCGGAAAGACGAATCACGACCTGATCGCTGTCGAGCGCCTTCAGCGCAGTCGGTTCGGGAACGAGGATTTGCTTGCTGGTCGATGCCGGCCCTTCGACAACAGGCGATGCGGAAAGACCATAGGTATCGTTGTTTGCCTTGCCGGCGCAGGCCGACAGGGATGCGGCCACCAAAAACACCACGCAGGCCCGGATCAATCCTGCCTTTGGACCAAACAGCACGTCCGGAAAATTCATTTCAAACACTATCCTTCGCCAATCAGCAGCAACTTAGACACTGATCGCATCAAAACAAGCCCAAAAGCGGCGCTTATGCCTCGGGATGAGGCAAAAACCCGGCCGGGATTGCAGCCTTGCCACGCATGGAGCCGCCCATCATGCAAAGCCTGATTCCGACCAGGACATCAAACGATTTGACGCGGTCTCCCCGGCCCGCCTAGCGGCGGGTGCGGCCGTCGTACTGCTTGACGGTTTCGCCACCGAAGAGAAGCCGTTGCGGATCCTTGTCGAAGGTCGAGATCGTCGTATCGAGCGTTTTCACCGTGCGGCGCGTATCGCTGACCAGAGCTTCGATATCCCGAAGACCCGAGCCGGAGAAACGCTTGAGATTATCGGCGATCGGGCCGATCTGCGCATTCAGGTTGTCGGCGACCTTGCGGAACGAGGCGAGCGTCGCGCGCGCATCGGCCGAGAGTGACGGCGCGTCGGCATCGCCGAGGAACCCGTCCAGCTTGACCAGGATGCCGTCGACCCGGCTCGATGCGGCATTCAGTTTGTTCGCCATCTGCGTGACATCGGTGATCGTCTGGTCGATGTCCTTCTGACGGCCCCTGATGCGATCGGCAAGCTCGGCGATATTGGCGACCGCCTTGCGGGCATCGGCGCTTGCGGCCGAGACGTCGTTGACGACGCCTGTCACCTTCTGGCTATCGACGGCGGCGATCAGCGTATCGACACGATCGAGAGACGCCGTCGCTTTTTCGCCGAAGCGTTCGTAGGTCTCAGCCGTCTTCTTGAAGCTGGCGATCGTTTCGGAGACGCCGCCAGAAGCGACGCTGAGATCGTTGCTGATCTTTTCGACATTGCTGACGATATGGTCGATCTTCTTCGGATCGACGGACTTCACCAGCGTGTCGGCTGCCGACAGCGTCGAATCAAGCTTGCCCGCGGCCGCCGTGATCGAGGTCGAGAGCGCGCTGACGCTCTTCAGGAACGTGTCGATCCCTTCGGAATTGTCAGCCAGCGACTTGGTGAAACGGTCGGCATTGGAGATCGTGTTGGTGAGCGGCCCGCGCACGTCCTTGACGAAGCCCTGGATGTCGCCGATCGCGCTGTTTGCCCGATCCAGGATCTTGTCGGCGGTGGCAAGCAGGCTGGTGACGCTGGACTGGTCGGCGGTGATCTGCGCCGAATTGCCGCTTTCAAGCGCCTTCTGCAGGATGTTTTCCTCACCCTTGTTGCCGCCGCTGAGTTCGATATAGGCGGCACCGGTCAGTCCCTGGATTTCCAGGGTCGCGGTGGTGGATTTCAGGACCGGCGCATCGGCGGAGACTTCGGTCACGGCGACGGAATAGCGGGGATCGTTGGCGTTGATCGCCAGATTGCGGACGGAGCCGACGGGAATGCCGTTGAAGCGCACCGGCGAGCCGACGCTCAAGCCGTTGGCGGAACCGGGAATGCTGACCACCAGTTCCACCATTTCGCCGCTGCGGCCATATTGAGACATCCAGTAGACGAAGCCGAAGGCTGCGAAAATGACCGCGACGGTGAAAAACCCGACGATGGCGTAGTTGGCTTTTGTTTCCATTGCTACCGGTACCCATAGGGGACGCCGCTCACGCGGTTCCCTGCTTCAATCAATCACGCGCGACCACAGGCGATCATCATGCCCGCCCGCCGTCACGAGGCCTTCTTGTCATTGTCACGAACGATCGAGCGCGCGCGCTTCGCCTGGAAATAGGACGTGACCCATTCGTCGTCGCAGGCGAGCATGTCCTCGATCGTTCCCTCGACCAGAACCTTCTTCTTCCCCAGCACAGCGATCCGGTCGCAAACGGAAAACAGGCTATCGAGGTCGTGAGTCACCATATACACGGTCAATCCCAGGGTGTCGCGCAGTTTGGCGATCAGGTTGTCGAACTCGGCGGCCCCGATCGGATCGAGACCTGAGGTCGGCTCGTCGAGGAAAACCAGGTCGGGATCGAGCGCCAGCGCACGCGCCAGCGCCGCCCGCTTGATCATGCCGCCGGAGAGTTCGGAGGGGAACTTGTCCGCCGCTTCCGGCGCCAGTCCCACCATCTCGATCTTCAGCCGTGCCAGTTCATCCATCAGTTCCTGCGGCAGGTTGAGATATTCGCGCATCGGAACCTGAATGTTTTCCCGGACGGTCAGCGACGAGAACAGCGCGCCGTGCTGGAAGAGCACGCCCAGTCGCATGTCGAGCGCCGTGCGCTCCTCTTCGCTCACCGCGTCGTATTCGACGCCGAGGATCTTGATCGAGCCGGAACGGCGCGGCAGGAGGCGGAGCACCGTGCGCATCAACACGGACTTGCCGGTGCCGGACGCGCCGACGAAGCCGAGGATCTCGCCGCGATAGATATTAAGGTTCAGCTTGTCGAGCACGATGTTGGAGCCGAAACCGACGGTCAGGTCCTGCACGGACAGGATGACTTCCGCGCCATCCCACGCGCGTCCATCGCCCTCCCTCGCCGTCATCTCCTGAGTGGTCGCCATCGGTAAAATCTCTTCCATCAGAAATTGATCGACGCATAGAAGATTGCAAACAGGCCGTCGACCAGGATGACGACGAATATCGACTTCACCACCGACTGCGTCACATGCTTGCCGAGCGATTCGGCGCTGCCACCGACCTTCAAGCCCTCGACCGCGGCGACGACACCGATGATCAGCGCCATGAACGGCGCCTTGATCATCCCCGCCAGCACAGAGGAAAAATCGACCGCTTCCTGCAGGCGCGCCAGGAAGGTGGCAAAGGTGATGCCGGAATAGCTCCAGGTCACGACCGCAGCCCCCGTCAGCGCGGCGAAATTGGCGATGATCGTCAGCAGCGGCAGCGCCACCGTCAGGGCAACAAGGCGTGGAAACACCAGAACGCCGATCGGGCTGAGCCCCATGACCTTCAGCGCGTCGATCTCCTCGCGCATCTTCATCGAGCCGATCTCTGCCGTGATCGCGCTTCCCGAGCGGCCGGCGATCATGATCGCGGTCAAAAGCACGCCGATTTCACGCAATTGCAGGATGGCGACGCGATCGACGACGAACAGCTCGGCGCCGAAATAGCGCAGCTGGAACGCGCCTTGCTGGGCGATGATCGCGCCGATCAGGAAGGACATCAAAAGGATGATCGGCACGGCCTGGACGCCCATGCGGTCGATCTGGTTGACGATCGCCGCCGGCGACAGGCCGCTGCGCCGACCAAGCTTCAGTTGTGCGCCCCGCACCGCCGAACCGAGAATGAACATGGCGGCGACCGAGTCCTCCCAGGCCGAGACCACCGACTTGCCGATCGCCGCGAAGAACCGCGAAAAAATGGGAGCCGTCTTCTTCTTGTCTTCCTTCGGTTCCGGCAATTGCTCGGGCAAGGCACCGAGAAGTTCCAGATAGCGCGGATTGTCGCTTGTCAGCTTCGCATCGCCGATCTTCGTCAGGAATCGACGAACCACCCAGGCGCCAGCCGTGTCCATGGCGGTGACGGCGCTGAGATCGACTTCACTCGCAGTTCCACTCTTTGATGCCAACTGGTCAAGCTGCGGCATGACGGTGTGAATGGAGACGCTGCGCCAATCGCCGCTGAAACGATAGACCTTGCTGCCACCATTGCCAGCGTCTTCCAGCTGCACCTCGGTGTCGTTTTTCACTTGCGAACGCGTCACGTCTGTTCTTGTCTTCCGGAGATGGCTGCATTTGATAAAATGTAAGCGACTCATAGCCGCTCGGGCATCATCTGTCACCGATTGAAACGTTTCCGCGCCAAACGGTTGGTCGCTGAGATATGGTTGCCACAGGAGA
Source organism: Pararhizobium sp. (assembly GCF_035497515.1). Lineage (GTDB taxonomy): Bacteria > Pseudomonadota > Alphaproteobacteria > Rhizobiales > Rhizobiaceae > Pararhizobium. The sequence goes on along the minus strand of NZ_DATJDJ010000152.1, from coordinate 83,947 downwards.
CATAGATGAAACGCGCAATGACAACCGCCGTCGAACATTTCCCGATCGCCGGCAGCTTCACCATTTCCAGGGGCAGCAAGACGACGGCATCGGTGGTTACCTGCACGCTCGCGCAAGCCGGTTTCATCGGACGCGGAGAATGCGTGCCCTATGGCCGCTATGGTGAGACGATCGACACCGTGCTTGCCGCGATCGACGCTATCCGCCCGCAGATCGAATCGGGCATGGACAGGGCGCAACTGCGCGACGCAATGCCCGCCGGTGCCGCCCGCAACGCCGTCGATTGCGCGCTGTGGGATCTTCAGGCGAAAACGGCAGGCACGCGTGCCTCCGCAATCGCCGGCGTCGAAGAGCCGTTGGCGCTGACCACCGCCTACACGCTGTCGCTCGGGGAGCCGGACGCGATGGCGGCGCAAGCGACGAAATACGCCCATAGGGCCTTGCTCAAGATCAAGGTCGGAACGGCGGATGACGCTTCGCGCATCCGCGCCGTGCGCGCTGCGGCTCCTGACAGCGCCATCATTCTCGATGCCAACGAAGGCTGGACGCAAGACAATCTGGCGTATCATTTCGAAGCCTGCCTCGATGCCGGCGTTTCGCTGATCGAACAGCCCCTACCAGCCGGCAAGGACGCATTTCTCGGCACCATCGCCCGCCCCGTCCCGGTCTGTGCCGACGAGAGCGTACACAAGACCGAGGACCTGGCGAAGCTGGCCGGGCTCTATGATGCTGTCAACATCAAGCTCGACAAGACCGGCGGTCTCACCGAAGCACTGCGCATGCGCGACGCTGCCCGGGCGCTGAACCTGAAAATCATGGCCGGGTGCATGGTCGGCACCTCGCTCGGCATGGCGCCGGCCGTGATTCTGGCGCAGGGGGCGGAATTCGTCGATCTCGACGGGCCGCTGCTGCTGGCACAGGACCGCGAGTTCGGCCTGCGTTACGAAGCCTCGCTGGTCTTCCCGCCGCCGGCCGCCCTCTGGGGTTGAAGGACCCAGGCCGCGAACGCGGAACAGCAGCCGACAAAGGCGACCAGCGACATCGAGTAAAATCCGTCAACACCGAAACGGGTATAGAAGTAGCCAGCCGTAAAGGTGAAAATCGCCGAGAAGATGCCGGTGTAGAAGAAATACAGGCCTTGCGCGGACGATTCCTGCTCTTCCGGAACCCGCCGCACCAGAATGTTCTGCATGCCTGTATGCATGATGGCATAGGTGAAGGCGTGGAAGCACTGGAGGATGAAATAGCCCCAGAAGCCGAGATCCATCGGAAAGATGATCCAGCGGACGACGGCAAAAATACACCCCGAGAAGATCATCGTCCAAAGGCTGAACCGGCGGATGACCCAGCGCGCCGAGAAGAACATCGCCACTTCGGCCGCGACGCCGGCACTCCAGAGAAGGCCAATCTCGGTGCCGGTAAAGCCGATATGCTGCCAATAGATCGCCGAAAAGGCGAAAAGCATCGCATGGCTGCCGTTGACGAGGGTCACGCCGATCAGCAGCAGTTGCAGGTCGAGTTTGCGCAGCGCCTTCGGCGGCGGCTCGGTCAGCGTCGTCAGCGTGGACGGACGGCGAGGCTTGCCGACACGCGGTGCGACGAAGGTGAGAAGGATCATCAGCAGGAAGCCGCCCGCCATCGCCGGCAGCACCATCGCGCCGCCGAAAAGCCCGATCATCACCCCGCCGAACATCGTTGCGCCGATGAAGGCGACAGACCCCCACACGCGCATGGTCGCATAATCGAAACCCCAGCGCCGCACGCCGGTCAGCGCGATGGCCTCGACAATCGGCACATAGGGCGAATAGACGCCGCCTTGCAGCGCATAGATGATCAGCACGAACCAGAAACTGTGCGAAACGAACAAAGCCAGGGCGGTCAGCAGCGAGAGCACGGCCGACCAGATCAGCACCTTTGCCCGTTCCCCGATCCTGTCGGCCAGCAAGCCGACCAGCGGTGCCGTCACGACGCGCACGAACATCGGCACCGCCAGGATGATGCCGATCTCGAAATCGCTGAGTGACAGCGTGCTCAGCCAGACCGGAAAATACGGCATGGCGAAGCCGTTGATGATCAATGGCGCACAGAACAGCAAGGCAATGCGCGGCACGAAATAGGCCGGCGCGGCCTCATGAAAAGGAGGCGGTGATGAGGGAATCATGAAATGACCTGAATACGATATCCATGATTTATCACAGTGGCGCGCAACCACGCCAGCAGCTAGATTTCCCTACATCCCCGACCCGTACACTTTTCAGGCAGCCTGTTGCGAAAGCGCCCGTACCATCATCATTTCGACTTCGGACGTATCTTCCTTCACGACAGGAACTCCGCTCAGGTGCCGCCAGGTGATCAGTTCCATCGTGCCGTCGTGATGCTCGGCGATCGCCGTGCAGCTTTCGACCCAGTCGCCGGTATTGATATAGCGAATGTCGCCAATATCCTCGATCACCGCATGGTGGATATGGCCGCAGATGACACCGCCGGCGTTTTCCCGGCGCGCTTCTTCGGCAACAACCTTCTGGAATTCGCCGATGAAATTCACCGCGTGCTTCACCTGCAGCTTGGCCCAGGCGGAAAACGACCAGTAGGGAAGCCCAAAACGGCGCCGCACGGCGGACAGTCCGATATTGATGGCGATCGCCATGTCATAGGCCCAGTCGCCGAGATAGGCGAGCAGGCGTGCGTTGCGCACCACGACATCGAACTCGTCGCCATGCAGGACGAGGTATTTCACCCCGTCGGCCCCCTCGTGCATATGGCGCTGTGCGACCTCGATACCGCCGAAATGCACGCCCGGGAAATCCCGCATGAACTCGTCATGGTTTCCGGGGATGTAGATGATGCGGCTCCCCTTTCGAGCCTTGCGCAACAGCTTCTGTACGACATCGTTGCAGGACTGCGGCCAGTACCAGCTGCGCTTCAACCGCCAGCCGTCGACGATGTCGCCGATCAAGATGATGGTCTCGGCGTCCGTCACGCGCAGGAAATCAAGAAGATAGTCGGTCTTGGCCGCCTTCGACCCCAGATGAACGTCGGAAATGAACAGGGTCCTGAAATGCCGGATGGACGGCTCTTGCTCTTTCTCGGTCATGTTGCCTCGCAAAATTCTATCGGGCGTTCTCGGAGGCCTTCAAAAACAGACTCTTGTTTCAGGAGAATGACAACCTGTGCAACGCCGCCCCGCCGGGCAAGACACCTGTTTCGGAAAACCAACCACAAACAGTCCGTTCGAAACTGTACGGGCGGTTCGTTTCATGCAAAAAGAGCCGCGACGAAATGCGAGGAATTGACATTATGAGCACCGGCGACAAGGCCAAGACACCTACGGCTCCCGCAAGCGGCGACCTCGACGAGCAAGCGTTGTTCTTCCATCGCTATCCGCGCCCCGGCAAGCTCGAGATCCAGCCCACCAAGCCGCTCGGCAACCAGCGCGACCTTGCCCTTGCCTATTCGCCTGGGGTCGCGGCCCCCTGTCTCGCCATTCGTGACGATCCGGCGAAGGCCGCCGACTATACCGCCCGCTCGAACCTCGTCGCCGTCGTGTCGAACGGCACGGCCGTGCTCGGCCTCGGCAATATCGGGCCGCTGGCCTCCAAGCCGGTGATGGAAGGAAAGGCCGTCCTGTTCAAGAAATTCGCCGGCATCGACGTTTTCGACATCGAGATCGACGCGCCCGAGATCGACCAGATGGTCAATGTCATCTCCGCTTTGGAGCCGACCTTCGGCGGCATCAACCTTGAAGACATCAAGGCACCGGAATGTTTCGAGGTCGAACGTCGCCTGCGCGAGAAGATGGATATTCCGGTCTTCCATGACGACCAGCACGGAACCGCCATCATCGTCGCCGCCGCCATTCTCAACGGCCTTGAACTCGCCGGCAAGGACATCGCGAAAGCGAAGATCGTCACGTCCGGCGCCGGTGCCGCAGCGCTCGCCTGCCTCAATCTGCTGGTGACGCTTGGCGCGCGGCCGGAAAACATCTGGGTGCATGACCTGGAAGGTCTCGTCTATGTCGGCCGCGAAGTGCTGATGGACGAGTGGAAGTCGATCTACGCCCAGGAGAGCAGCAATCGCGTGCTGGCCGACAACATTGCCGGCGCCGACGTCTTCCTCGGCCTTTCGGCCGCCGGTGTCTTGAAGCCCGAACTCCTGGTCCAGATGGCCGAAAAGCCGCTGATCATGGCGCTTGCCAATCCCAATCCGGAAATCATGCCGGAGGTCGCGCGCGCCGCCCGTCCGGACGCGATGATCTGCACTGGCCGCTCCGATTTCCCCAACCAGGTCAACAATGTCCTGTGTTTCCCCTATATCTTCCGTGGGGCGCTCGATTGCGGCGCCCGGACGATCAACGAGGAAATGAAGATGGCGGCCGTGCGCGCCATCGCCGCCCTTGCCCGCGAGGAGCCGTCGGATGTCGCCGCCCGCGCCTATTCGGGCGAAACACCGGTCTTCGGCCCGGATTACCTGATCCCCTCACCGTTCGACCAGCGGCTGATCCTGCGCATCGCGCCGGCGGTTGCCAAGGCCGCCGCCGACAGTGGCGTCGCCAATCGGCCGATCGGCGATTTCGATGCCTATCTCGACCAGCTCAACCGCTTCGTCTTCCGCTCCGGTTTCATCATGAAGCCGATTTTCGTGGCGGCCAAGAACGCCCAGAAAAACCGAGTCATCTTCGCGGAAGGTGAAGACGAGCGCGTGCTGCGCGCCGCCCAGGTCCTGCTCGAAGACGGAACGGCGCGGCCAATCCTGATCGGCCGCCCGCAGATCATCGAGGCTCGCCTGAAACGCTACGGCCTGCGCATCCGGCCGGATACCGATTTCGAAGTGGTGAACCCGGAAGGCGATCCGCGCTTCCGCGACTATGTCGACGAATATTTCTCGCTGGTCGGCCGTCTCGGCGTCATTCCCGAAGCAGCCCGCACGATCGTACGAACCAACCAGACCGTCATCGGCGCGCTCGCCGTCCGGCGCGGCGAGGCCGATGCGCTGATCTGCGGCGTCGAAGGCCGCTACAGCCGCCACCTGCGCGATGTTTCCCAGATCATCGGCAAGCGCGAGGGCGTTCTCGACTTCTCCGCCCTCAGCCTGCTGATCTCCCAGCGCGGCGCGACCTTCATGACCGACACCTACGTGACCTTCAATCCGAGCGCCGAAGAAGTTGCGGAAAAGACGATCATGGCCGCGCAGGAAATCCGCCGCTTCGGCATCACCCCGCGCGCCGCCCTCGTCTCGCATTCCAATTTCGGCTCGCGCGATTCCGAGAGCGCCACGAAGATGCGCAAGGCGATGCAGCTCGTTCGCGAACGGGAGCCGGATCTCGAGGCAGACGGTGAAATGCACGGGGATTCCGCCATTTCGGAGATTTTGCGCAAGCGTGTGATGCCCAACAGCACGCTGGCCGGCGAAGCCAATCTTCTGGTCTTTCCCAATCTCGATGCCGCCAACATCACGCTCGGCGTCGTCAAGACCATGACGGACAGCCTGCATGTCGGCCCGATCCTGCTTGGAGCGGCCCTTCCCGCCCATATCCTGTCGCCGTCCGTGACATCGCGCGGCGTGGTCAACATGGCCGCTCTCGCGGTCGTCGAGGCGTCGTATCCGGCATGATCCAAACCATGAGCCGGCCACTGCCGGCTCATGTCGTGCCACTACAGCTCAAAAATGCAATCATAGGCTTAATTTTTTACAAATATTAAATTTACCGAAGATTGCGCTGGACAAAGACTGAAACCGTTACCATGCTAAAACCCATAAAATAACAGGGTATGCGGCATGGCTGACCAACAGGCGTTCTTTGACCTGCTGGACATTATGGAAAACGAGAAACTCGTTGAGCCAACACGGTTTTTCGACCTGATGCGCGGCACTTTCAGCATTGCGAACTTGCTTTACTTCGACGCCGACATATTGGCGGCGGGCTTTGCCATTCACCGCCTGCACCACACGCTGAGTGCCGGCAGCCTGCGCGCCTATATGGATGGCGGGTTCCGGCGGATCGATCCCGTCCTGAAGATGACCATGGGTGGCGTGCGGCCGGTGGACTGGGCGACAGCCCGCAAGCTGCATCCCGAAAGCGAGCCGCTGTTTGCCGCAGCCGCCGATCTCGGCCACGGGCTCGAGGGGGTGACGCTGCCGCTCTCGACGCCGACGCGGCGGATCGCCTTTCTCGCCATCCAGGCCGACATAAGGGCTGAAGACTGGCCGGCTTACAAACGCTGCCATCTGCGCGATTTCCAGTTGTTGGCCAATCTCTTCCATGCCTCGCTTCTCGAAAACGACAATCGCATCCAGTTGCCGGACCATTGCGGCAAGACGCTGACTCATCGTGAGACCGAAGTGCTCGGCTGGGCAGCGGCAGGAAAGAGCTATTGGGAGATCGGCACGATCCTTGGCATTTCCGAGCGTACCGTCCGCTTCTTCATGACCAATGCCCGCCGCAAGCTCAACGTCGTCTCAAACACCCAGGCCGTCGCGCAGGCCGTCCGGCGCGACCTCATCTCGGCGCTTTAAGCCGGTCTTCGCCGTCCTGCGATCCCACCGTCTCTTCTCTCCTCCAGTGCGTCCTTAAAGGACGCACTGGTTTTCGTAACATGGCGGCGTGCATCGTGAACCTGTCACTACCGACAGTTTCGCGGACTGCCGTTCCCTGACAGCATTTGCTCCCGGCTTTCGACCACAGGAGCAAACGATGATCAGGATTTTGAACGCCCACGCCGCCCGGCGGCACCCGGCTGAACTCGACGCCATGTTCAAGCTGCGCAAACACGTCTTCCATGACCTGTTGAAATGGGACGTCGCGGTGCGCGGCGATTGGGAAATCGACCATTACGACGATGCCAACCCGATCTATGTGCTTTCCCATTCCGACGAAACCGGAAGGCTCCGCGGCGCTCTGCGCCTGTTGCCGACGCTCGGCCCCAACATGCTTGACGACACCTTCCCGATCCTGCTCGGCGACAATCCTCAGGTTCGCAGTGCCTCGATCTGGGAATCCAGCCGCTTCTGCATCGATCCGATGATTTCCCAGGATCGCGGGTCCAATCAGGTGACGATCGCCGCCGCCGAACTCATGTGCGGCGTCGGAGAACTCGGGCTGGCCTCGGGCTTGAGCCATATCGTTACCGTCACCGATGTTTTCCTGGAACGAATGTTCCGGCGGATGGGCTGCCCCGGCGAGCGGATCGGCGATCCCCATCGCATCGGCTCGGTGCATGCCGTCGCCGTCAGCTGGGCGGTCACCACCGATCTGCTCGACACGATGAAGGCGGTGGCGGAAATCGGCCGGCCGGTGCTGGAACGGCCGATGTCGCTCGAGATGGCACGGGCAGCATAAAGCGGACGACCGACGCCCGCGTGGAGAGCCGCCATCCCGGCTCTCCCGCCACATTTTCAAAGTTTTCCGCCCGCCCGTTAACGCTCACCGACGGTCGTCATTGCACCGTTTTCGAATGAAGCTATGATGTGAACGACGATCCATTGCAGCCGTGATGAACCTGCGGCGCGCATGGCAAAAAGCAAAAGACGTTCATTCAGGCGAGAGAGAACAGTGGTCTTCCGTTCGGTTCGCTTCGCGGCGCTTCTTGCACCGCTTCTGATGGTCATGACGACCACCGCCGATGCCTCGGCCGTGTGCGAGCGGCTGAATGCGCGCCTTTCGAGCCTGCCGAAAATCATCGCCTCCAACGCCAATCTGCGCGACTATACCGGTGCGATTTCCCGCCAGAATCTCGACCTGCGCAAGGCGCGCGGCGAGCGCCGGCGTCTTGGATGCAGCACCGGCAGCGTCATCATCGTCGGCGACCCGAAGGAAGAGGCCTGCGAAAACCTCAGCACCGACATTTCGCAGATGGAGATGAACCTCCAGACGCTGAAGGCGCGGCGTGAATATCTCGTCTCCGGCAGCGACAGCGAGATCAGTCGTCGTCGCATCATGGCCGCCCTCGATGTCAACGGCTGCGCCGAGGAGCAGGAGGAAATCCTGAAGGCCGCGGCGGAAGAGCCGGAAACCCACCGCAATATCCTGAGCGACCTGCCACCGATCAGCGAGGGCTTCACGACGATGCGCGGCAGCAGTGGTTTTCCCGATATTTCAGGGCTTTCCGGAGATTATGAAGGCAGCCTTCGCACCCTCTGTGTGCGAACCTGCGACGGCGCCTTCTTCCCGATTTCCTCCAATGCCAGCCCGGCAGATTTTCAGCGTGACGCCGAAACCTGCCAGCGGCGTTGCCCGGGCGCGGAGACGACGCTCTATTACCATGCGCTGGCCACCGAGGAGACCGACCAGATGGTCTCCGCCTCGACCGGCGAACCCTATGCCGACCTGCCGACGGCCTTTGCCTACAAGACGCGGGACCTGAGCCAGCCCGGCCAGTGCGGCTGCACGCCGGCCGGTCAGACGGCGACCAACCAGAGCACGCCGGACGACGGCAGCGGCATCGTCATAATCACGACGCGCAAGTCGCTGGAAAAGCAGCCCCCCCGGAGCATGGTCGTCGATCGGCCCTATGATCCGGCCAACAGCAAGGTGCGCGTGGTCGGCCCGAGCTTCCTGCCCTCGCAGGAAAGCGCGATCGACCTGCGACACCCAGCTGGCCCCGGCTACCAGCCGCAGCAGACCAACTGATCATTCGCCGGAGCGAACACCCCAGGCATCGGCGAAGACCAGTTCGTCCAGCGGAAGGCGCTGGCGCCAGCCTTTGACGGCCAGTTCCGGCTCGGCATAGAGCGTGTCGACAAAGCCGAGGCACAGCCAGGCGATGATCTCGATGTGATCGGGAATGCCCAGTACTGCCTTGATATCCCGGTCATGGAAAATGCTGACCCAGCCGACGCCGATACCCTCGGCACGCGCAGCAAGCCAGAGGTTCTGCACGGCGCAGACCGTCGAGAAGGCATCCATGCGGGGATTGTGGGTGCGGCCGAGAACGACCTTGCCGGCCCGTGTCGGATCGCAGGTCACGCAGATGCTGACGGGCGCCTTGCGGATGCCCTCGAGCTTCAGCGAACGGTAGGTGTCGCGCGCAGCGCCCTCGAACATCAGCGCCGCCTCCTCGTTGGCGCGTTGGAAGGCGCGGAACACCTCGGAGCGCTTCTTCTCGTCGCGCACGACGATGAAATTCCAGGGCTGCATGAAACCGACCGAGGGCGCGCTATGGGCGGCGGCCAGCAATCGCGTGATCACTTCATCTGGCACAGGTTTCGGCAGAAACTGGTCGCGGACATCGCGGCGGGTCTCGATGGCGCGGTAGACGGCGGCGCGCTCGTCCAATGAAAATGCATCCGCCTTCACAAGGCGGCCCTGCGGTTCAGTCAGCATCGTTTGATCCCCAACAATGCGCAACCTCCCGCCGTCCGCGCGGGTCAGTCCATCTCGCCAGGCCGGTCTTCTGACTGCGGATCACCCAACCTTGCCGCCTTCCCAAATCCGTTGAGGATTCAGTGGCAGAAACCTGAAAAAATTCAAGGTTCCGCAATACAAAGTCGTCCCCGTCACAGCGTTGGGCACGTTCCGGATTCTCACCGAATTCCCGATTCTCCCGCTTGCACGGGCACCTGACGTCTCAGATATGCACATAGCGGGTGGCCGAATGCAAGGTGGCCCACTCATGCGATATCACATCGCCGCTTCCGGATGTGGCGAACCGTCATAGGCGCCCCAGATCGACTGGTCGAAGCAGATCACCGAACCTGTCATCAGTCCGGACTCAGCGGACGAGAGGTAGGCGCAGGCACGCGCCACCTCGGCCGGATCGACGAGGCGGCCGAAGGGTTGGCTCGCGGCCGCCTTTTCCAGCCAGTCGCTGGCAGCGCCGTGAAATTCCCGCTGGATGCGATCCTCGCCTTCCGACGCCATCCAGCCGATGTTGAGGCCGTTGACACGGATGCGATTGCGAAGCACGGCATAGGCCGTGTTCTTGGTCAGCGTCTCCAGCGCCCCCTTGGAGGCACAATAGGCGGCGATGAACGGCTGGCCGGCCTTGGCCGACATCGAGCCGATATTGACGATCGTGCCCTCGATCTTTTCCCGGCGCATGACCTTGATCGCTTCCTGCATCAGGAAGAACGGTGCGCGGACGTTGACGGCGAACATGCGGTCGAACAGTTCCGGGCTGGTATCGAGGATCGTGCCGCGATCGGTGATCGCGGCGGCATTGATCAAGGCATCGACGCGACCGAATTCCACGTCGCAGGCGGCGACCACCTTGGCCGCATCCGCGACTTCTCCGAGATCTGCCTGCACATAGACGATCCTCGTGCCGGTCGCCTTCTGGATCTCCGCGGCCCTGGCCTCACCCTTTGCAACATTGCGCCCGCAGATGACGATGCCGGCGGCGCCGCGCTCGGCAAACAGGCTGGCGATCGTTGCCCCAAGGCCCTGCGTCCCACCGGTAACGATGGCGATCTTGCCGTCAAGCCGGCCATGATCCTTGCTCATTTCATTCCTCCATTGGTGATGACGCACAAAACTTCCGCCCGATTGCCGGGCGGAAGCGTGATATACAATTTGTGTTCGAGATCAGCTCAGCTTCTTCTCGGATTGAGCAGCCAGCGCCGCGTTGAACGCCGCAGCGTCCCAGCCGGCAGCCAGCGCTTCATGCATCAACTGCGCCTGCGTCTTCGGCGCCAGCCCGCCGAGCGGCGGGTCTTGGTCGAGATTGGTCGGGAAGGAATAGCCTTCCGCGCAGGAGGCGATGGCGCAGGCAGCCTCTGCCTTAGTCAATCGGCCGTCGGCCAGCATCGCGTTGAGCACCGGATAGAGCGTTCCGCTCATCCGTTCGCGGTTGACGGTCTCCATCGCCCGTCCGAAGGCCGAGGAAACCTGCAGGAGATTGGCGACGCGCTTGATGTTTTCCGAGCGATTGGTGCCGGCGGCGTGATAGAGCGCCGGATTGAAGAAGACCAGATCGCCCTTCGACAGCGGCAGTTGTACGTGATTGCGATCGAAATAATCGCGGAATTCCTGGCGCTTCAGCGCGAGATAGCCGGGCACATAGGTCTGGCTATAGGGCAGGAACAGCGTCGGCCCGCTTTCGAGCGGCATGTCGCAATGGGTGACTGCCCCCTGCAGCGTCAGGACCGGCGACAACCGGTGCACATGCGCCGGGAATTGCTCGATCACCGATGCACTCTGGAAGCCGAGATGATAGTCGCGATGCGCGGATTGGGCGGAGCCGCCGGGATTGACGCGATTGACCTGCGCCGTCATCTGATAGCTTGGGCCGAGCCAGGCTTCGCTGACCAGCGCGATCAGCGCGTTGCCGTAATAGGCGGCGAAATTTTCCGGGTCCTTCAGGCAATGCTTTTCCAGCGAGTTCCAGATGCGGTCATTGGCGCCCGGCTTGGCGAAATGATCGCCGCCGCCGCTGTTGGTGCGGTGCTGCTCGTTGATGATGTTTTCGAAGATATCGCTCGCGTCATCGATCACCGACATATCTTCGAAAGCCCGCTTGAGAACGACGACGCCGGGGCCGGTGGCGAAGGCCTCGCAGATTTCGGCAAGCACGGCGCGTCGGCCTTCGGTCGTTGCCCCAGCCTTCAGGACATCGGCACCATCATAGATCAGCACGTTCTTCTCGACCGCCACCGCATGCGGATAGTCGCTCAATTGCGTCGCGCGCTCGACTTCGGTGCGGAAGTCGTCGAGATCGCAGGCAGCCTCCGTCAGCCAGACACGATCGGCGCGCAGTTTCGGCGCATTGTCGGATTTCATGCCGTTTTCCTCCCGGCGAGTGATGCTCGATGGGTGCACTATACGCGCCGCAAAATGCTGATATAGAGCAGAAACACATCAAAAACACCTCAGGAAGGCTCTGGTTTGGCGCATCGGTTTCTGGTCAAGGACATCGCATTTCAGGCCGGCCTCAGCATCGCGACCGTCGACCGCGTGCTGAACGGCCGCGATGGCGTGCGAAAACAAACCGAAGTGCGGGTGCATGCCGCCATTCGCGAACTGGAGAAACAGCAGGCCGGCATCGAAATTCAGGGGCGCAAGTTCAGTATCGACGTGATCATGGAGGCGCCGGACCGTTTTACCGACGCAGTGCGCACCGCCTTCGAGAGCGAGAACGCCACCTTCCTGCCGACGGTGTTCCGCTGCCGCTTCCATCTGGCCGAAGCCATAAGACCGCAGGAGATCGTCCAGTTTCTCGATCGCATTCGCCTGCGCGGCACCGACGGCATCGTGCTGAAGGCCCCCGACGTTCCGGATATCAGCGCCGCCGTCGCGCGGGCTGAACAGGCCGGCATTCCCGTGGTGACGCTGGTGACCGACCTGCCGAATGCGCCCCGCACCGCCTATGCCGGAGCCGACAACCGGGCGGCGGGCGAAACTGCCGCCTATCTCATCGGTGAACGCTTTGCCGGTCAGAAGGCGACTGTGCTCGTCACCCTGTCGAGCAGCCGCTTTCGCGGCGAGGAGGAACGTGAGATCGGCTTTCGGCGCACATTGCGCGAACGCTATCCGTCGATCGCAATCGTCGAGATCAGCGAAGGCCTTGGCCGTGATGCGGCAACCGGCGCGCTTGCCGCCGAGGCGCTGTCGGCCAATCCTGCGATCAACGCGGTCTATTCGATCGGCGGCGGCAACCGGGCGGTGCTTGCAGCTTTCGCGGCAGCGGGACTTTCCTGCGCAATCTTTGTCGCGCACGACCTCGACGCCGCCAATCTCGACCTGCTCAAGTCACGCCAGATCCATTACGTGCTGCACCATGACTTGAAGACGGATGTCCGCGCCGCTTTTCGGGCGATCATGGGCCGACGCAATGCGCTTTCCATCCCCGGCATGCCGTCGCTCTCGGCGGTCGAAGTCATCACACCCTACAACATCCCAGCCCAAGCAGGTTAAGACGGTCAGCCGCCTGTTCGGTCGGCATGACCTGGTCCGCGTCCTGCTCGACGTCGAAGATCGCCTTTGGCAAAATCCCCGTAGGCACGCCGGGCCACCAGCACTCCCTGGGAACCGATCACCCCGAAGGCATGCGCCACATGCGCCGCCGAAACGTTTTCCGCATCGATGAAAATGACCACTCTCGACTGCATGTCCTGATCTCTCCCCGGCTTTGACAGAAACAATGGGGAGAGGTGCTTTCACGCGCAAGCAGAATAACACAACTTTGACGCGATATCGTTAAGACACTCTTTGCGGGTTAACTCGACTGCGATGCTTCCGCCTCATAGCGCACGAACGCGAATTCAGTGCCGTCGGGCGACCAGTTTGGGACGTTGATGGTGCCCTGCCCGCCGAACAGATCGAACAGGACACGCGCATTGCCGCCATCCGGATCCATCAGGCGGAGCCGGACATCCAGGTCGCGCGGGTGATCGAAGACGTCACCATCATAGGAAAGCACCAGCAGATGCCGGCCATCGGGAGACGGATGCGGGAACCAGTCGCCGTATTCGCTGTCGGTGACGCGTTCGACATCCGAACCATCCGGCCGAATCCGCCAAATCTGCATTCGGCCGGTCCGGCTGGAGTTGAAATAGATCCATTGTCCGTCAGGGCTGTAGTCCGGTCCGTCATTGCGCCCTTCACCAAAGGTCAGCCGGCTCTCCTCGCCGCCCTCGACCGGGATCGTATAGATATCGAAGACGTTGTCGCGGATGCCGCAATAGGCAAGCGTCGCCCCGTCCGGCGACCAGCCATGCCAGTAGGACGGCCTGTTTTGCGTCACCAGATTCGGCGTACCGCCGGTTGCCGGCAGCGTGTAGATGGTCGAGGCGCTGAATTCGGTCTTGTCGCTGATGACGATCGTCCGGCCGTCAGGCGAAATTCCGTGGTCGTTGTTGCATTCGCGCGCAAAACCGGTGTCGATCAACACAGGCTCGCCACCGGAAGACGGCAGCCGGTAAAGCAATCCGTCTCCGTTGATCACCAGCGATGCGCCATCCGGCGAGAAATTGGGCGCCTCGACCAGGCTGTCGGTCTGCCAGACGACGCGGCTCCTGCCGGTTTCCAGAGTGTAGATTTCCACCGAACTGCGCATGCCGTCCCCCAAATTCGAAAGTCTAGCGGTCGCGGAACCGGTTGGTGATCGGATAGCGACGGTCGCGGCCAAAGTTCTTCTTGGTGATCTTCACGCCCGGTGCAGACTGGCGGCGCTTGTATTCGGCGATGTAGAGCAGATGCTCGATCCGGTGCACGGTCGCCTCGTCATGGCCGCGCGCGACGATCTCCTCCGTGCTCATCTCCTTTTCCACCAGGCATTCGAGGATATCGTCGAGCACCGGGTAAGGCGGCAGCGAATCCTGGTCGGTCTGGTTGGGACGCAGCTCCGCCGAAGGCGCCTTGTCGATGATGTTTTTCGGAATGACCTCGCCGGAGGGTCCGAGCGCACCCGGTGGCACAGTCGTGTTGCGCCAGCGCGACAGGCCGTAGACCTGCATCTTGTAGAGGTCCTTGATCGGATTGAAGCCGCCGTTCATGTCGCCGTAGAGCGTCGCGTAGCCGACCGACATTTCCGACTTGTTGCCCGTCGTCACCACCATCGAGCCGAACTTGTTGGATAGCGCCATCAGGATGGTGCCGCGCGTCCGGCTCTGCAGGTTTTCCTCGGTAATGCCGCTCTCGGTTCCATCGAACGTTTCCGACAGCGCATTGAGAAAGCCCTGAACCGGCTCCTCGATCGGAATAGTGTCATAGCGGCAGCCCAGCGCCTTGGCGCAATCCTCGGCGTCCTTGAACGAATCCGACGATGTATAGCGATAGGGGAGCATGACCGTGCGCACCCGCTCCTCGCCCAAGGCATCGACGGCAAGCGCCGCGCAGATGGCGGAGTCGATGCCACCGGAAAGGCCGAGCACGACGTTCTTGAAGCCGTTCTTGTTGACGTAATCGCGGAAGCCAAGCATGCAGGCGCGATAGTCGGCCTCCTCCTGCTGCGGCAGTCGGGACATCATGCCTTGCCTGCAGACCCAGCCGTCGCCGTTCCGCTGCCATTCGGAAATGGAGATGCTCTCCTCGAACTGGCTCATCTGGAAGGCGAGTGTCCTGTCGGCATTGAAGGCAAAGCTCGCGCCGTCAAAGACAAGCTCGTCCTGGCCGCCAAGCTGGTTGGCAAAAACCATCGGCAGACCGGTCTCGATCACCTGGCGCAGCACGACCTGATGGCGAACATCGATCTTGCCGCGATAATAGGGCGAGCCATTGGGCACGAGCAGGATTTCCGCGCCGCTTTCCGCCAACGTCTCGCAAACGCCCAGGTCGTTCCAGATTTCCTCGCAGATCGGAATGCCGAGCCGCACGCCGCGGAAATTGACCGGTCCAGGCATCGCGCCTTCCGTGAAAACGCGCTTTTCGTCGAATTCGCCGTAATTGGGCAGATCCACCTTGTCGCGAACGACAAGGACGCGACCGCCATCGAGAACGGCAACGGAATTGTGCCGTCCCGTTTCCCCCTGGCGCGGATAACCGACGATCACGCCTGGCCCGCCATCGGCCGTATCGGCTGCCAGCGTATCGACCGCCTTCTGGCAGACCTTCAGGAAGGCCGGCTTCAGCACCAGGTCTTCCGGCGGATAACCGGAGATGAACAATTCGGTCAGAAGCAACAGGTCGGCGCCGCTGCGCGCTGCATCGGCGCGTGCCTCACGGGCCTTGGCAAGATTGCCGGCGACGTCGCCCACAGTCGGATCGAGCTGGGCAACGGCGATACGGAACGTATTGGAAATGGTCTTTTGCGCGGTCATGAACAGGCCTGTGCTGGATCTGCTTTCGCGGATGCGGCGGCATCCGCGATGCTCTTTATCGCATTCCCCGCCAGAATACCCGCTCACCTTCGGGCAGAACAGAAAAAATTCGGGCGACGCCCACTCGATTGATTACCCGGATTCTTTTCCACAACGCAAGAAACCTCACTGCCACAGGGCTTTCAGCCTGCTCGGCGGGGCGCGGCAGGCGATCCTGCTTGACTTATTCATGTTGCGTTCAAGATGACATCTATATGACAGGCTTACGAAAGTTTTGTGAAATTGGAGACGGCCTTGGCCAGTTTTGAATCGGCAGTAACCGCGGTTGGCGTTTCCGATGTCTATGTCCCTCAGATCGGAACAGGCGCACGCTTCGGCAAGGCATTGTCCATTGCCAAGCGACTGTCGGTCACGCTGCTCTTCTCCATATCCCTCATCTTCGTCGTCGAGTGGATCGCCCGTGATTCCATTACGGAAGTCGTGTCGTTTTTCCTTGATCCGGCCCGTCCGGCCTGGACGACGATCGGCGTTTTCTTCCTCCTGTTCATCGCGCTCGATGCTGCGTTCTCGCGCGAAAATTATGGTGTCATTCTTGTTGCGCCGCTGGCACTCGTCCCGGCGCTGGTCAGTCACCAGAAGCAGATTTTCCTGTCCGATCCGCTCTACCCGACCGATTTTCTCTTCGGGCGGCAGATCATGGAACTGATGCCGGTTCTCGTGAAGGACCGCCCGTGGACTTTCGTCGGCGTCGTGGTCGGCATCATCGTTGCGCTGGTGGCGCTCGGATGGCTCGTCCGCTTCGCCTGGCGGCGCTTTCCCGTGCTGACCCGCCGCCAGCGGATGGCGCGGCTGGCGGTCGCCCTGCCGCTGCTCGGCTCCTTTTACCACATCATGGACTACAACAATTTCTCCTGGATGCGCGATCGCCTGCAGGTCATCCCGATCATGTGGGACCAGACGGAAAACTACCGGCACAACGGCTTCCTGATGGCGTTTGCCCTCAACCTGCCGATGGCCAATGTCACCGCTCCCGCCGGCTACATGTCGGATGCGATCGACACGATCCCGGTGAAGCCGGTTCCCGCCGGCACGACACATCGCGGCAAGCCGGATGTGATCGTGCTGATGAGCGAATCCTTCTGGGATCCGACGCGCCTGCCCAACATCAAGCTGTCGCCAGACCCGATGCCGACGATCCGCGCCATGCAGTCGGGCAACGTCTTCTCACCGGAATTCGGTGGCATGACCGCCAATGTCGAGTTCGAGGCGCTGACCGGGTTCTCCAACGCGTTCCTGCCCTATGGCAGCATTCCCTACCAGCAGTATATCCGCAATCCGATCCCCTCGCTTGCGACCTTCTTCCGTGGCGAAGGTTATGTCGCGCGCGCCGTACATCCGTTCCAGAAATGGTTCTGGAACCGCAGCGCCGTCTACAAGGCTTTCGGCTTCGAGCAGTTCAAGTCTGAAGAAAACATGCCGGTGATGCAGAAGCGCGGCATCTTCGCCTCGGATGAATCGCTGACCAGGGAAATCATCCGGCAGGCCGACCAGTTGCGAGACCCGTTCTTCTTCTTCACGGTGACGCTGCAGGGCCACGGTCCCTATGAGGCAAACCGTTACGTCAAGAACACGATCAAGGTCGAAGGCAATCTGCCGGAGGTCGATCGCCAGGTGCTCGCCACCTACGCCCAAGGCATCAAGGAAGCCGATGACAGCCTGAAGATGCTGATGGATTGGGCCAAGGAGCGCGACCGGGAGACGATTATCGTCCTGTTCGGCGATCACCTGCCGCCGCTCAACACGGTCTATCCGAACACCGGCTTCATGAACGAGGTCACCGCGTCACGCAAGGGCTCGCTCGAGCAGATGAAGGCACAGCACGAAACCCCGCTGGTCGTCTGGTCGAACAAGACCGGCCCGGTCAAGGATATCGGCACGATCAGCCCGGCCTTCCTGTCCTACCAGATCCTCAAGCAGGGCGGCTTCGAGCATCCCTACTATACCGGCTTCCTCGGCAATGTCTTCGACCAGTACCATGTCATCGACCGCTACATGCTCGTCGATGCCAAGGGCAAGGACACTGCTGCCTGGTCGCGCCAGAAGGCCACCCAGCCGCTGATCCGCGACTACCGTTTCCTGCAGCACGACATGATGTTCGGCAAACGCTACGGCACGGAACGCTTCTTCGAATCGCACTCGGACCTGTTCCCCGCGGCGATGTAAAAAACTGGCGGAACGCCCTCATCCGGCGTTTCGCCAAACTGCCGGCATGGGCTAGAAAGGGCGACGTTCAAAACGGAGCCTGCCCATGTCGCATCTTGATGAAATTTCCCACCTTCTGTTCGGCAAGATGAGCGACGAACTCGGCGCGGTCGAGAGGCGCGTCCTTCACAAGGCGAAAGAGCAGAAGATCCTGTCTGAGGATACCAACGCGGCTTTCGTGGCGAGCCAGGGCTTTGGCGACCGGCTGTCCGACAGCATCGCCCGCGTCGGCGGCTCCTGGGGCTTCATCATCGGGTTCATCGTCTTCCTGGCCGTCTGGACGACCGCCAACACGGTCCTGCTGATGCGGGAAGCCTTCGATCCCTACCCCTTCATCTTCCTCAATCTGCTCCTGTCGATGGTCGCAGCGTTGCAGGCGCCGATCATCATGATGTCGCAGAACCGGCAGGCGATGAAGGACCGGTTCGATGCCTCCAAGGACTACGAGGTCAATCTCAAGTCCGAAGTCGAACTGATTTCACTGCATCACAAGATCGACACGGTGCTGCTGCGCGAGATCACCGAACTGCGCGCCGATGTCGGCCGCCTGCAGGCGCAGTTGGAACGCTACCGGGAGAACGGTGATCCGCAAATCCGGGGCGCTTGAGACACGGCCTCGTTCCCCGGCACTCCCCGTAAAAAATGTCAGGCTATATCCATCGCCGATGAGATCGATGCAACAAAAGATGGACATTGGCCGTTGGCCCGGTGACATAGCTTGAAATCGGCGCTCGCTGATTCTTAAACGCGATGCGCGCATTCACCGGACTTTCGATACATCCATGACCGGCACAGTACCCACAGCAGTCTCCGACCCGAAAGCGGATGCATTGGTTGCCAATCCGGAGTTCCTAAGCGTCCTGCAACAGGGCGCGCGGCACATGATCGAGCTCTATGACCGGTTTCCGCGCACCGCCCGCCTGGTTTCCGCCCAGCAGAAATGGTTGCTGACGCAGGCGGCCTATGCCCTGCATCTGGAGCGTGATCCGGCCGACCCTCTATCCGGGATCACCGCATCCAGGCTTCTCGACAGCATTAACGATTTCGGCGCGGCGAGCCGCAATACGGCGACTGCTTTCCTCTCCGAACTCTTGGCCTACAAGCTCATCCGTGACGTGCCCGGCAGCACCAGCAAGCGCAGCCGCCCGCTGGAACCGACCGAGGCGAGCCATGAGGCGATGGGGCTGTGGTTTCGCGGCCAGATGCGCAGCCTCGATCTGCTCGATCAGGGAAATCGCGTCGAGACACTCGAGGCCAATCCGGAGATTTTCCGACATGCGCAGCCAATCGCCGCAAGGCGATTGATCGCCGACAAGGCATGGCGCGAGCCACCGCTCAGCATTTCCTGTTTCGTCTGGACTGAATATGGCGGACTGATTCTCGATGATTTCGTTGCACGGCTGATCAACCTCATACCGGAGGATGGCCATCACCGGGTCGAAGGTTTTCGCTTTTCCGAATTGTCCAACCACTATTCCCTGTCACGCACCCATGTGCGCCGCCTGTTCGTCCGAGCGGAAGCGCTGGGATCGATGAACGTCCGCGACGGCAGCGGCACACGCAAGACCATTCTCGCATCCGCCTCCTTCATTCAGGAATACCAGCGCTGGCAGGCGGTCAAGTTCAGCGCGCTCAATGATGCCTATCGTCAGGCCGTGCAATCCATCGACTTGGAAAACACGTCGCCAGAGGACACCTGAAATACCCTTCCGGCGCGACAGCGTCGCGCTTTAAATATGTTGCATAAGCTCAAACATTCGACTGCGCGAACTTCGGCAAGTCATCATCGATCTCGTAGAAATCGCCCTTGTCGGCGCAGAAGATGTGATAGCCAAATGTGAGACCTGTCGGCCCGTCGAAGGCACCCGCCATGATCGACGTATAATCCTGTCCCTCCATCTTCCAGAACAGCGCCGAACCGCAGGTCTTGCAGAAGCCACGACGCGCCTCTGGACTCGACTTGTACCAGGTGACGTTATCAGCCCCTTCCAGATCGAGCTCGCTGTCGAGGACGTTGGTTGCCGCGTAGTAGAGACCCGTCTGCTTGCGGCACTGGGAGCAGTGACAGGCGACCACCTCCCGCAACCTGCCGCGCGTGCGAAACGTCACCGATCCGCAATTGCATGAGCCCGCATGTTCATCGGCCATCTTGAACCCCGAATATCTTGTTGGCCCGTCGTCCGGGCATGAAAAAACCGGGCCAGCTTCGTCAGCCGACCCGGTCCTGTCAATTTCAATTGTCTCAAGCGACCATCAGCAAGGCTGATCAGCCGTTGACGACCATTCGCTTTTCGTCCCGTCCGCCCTTCATGCGCTCGGCAAGAAGAAAGGCCAGTTCCAGAGCCTGATCGGCGTTGAGACGCGGATCGCAATGGGTGTGATAGCGATCGGCCAGATCGGCGCCGGACAGCGCACGGGCGCCGCCTGTGCATTCCGTCACGTCGTTGCCGGTCATCTCGATATGGATGCCGCCCGGATGTGAACCTTCGGCGCGGTGGATCTGGAAGAAGCTTTCGACTTCCGACAGGATCCGCTCGAACGGACGGGTCTTGTAGTTGTTGAGCGTGATGGTGTTGCCGTGCATCGGGTCGCAGGACCAGACGACCTTGCGGCCTTCCTTCTCGACGGCGCGGATCAGCCGCGGCAGGTGCTCGGCAACCTTGTCGTGGCCGAAGCGGCAGATCAGCGTCAGGCGGCCGGCTTCGTTGTTCGGGTTGAGGATATCGATCAGTTCGAGCAGGCCGTCACCGGTCAACGATGGACCGCATTTCAGGCCGATCGGATTCTTGATGCCGCGGCAGTATTCGACATGCGCATGGTCCGGCTGGCGGGTGCGGTCGCCGATCCAGATCATGTGGCCGGAGGTCGCGTACCAGTCGCCGGAGGTCGAATCGACGCGGGTCAGCGCCTGCTCGTAACCGAGCAGCAGAGCCTCGTGGCTGGTGAAGAAATCGGTTTCGCGCAGGCTCGGATTGCTTTCCGGCGTGATGCCGATGGCCTTCATGAACTCCATGGTTTCGGAAATGCGGTCGGCGAGCTTGCGGTAACGCTCGGCCTGCGGGCTGTCCTTGACGAAGCCAAGCATCCACTGATGCACATTATCCAGGTTGGCATAGCCGCCCTGGGCGAAGGCGCGCAGCAGGTTGAGCGTCGCCGCCGACTGGCGGTAGGCCATAATCTGCCGCTCCGGATCCGGAATACGGGCCTTCTCGGTGAATTCGATGCCGTTGATGATGTCGCCGCGATAGCTCGGCAGCTCGACGTCACCCTGCTTCTCGATGTTGGACGAGCGTGGCTTGGCGAACTGGCCGGCGATACGGCCGATCTTGACGACCGGCTGCTGGGCGCCAAAGGTCAGGGCGACAGCCATCTGCAGGAAGGCGCGGAAGAAATCGCGGATATTGTCGGCGCCGTGCTCGGCAAAGCTCTCGGCGCAGTCGCCGCCCTGCAGCAGGAAGCCGCGGCCTTCCGAAACATTCGCAAGAGCGCCCTTCAGACGGCGCGCCTCGCCCGCGAAGACCAGCGGCGGATAGGTCGCGAGCTGCGCCTCGGTGGCAGCCAAGGCTGCGCTGTCCGGATAGTCCGGAACCTGCTGAATGGGCTTCTGCCGCCAGCTGTTCGGGGTCCAATTCTGTGCCATGTCGATCACCTGTTCCTTGCACGGGGTCCGCCTCCAGTCACATCAGCGGATTGCCGCCATCAAGTGCTGCCTGAAACCGGATTTGAGCCGTCTGTCTGCGGCGCTGTCGCCAACCCTCGTTCTTCTTGAAGGAAGAAACGGCGATTTTGCGGATGCGGGCTTATAAACGTTAACATCACGCTTGCAAAGCCATTGTACCACCAAAGTGTGCGCAACCGCTTTGGCGCGCACAGATTGCGGCGGAACGGAGCTGCTCCCGAAAGATCAGGCCACCCTCTGCCCGTTCTTCACTCGATAGCTCGGGTTGTACATGGTCACCAGTTCCTCGGCGGCGGTGGGATGTACCGCCATGGTGCGGTCGAAATCATCCTTGGTGCAGCCGGCCTTGAGCGTGATCCCGAGCAACTGCGCCATCTCCCCAGCCTCGTGGCCCAGGATATGGGCGCCGACGACCTTGCGGTCGGCTGCATTGACGATCAATTTCATGATCGTTTTTTCAGTGCGTCCGGACAGCGTCGCCTTGCTTGGGCGAAATTCGGCCCGATAGACTTCCAGATCCTCGAACTTCTTGCCCGCATCCTCTTCCGACAACCCCACAGTGCCGATTTCCGGCTGCGAAAAGACGGCTGTGGCGATCGTTTCGTGATCCGGCGACGTCGGGTTGCCCTTGTATTCGGTCTCGATGAAGCACATGGCCTCATGGATCGCCACGGGTGTCAGTTGCACCCGATCGGTGACGTCACCCAGCGCGTAGATGCCCGGCGCGCTCGTGCGGGAAAAGGCATCGACAACGATCGCGCCGCGCTCGTTTACGGTAACGCCAGCAGCTTCCAGGCCAAGACCCTTTGTGTTGGGAACGCGACCGAGCGCCAGCATCACCTGGTCCACGGTGACCACGCCATGCTTCATCGTTTCCGCAGCCAATCTTCCATCCTCGGTCTTCTTGATGGACTGCAGCACGTCCTCGCAGAGGATCCTGATGCCCTTGTGCTCCATGGCCGCATGAAGCCCGCGCCGCATATCCTGGTCGAAGCGCGAGAGGATTTCCTTGCCGCGATAGATCAGCGTCGTCTCGACGCCAAGCCCATGGAAAATATTGGCGAACTCGACAGCGATATAGCCGCCGCCGGCGACGATAATCGATTTCGGCAGTTCCGGCAGGTCGAAGGCTTCGTTGGAACTGATGCAGAGTTCATGACCGGGCAGCGCCTCGTGTGCGCTCGGATGCCCACCGACGGCGATGACGATGCGCTCGGCCGTCACCGTCTTGCCGGTTGAGAGCAGCTTGATCGTGTTGGGGCCGGTCAGTTCCGCCCGCGTGTGGAGAATCTCAGCGCCTGCATTGGCGAGCCCCTTTTGGTAGAGACCTTCCAGCCGGGTGATTTCCTTTTCCTTGGCCGCGACCAGCTTCTGCCAGTCGAACGTGCTTTCGCCGACGGTCCAGCCGAATCCTGCGGCATCCTCGAAATGCTCGGGAAACTGCGAAGCATAGACATAAAGCTTCTTCGGGACACAGCCGCGAATGACGCAGGTACCGCCATAGCGAAACTCCTCCGCGATCGCGACCTTCTTGCCCATGGATGCCGCGACGCGGCCGCTGCGCACGCCGCCGGAACCGCCGCCGATAACGAAGAGGTCATAATCGTAAGAAGCCATGCTGAAACACTCCCGGACGGGTCATATGCAAGGGGCGGAATAGCATGAAAGGCACGGCTGGATGGACATCGTGCTTGTCGGCGAATCCCGCGATTGTGGTGCCTGATATAGGGTGGCCAAGCACAAAATGAAAAGCCCGGACTGAACCCGGGCTCTGCAATTCGTCGTGATGTCTCACCTTGCCAGGCGACAGCGCCTTATTCCGCAGGCTTCTCGGTCGTTGCAGCGCCGTCGATCGGCTGCTGGCCGGCGTTCAGGGTCGCACCCAGTTCCTTGGTCGCAGCTGCATTGAGGTCGCGAGAAACGCCCGCAGCCCAGATGTCGGCGGCCTTGATCATTTCGCGCTGCGCGATCGGGCCGTCATTCAGGAGCTTCTTGCCGGCGTCCGACGTATAGAAGGCTGCAATGGCATTCAGTTCATCGACAGTGAAGGTCTTGGCATAAATGGTCGCGGCTTCGCGCTCCAGGTCGGAGCGGCGCGAAGCCAGTTCCAGGGCCTTGTCATCGACGCTCTTGGTGATCAGTTCCTGATAGTTCGGCGACGACTGGATGAGCGTCGTCTTCAGGCGTTCCGCCAGATTCGGCAGGATGTTGTCGAAAGCGTTGGTCGCCGCGATCGCGGCGATCGCGGCGCGCGCTGCCTTGATCTGGTCTTCGGTCACGTCCTGGGCCCGCGCGGGAGCCATCACTGCAGAAAGAATGATGGCGGTTGCAGCCACCGTACGGCCGAGACCTGCGAGATTGATCATGTCTGTAACGCTCCTGTCAGTTGACGCCGGGTCCGCGTGCGCCTTGCATCAGCGGCCCTGCATAAGCCAGTTTCAAGGCAATTACCACCGCCCGAAATCCCAGGCCGCCGCAACCACCGTATCACTCCTGCGCGCCCCGAAAGCCGCAGGTCAATTCCGTCGTGACCGCTGCGCGCATCGGCCAACAATGCCCATCAGACCGCTGTCATCACCCGTGCGCCAGCAGGACCGGCGATGATGGCGAGCGAGGCAATGTCGATGAACAGCCCATGCTCGACCACGCCGGGAATGGCGTTCAAGTCACGCGCCAGCGCATCTGCATCAGGAATGCGGCCAAAAGATGCATCGAGAATGAGATGCCCGCCATCCGTCGTGAACGGGCCGTCGCCCGAGGAACGAACGACGATCTCACCCGACAGACCATGCCGCGTAGCAACCTTCTCGATCGCGATCCTCGTGGCGCGAAGGCCGAAAGTATTGACCTCGATCGGCAGCTTGAAGGCCCCGAGCGTATCAACCACCTTGGTCTCGTCGGCGATCACGATCATCCGTGCCGACGCGCAGGCAACGATCTTTTCGCGCAACAACGCACCGCCGCCGCCCTTGATGAGCCGCAGCTTCGGGTCGACCTCGTCGGCGCCGTCGATGGTCAGGTCCAGTTCCGGCAGCTCTTCGAGCGACTTCAGTGGAATGCCGAGATCGAGGCAAAGGCGCGCCGTCCGCTCCGACGTCGGAACGCCTTCGATGCGGAACCCGGAAGCCACTTTTTCGGCCAGCAGACGAACGAATTCCTCCGCCGTCGATCCCGTGCCGATGCCGAGCCGCATGCCATCCTCGACATAATCGAGCGCTGCCTGGGCAGCCTTGATTTTCATTTGACGGGCGTCCATGCGCCACGCTCTCCCCAAAATTTTGATCAGGATAACGGCTGCGAAACCGCGCCGTCTTTTCGTCCGATGAGACGTTTACACGGGCGCAACGGCAAACAAAAGCCCAAATAGCGCGCCAGACGCAAATGGCATCGCCACGCTATCGCGTAAAGTCGCGATTGCTTTTTGCCCAGGCTTCCCCTACCCGGATCGTCTACTCATGGAAATTCAGAGGTTCCCGTGTCCGCACCCGTTGTCGTCTTTGATCTTGATGGAACCCTCGTCGATACCGCTCCGGATCTGGTTGCAAGTCTCAACCACGCCGTCGTGCAAGCGGGCCTTCAGCCCGTCACCTATCATGACCTCACCCATCTGGTCGGCCACGGCGCAAAGGCGATGATCGAGCGCACATTCACGCTGCGGGGCAAGGAGCTGAGCGCTACCGACCTCGACTGGCAAATGAAGGAATTCGTGGATTTCTACCACGGCTCCATGCCGGGCGAATCCTTTCCCTATCCCGGCGTCATCGACGCAATGGACCGGCTTTCCTCGGCCGGCTACCTGCTCGCCGTCTGCACCAACAAGCTGGAAATGCTCGCGAGAAGCCTGCTCGACGGCCTCGGCCTGACCGCGCGTTTCGCGGCCATCACCGGCGGCGACACATTCGACGTTCGCAAGCCGGATGCCCAGCACCTGCTCTCCACCATCCGCCTTGCCGGCGGCGACCCGCGCAAATCCGTGATGATCGGCGACAGCCTCAACGATATGCTGGTTGCGCGAAACGCCGATGTGCGCTCGATCGCCGTGCCCTTCGGCTATTCCGACGTACCGGTCGAAAGCCTGCGCCCGGATCTCGTCATGCACCATTTCGACGAACTCACGGTCGATCTGATCGAAGGTCTTTTCGTCCGGGCATGAAAAAGGCGGCTTCGCAGCCGCCTTGCCAATCCATCACACCGTCCAGCCTCAGCCGTCGGCGCGTCGTGCCGTCCGCGTGGCGTCCATCGCGCGGTTCATATACATGTCGCGCTCGTAGACATCGTCGAAATACTCGACCGTGCCGTCCTTGTTCGGCCAAGCGGTGAAATAGGCCACATAGACCGGAATCTTGTGCGGAACCGACACGCCCTTGTTGCGGCCGCCGGCGATTTCCTTGGCGACATCCTCGACCGTCGTGCTGAGCACGGCCGCTGCCATCTTGCGCGGATCGGCAAGGCGGACGCAACCATGGCTGAGCGCGCGGACATCCTTCTTGAAGAAGCTTTTCGAAGGCGTGTCGTGCATGTAGATCGCATGCGCGTTCGGGAACAGGATTTTCAACTCGCCCAGTGCGTTGTCGCTGCTTGGCGGCTGGCGGACGGCAACCGACTTCGTCGATCCATGCCAGTTGACGTCATAGGAGGATACCGGCCTGCCGCCGACTTCCACCTGATAGCCGAGCCGATCCAGATAACCCGGATCGCTGCGCAGCTTCGGCAGCATCTCGTTGATGATGATCGACTGCGGCACGCCCCAATAGGGGTTGAACTCGACGGTCTGGATCTCATCCTCGAAGAAGAAGGTCTGGTGTGCCTTCGAGCCGACGACGACGCGCATCGAGAACTGCTCGGCACCCTGGTCGTGGTAGTAGACCGTATAGGCCGGTTGGTTGATGAAAACGTAGCGGCTGCCGAGGTCAGCCGGCAGCCAGCGCGCCTGTTCCATGGCGATGCGGACCTTGCCGACCTTGTCGGCGGTTGTGTCGCCGCCGGTCAGGATGCGGATCGACGCCTTGCCGACGATACCATCCGGCTTCAGCCCGTTTTCCTTCTGGAAACCTTCGACCAGCGCCACCAGTTCCGGCGTGTATTCCGGCGTGCCCTGATAGGCGGACAGCGTCAGGGAATGCTCGACCTTCAGCGCGTCCGAGCCCTTCTGGCGGATCGCGGCGACAACATTGGCCAGTTCCGGATTGCTGATGCCGGGTTTCAGCAGTGTATCGGGCGCGATGACGACACGCGGCGCCTCGCCCGTCGTGGTCTCCAGTGTCTGCAACTCCTGCTTCAGGGCAGCGAATTGCGGGCCCGACGGCGTCTGGCCGTTGAGATAGGCGGCAACATCACGGCTGCGGGCGATATTCTCAAGCTTCGCCGCCAGCTTGACGTCCTTGCGCTTGAAATCGTGGTAGCCGGAAATCTTGTTCGGATCGATGCGTCCACGAACGGTATCGGCGATATAGGTCAGCGTCGCGGCCGACAGGCGGATTTCGAATTCCACCAGCGTCTTTTCGCGCGCCAAAAGGTCGCCGCGGTCATAGTCATCGGAGGGTACGGTGACTGCATAGTCGAGCGGATCGAGGCCGACGCTGGCGGCCTGACCAAGAACCGACAGGGCAGCCTTGGCAGCGGCGTTCGGGCCGGAACCGTCGATCCAGACGAAACCATCGTGCTCGGCATAGAAGGTCTCGACGGCCTTCGCGATATCGCCCGGCGCATAGGCCGTGACATCGGGCAGGAACTGGCGCGCATCGGCAAGCGAGGAACGCTGCATCGGCGGCAGCACGACCTTCTGCACGGATCCGGTCACGACCGGATCGGCGATCTTGGCGGTCGCGATGCGGCGCATCGGTTCGGCCTTGTAGGTGTAATATTGCGGCGACTTCACCTTCGGCAGCGGCTTGGCAACCTGCTTCTGGGCCGGCTGTCCCTGCGCGACGCCCGGTAGCGGCAGGTATTCCTCGACGGCGACAGGCTTCTTCTTGCGAAAAAGATCGAGAAGGTTCAGCGCCTCGGCCTGCTGAACACCAAAGGACGTGAACGCGCACCCGGTCAAAAGGCTCACGATTGCTGCAGTTCTGATCAATTTCATCGGTGTCAATGTCCCTGTATCGCATTGCCGCTATTCGCGGTTCGCGCCCGATGTCCTTCATGCCACCGAGCTTTCGTACTTATAAGAAAGGATGGTGAATGAAAAGCAAACGGTACTCATCCAGCCCACTCTTCGGGTGTCACAAATCCGTGAGAGACGGCGCTGTAAGGAAACGGGCCAGCACAGGCAAAAATTTGAATTTCCTGCGTATTTTTTTCAAATCTGGGAGAAACCAGCCGCCGCCGATCCCAAATCGCCCTGAAGCGCCAAAACTATCCCCCTGCTTGTGTCTGAAAAGGCACAGAAGCCTGTGCTGCGTCCGATGGCGCCGCAGCCGGCGCTTGAGGAGCGCGCCATGTCGTCGCAACGCCCGGCATTTAAACGGTTGTAGCATGGAACGTGGGCGTCGAGCCCCTTTACAACCACCCGGCACCTGGGCCAGAGAGAACGGCATCAAGGCTTAGACTGGCCGCCTGATCGCGGCCGTATTCCCTTCCGGTTTCGACACCGCATGACGAAAGCAGGCAACACGATGACATCCACGCGCACGGAAACAGATACGTTCGGCCCCATCGACGTCGAAAGCGACCGCTACTGGGGCGCACAGGCGCAGCGCTCGCTCGGCAATTTCAAGATCGGCTGGGAAAAGCAGCCGCTCGCCGTCGTCCGGGCGCTCGGCATCGTCAAGCAGGCCGCCGCGCGCACCAACATGGATTTGCAGCGCCTTGACCCGGCGATCGGCAACGCCGTCATCGCCGCGGCCCAGGAAGTCATCGACGGCAAACTCAACGAGCATTTCCCGCTCGTCGTCTGGCAGACCGGTTCGGGCACGCAGTCGAACATGAATGCCAATGAAGTGATCTCCAACCGGGCGATCGAAATGCTCGGCGGCGTCATGGGCTCGAAGAAGCCCGTGCACCCCAACGATCACGTCAATATGAGCCAGTCGTCGAATGACACCTATCCGACGGCCATGCACATCGCCTGCGTCGAGCAGATCGCCCATCACCTCCTGCCCTCGCTGAAGCACCTGCACCAGGCGCTCGAAGCCAAGGTCAAGGCCTTCGCGCACATCATCAAGATCGGCCGCACCCACACCCAGGATGCGACGCCGCTGACGCTTGGCCAGGAATTTTCCGGCTATGCCGCACAGGTCGGCTCGGCGATCGCCAATATCGAACTGACGCTTCCGGCACTGTCCAAGCTCGCCCAGGGCGGCACTGCAGTTGGTACCGGCCTCAATGCCCCGATCGGCTTTGCCGAAAAGGTCGCCGACGAGATCGCCAGGATTACCGGCCTGCCCTTCGTCACCGCGCCGAACAAGTTCGAGGCGCTCGCCTCGCATGATTCGATGATCTTTTCGCACGGCGCCATCAACGCCGCCGCCGCCGCCCTGTTCAAGATCGCCAACGACATACGCTTCCTCGGCTCCGGTCCACGCGCCGGCCTCGGCGAACTGTCGCTGCCGGAAAACGAGCCGGGCTCGTCGATCATGCCGGGCAAGGTCAACCCGACCCAGTCGGAAGCCCTCACCCAGGTCTGCGCCCACATCTTCGGCAACCATGCCGCACTGACCTTCGCCGGCAGCCAGGGCCATTTCGAGCTGAACGTCTACAATCCCATGATGGCCTACAATTTCCTGCAGTCGGTACAGTTGCTCGGCGACGCCGCGGTTTCCTTCACCGACAATTGCGTCGTCGGCATCGAGGCGCGCGAAGACAACATCCGGAAGGGCGTCGAGAACTCGCTCATGCTGGTCACCGCGCTCAATTCGAAGCTCGGCTACGACGCCTGCGCCAAGATCGCCAAGACCGCGCACAAGAACGGCACGACGCTGCGCGAGGAAGCCGTCGGCGGCGGTTACCTGACGAACGAGGAATTCGACCAGTACGTTCGCCCGGAAACGATGATCAGCCCCTCCTGAGGGTTTCAATCTGTAGCTTTACGACATTCGGGGTGGCGGAAACGCTGCCCCGAATGCGTTTTGGGGCCTGCAGCCACCGGACCTGTCGAATCTTAGCGTTCTGTTTTGCCAAACGTTAAGTCTTCCAAAATGTTTTATCCCTAGAACTAGCGATTGGACATAACCGGACAACAGGAGCTTGCCATGCAAGCGACTTCGAACAAGGTGCAGATTCCCGATATCGCCGCGCAGGTGACCTATGCGATGCGCATCATGGGCATCGCGCCGCTCCCGCGCAATTACGAGCTTTATTACGAAGCCTATATCGGCTCCAATCCGAAGCTGACCAAGGAACTGGCGGCGCTTGGCAGCCGGGCGACCCAGGAAGAACTGGATTCGATCGGCGCGCGTTATTTTGCCCATCACCACCACGCCGTCGGCGTCGATCGCGTCCACACGCATCTTGCAACAGAACTTGTCGCGTTGCTCACACTCCTGAAGGAAGAGCAGTTCGCGCTCGAAAACTACAATCGCGTGCTCGACGAAACCTTTCAGAACATCAGCAGCAAGAGCCATTCCAGCGTTGAAATCCTGCGCCAGGCGGTGGGCATCCTCACGGAAGCCACCGCCGACACGATGAACCAGGGCAAGGAGAGGGTTGAAAACGTCTCGCTGAAATCCGTGGAGATGGAGGTCATCCGGCAGGAACTCGATGAGTACAAGCGGATCGCCAATACCGATTCGCTGACGCGCCTGGCCAACCGCCGTGCCTTCGACGAGAAGCTTGCGGGTGTCTACAATTCCGAGCAGTTGCGCACCTGTACCGGCCTCCTGATCGTCGACATCGACCATTTCAAGAAGGTCAACGACACCTACGGCCATCCGGTCGGCGACAAGATCCTTGCGACCGTTGGCACCGTCATCCGTTCCAACCTGCGCCGCGATGCCTTCGTTGCCCGCACGGGCGGCGAGGAATTCGCCATCATCCTCAACGACAGCGGCGTCGAGGACAGCCTGCAGGTAGCCGAGCGCATCCGCAACGCATTGGCGACGACGCCGTTCAAGAATTCGAAGACCGGCGTCAATTACGGTCCGATCACGCTTTCCGTCGGTGTCTGCCAGGCCTCGCATGCCGACGATCCGATCGACCTCTACAACAAGGCCGACGTGGCGCTCTATTGCGCCAAGAACGCCGGCCGCAACAAGACCATCCTGTTCGAGGAAGGCATGAAGAAGGATACCGGCAAGAACTGGCTGATCTACCGGAAATAATCCGGTCAAGATCAAGACAAGGCGAGGCGCTCATCGGGCGCCTCTTTGTTTTGCCCCGTTCCAAAGGAAACAGCCGGCCCAAAAGCGATTGTCTAGAAAGGCTCCATACAGGGAGCGCACCGGAATGAACCGGAAGATCTCCCGGAACAAACGGGAGACAAGACCATGAAGACCATTTTCGCAGCACTCATCATCACCACCCTCGTCGGCACCACCGCACAGGCCGCCAATATCGACGGTTCCTACGAAGTCGCCTCGATCCAGTCGGCGACATCGAAGACCAGCGCATTGCCGGCTTTGTCGGGAGCAGATCCGAAGGCGAAGTCCACCAAGGCCAATATCAACCTGTCACCGATCCAGCGCCAACTGGTTGCCTTCAACGAGAAGGCCGCGCCCGGCACGATCATCGTCGACAATTCCGACCGCCGCCTCTACCATGTGCTCGGCAACGGCATTGCGATGCAGTACGGCGTCAGCGTCGGCCGCGCCGGCTTTATCTGGACCGGAAGCAACACGGTGAGCCGCAAGGCCGAATGGCCGACCTGGAACCCGCCGGCACAAATGCGCGCCCGCGAAGCCAGGAAAGGCCATTTCCTGCCCGTCAGCATGAAGGGCGGTATCAACAACCCGCTCGGCGCCCGCGCCATGTATCTGGGTTCGACCATCTATCGCATCCACGGCACCAACCAGCCGTCCTCGATCGGCAAGGCGATGTCGTCAGGTTGCATCCGCATGGCCAACGAGGATGTCGAACACCTCTACGCCGCCGTCACGATCGGCACTCAGGTCATCGTCCGCGACTGATCACGATCACGCGCAGACCTCAGCGGCAGGTGAAACGCCTGCCGTTGCCGGCGACAGCGCCGCGCGTCAAACAGGACGCGCAAGGGTCGCTCTAACACTTTAAATATGCTGCATAATTTCATCCTTAAATCGATTCCGGTTTAAGGAATTATGCAGTAGGCCGACGGGCCACGGACGTTTCGGGGATTGATCGGCGCCCCGCCGGAACATTCCATGCTGCACTTGGCAGCAGGATGGAGCGAGCCTACCACATCGTCTTTGCGGCCCGCTCCGGCCATTCCCGGTCATAAGTCTCGTTGTCGAAATCCGCCTTGGCGGCCTTCAGCAGCGTTCCCGGCGTCGGCAGGCTTTGCGGATCGACGAAACGTTCGGCATTCCACAATTGCGAACGGATGAGCGCCCGGGCGCACTGGAAATAGACCTCGCCGATGGTGACCACGATGACGCTGCGCGGATGCTTGCCGTCGACGGTGAAGGATGCGGTCAGATCCGGATCGACGCTGACGACCGCCGTGCCGTTGACCCGCATCGTCGTGGTCGAGCCCGGCACCAGGAACATCAGTGCCACGCGCGGGTCACGGACGATATTGGCAAGCGAATCGATCCGGTTGTTGCCGCGCCAGTCGGGCATCAGCACCGTCTTGTCATCGGCAATGCGCACGACACAGGCGTCGTCGCCGCGCGGCGAACAATCGAGCCCTTCCGGCCCGACGGTCGCAAGCGCGGCAAATGGAGAGGCCTCGATCATCGTGGCATAGTCCGGCGTCAGCCGGTTTGTCACCTTGACCAGCGATGCCTCGCTGGCGCCGCCATACAGCGTGTTCAATTCCTCAACCGTGCGAATGATCGTCATGCCACCATGTTCCCTTCCGTCGAGGCGTTGCTTTCGACGGATAGCATGACACCCTCATGACAACCTCGCGAAAAAATCGATCAGGCGGCCGCCTGCCGGTCTTGCGCGTGAATGAAGGCGTTGATGCGCTCGATCACCGGAGCGGCGGAGACAATCCGGCGATGGCCGAAGCCATTTGCCCACTGGAGTTCGACATTCGGTCCTGCGGCGGCATAACGCCGGGCGTGGTCGGCGGAAACCTCCTTGTCGTCCTGCGCATGAACAACCAGCGTCGGTACGGTCAGCATGCCCAGCACATGGGCGGCGTCAAATTCTTCTATGCGCCGGCCGGACAGACGCACGACCATGCCTTCAAGCGCGCCCTGTGCCTTGGGGGAAAGGCGAAGATATCTCCCGAAATCCTTGAAAAGCCACTTCATCTCGCTCGGCGCGCCGATCAGCACGATGCGCCGGGCAGCGTGCGAGGGCACGTCGCAGACGAGCCCTCCGGCTGCACAGGCAAGGCTCGCCCCGCCGAAGGAATGACCGACCGACACATCGAAGCCACCGAAATGCCGCCAGGCCGCGTCGATGGCCCTCACCGCCGCCGGCATGGTCAGCGTTCGCCCTGGCGATGCGCCATGTCCCGGCAGGTCAAGCGCGATCACGTCGGCGCCGCCGGCCACCAGCCCGTCGATCATCGTCGCCAGATAATCGATGCGCGATCCCCAGCCGTGGACCAGCAGGATGCGTTTCGCCGCCACCCGTCCGGGCTCGGCCTCGAAATGCCGGGCCATGGCCCAGCCGCCGGAAAACGAGAGCGACACAGGCTTTCCTCGCGCCATGACGGTGGCTGCTGCGGTTAGCAGGGCCTTTTCCTTGGGATTCTTCGGCTTGCGTCCGGGCGTGACGCTGAACAGCCGGAAAGCCAGTTGCCCCGCCGTCTGCGGGGAAAAGACCGACAGGGTTTTGAAGACGAGACGGGTGACCTCGATCGCAAAGGATGCCATAGTGGGAGTCTCTCTATAAATGTTCAATGATGAACATTATTGTGCAACGATGAACAAAAAGCAAGCTCCCATCGAACAGCATCACTTCCCGTGGGACCACCCGCGTTTTCGCAGCTGGATCGCCGTCGCCCGTGCCTGCCAGCTGATGCAGCAAACCCTGACGCGCGCGCTGGCCGATCTCGACATCAAGCCGCCGCATCTGGATATCCTGGTCAATCTCTATCGCTTCGACGGCATCACCCAGCAGGAACTGGCGCGAAAACTGCTGGTCGGTCGCTCGAACATGAGCATGCTCTTGCCGCAACTGGAAAAACGCGGCTTGATCGAGCGGCGCGGCGACGACAAGGACAAGCGCGTCCTGCGCCTGTCACTGACCGACAGCGGCCGCGCGCTCAGCGAACAGGCGATGGACATCCAGACGAAGGTGATCGACAAATCGATGGAAGATTCGCCGGTCGAGGAATGCATGATCGTCGCCCAGTCGATGGAAAGGCTGATCGGTATCCTGATGAAGGACGAAGGCGACGCAGACTGAACAGCCAGGACACCGTGCAATTTAGCGCGGTTTTTCCGCCTTGTCGCGGGTCATGCCCTTGTCGGCGAGATCCTTCTCGTAGGCCGCAAACAGCGTCTCGCCATTTTCGCCGAGCTCGCGCAGATAGGTCCAGGTGAAAATGCCGGTATTGTGGGTATCGTCGAAGCCGATGCGCACAGCGTAATTGCCGGTCGGCGTCATCGAGATGATCGAGACATTGCGCTTTCCGGGCACGGTCAGACCCTGGCCCGGTCCATGACCCTGCACTTCCGCAGAGGGCGATAGCACGCGCAGCATCTCGGCCGAAAGATCGAAGGAGGCGCCATCGTTGAAGGCAACCGTCAGCCGGTGACGATCCTTCGACACGCGCAGTTCTGTCGGCCAGATGTCGCTCATGTTATGCGGTCTCCATTGTTTTGCCGGAGCACTAGCGCAGATTCCCCTCTGAGGGAATTACTTGCGGCATATCGACACCTTCCCCCGATGGGAGGAAACTGTTTCTGGCGGGTTTTCTGATGCTTTTGACAGCTTGCGCCTTGACGCCGACGCCTTTGCTTACGACATTGGCGGGACAGGGAGAATTGCGTTGAATAGCGTCACCATCGACAGGACCGGCGTTCAACCGCTGGCCGATGACACGGCCCCGATGATCGACCCCTTCGGGCGCGCCGTTACCTATCTGCGGGTTTCGGTGACGGATCGCTGTGACTTCCGCTGCACCTATTGCATGTCGGAAAACATGACCTTCCTGCCGAAGAAGGACCTGCTGACACTCGAGGAACTCAATCGTCTCTGTTCCGCCTTCATCGCCAAGGGCGTGCGCAAGCTGCGGCTCACCGGCGGCGAGCCGCTGGTGCGCAAGAACGTCATGTTCCTGATTCGCGAACTCGGCAAGCATGTCCATGCCGGCACGCTCGACGAATTGACCCTGACGACCAATGGCTCGCAACTGGCGAAATTCGCCGCCGAACTGGCCGATTCGGGCATTCGCCGCATCAATGTCTCGCTCGACACGCTACAGCCTGACAAGTTCAAGCAGATCACCCGCTGGGGCGACCTGTCGAAGGTCATGGAAGGCATCGACGCGGCGCAGGCGGCCGGCATCCATGTCAAGATCAACGCCGTGGCACTGAAGGGCTTCAACGACGCTGAAATTCCCGAGATGATGCGCTGGGCGCATGGTCGTGGCATGGAC
The DNA here is from genome assembly GCF_035497515.1 of Pararhizobium sp. Taxonomy (GTDB): domain Bacteria; phylum Pseudomonadota; class Alphaproteobacteria; order Rhizobiales; family Rhizobiaceae; genus Pararhizobium. The sequence goes on along the minus strand of NZ_DATJDJ010000152.1, from coordinate 48,683 downwards.
CTGACGCTGATCGAGACCATGCCGATGGGCGAGATCGACGAGGATCGTACCGACCAGTATATGCCGCTCAGCGAGATGCGCGACCGTCTCGCCGGTGAGTTCACCCTGTCGGACATCGCCTACAAGACCGGCGGCCCGGCACGCTATGTCGAGGTCGCCGAGACCGGCGGCAAGCTCGGCCTGATCACGCCGATGACCCATAATTTCTGCGAGAGCTGCAACCGCGTCCGCCTCACCTGCACCGGCACGCTCTACATGTGCCTCGGCCAGAACGACGCCGCCGACCTGCGCACCGCGCTGCGGGCCTCCGGCGACGATGCCTACCTGTCCGCCGTCATCGACGAGGCCATCACCCGCAAGCCCAAGGGCCACGACTTCATCATCGACCGCACCCGCAACAAGCCAGCCGTCGCAAGACATATGAGCGTCACCGGCGGGTGAAGTCCTCCCGAAGGGATTGACGGCATTAAAAATATCGATCCGCCTCCGACGACGCGACCTGTCCGGACAACAGGAAGCCACCGTCGTCTATCCGCAATAACCAAAGGCTGGCTTCTCCGGCTGAAACGAAAAGACCCGCGCCGGTTTCCCCGCGCGGGTCTTCTGCACATTACCGAAGACTGTCAGGCCGCGTAGCTGCGGCCGTAGCCGTGCATGCTGCCACCGGTGATCGAACGGCTGGTGCCGGTCTTGAAGCGCTCAATCTTCTCGTTGAGGATATCCACCTGTTGGCGCAGGCCGTGGATCTCGGCGGTGTTTTCCTCGACCATGGCGGCGTTCTGCTGGGTCAGCAGTTCGACCTCGTGGACAGCCTGGTTGACTTCGTTGAGACCACGATACTGGTCGGCGGCGGCGGCCTCGATATTGCTGACCAGCTGGTGGATGGTCGAGATGTGGTTGTTGATGACCGTGAGCGCTGTGCCGGTTTCCTGCACCAGCTCGACACCGCTGCGAACCTGCTGCGAACTGTCGGAAATCAGGCCCTTGATCTCGCGGGCTGCACCGGCGCAACGCTGGGCAAGCTCGCGAACTTCCTGTGCGACGACGGCAAAGCCGCGACCGGCTTCACCGGCACGGGCCGCCTCGACACCGGCGTTGAGCGCCAGGAGGTTGGTCTGGAAGGCGATCTCGTCGATGACCCCGATGATCGTCGAGATCTTGTCCGATGACCTGTTGATCGCGGCCATCGCGTCGATCGCCTTGGCAACGACCTCGCCGGAATGCCGGGCGTAGCTGTGGGTCTCATCGACCGAAACCGTCGTCTTGCGGGCGCTTTCGGCCGTCGAGCGGACAATCTCCGTGAGTTGGCGCAGAGCGCGCGAGCTTTCCTCGAGGGCTGCCGCCTGCTGCTCGGTACGGCGGGCGAGGTCGTCGGCGGACGAGGCGAGATTGCCGGTGCCGCTGGTGATCTCGTTGGTCACGCCGCGCACATCGATCAGCGTCGCGCGCAGGGCCTCGACGGCATTGTTATAGGTCTGGGCCATGACGATGTAGTCTTCCGAGAGATCCTCGGCCATGCCTTCCTCCAGGTTGCCGTCGGCAAGCTTGGCGAGCACGTCGGACAAGGCCGTCAGCGCTTCCATCTGGTCGGCCTCGATACGGGCACGTTCCTGGCGGCGACGGGCTTCCTCTTCGGCCGTCCGGGTACGGGCGGCTTCAGCCTCCTGGCCCAGGCGGACATTTTCGACGGCATTGTCGCGGAAGACCGCGACCGAGCGGACCATGTCGCCAATTTCGTCGCCACGGTTACGGCCTTCGATCGCGACCTCGAGGTCGCCATTGGCAAGCCGCGTCATCGTCTCGGTAACGCGCTTCAGCGGGCCGCGCAGGGTCTCGATCAGCATCAGGCCGCCAACAATGGCAAGCAGCGTGCCGGCGACCATGGCGATGATCGATACATTGGCGGAACGCTGGCTGTCCTGCTTGCCTGCTTCCTGGGCGCTGCTGACGAAGTTTTCGAGCGTCTGGCTGGAATCGGCGACCAGCGTCGCAGCCTCGGCCTTTGCGGCCTGCCAGCGTGCGCCGACGTCGATCAATTGCGCGGTACCGGTATCGATGGCCGCGAGCGAAGGCGTCAGCTTGCCGGCGAGATCGCGCAGGGCGGCATATTTCGCGCCCAGTTCCGAAAGCTTGGCGACGCTTTCGCGAACGGCGCCGATGTCGGCAATGACGCTGTCGCGGCTGACGGAATCGAGCTTGCGGTGCAGTTCGCTGATATGCAGACGGGTATAGTCTAGTCCCTTGAAGGTGTCGTTCATCAACGAGATCAGCGTCTTCAGCGTCGAGATTTCATTATCCATGCCGACAAAGCGCTTTGCGGCGGCATCCGAATTGGTCACGGCCTGCTTGGCGAAATCGGCCTCATACTTGGAAAGCTTGATCAACGCGCCGCTGAGCAGGCCCTTCTTGACCTCATTGGTATCGCCGCTTGCCAGGATGTCCTGGATGATCTTGGTATCGACCTTCATCTCGGCGATCTGTTTCTGAACCTTGTCAGACGCGATCTTTTCAGCTTCAGCAATCTGTTTCAGCAGATGCGGCAGGAGATTGGTGGCCTGCTCGACCTTGGCGTCCGGCGCGATCGCCATGGTGACCGGCAGGCGGAATTTCTTGATGCGCTCGGCCAGGCCCTGGTAGGCGGCGGCGTCGAACAGCATCGCCTTGGCGAAGGCCTCCTTGTCGCCCGATTCCTTGCGCACGATATCGATCTGCTTGTAGGCGGAATTGCCCTGCGCGGTCATGTCGGCCATGGCGGCGTCCAGCGACGCGGTGACGCTGTCGCGCTCGGTCTTGATCGTCCAGAGCGTCTCCTCCTGGCCGCGCATCGTTTCGCCGAGCGCGACGACGGTGGCGACCTTGGCCTTGTCGGCATCCGCCGTCAGAAGATCGTTCAGCGCCCGGATACCGGCTTCCTGATCGTCGATCCGGCTCTTCAGCACGTTGCGCGTCTCTTCCGCCGGACCATCGACAAAGCTCTGCAGGCTGGTGCGCAGCGCCTGGAAATCGGAGAGATTGTTGATCGTTTCGCGCGTCACGGTCATGTGGCCGTTCAGCGTACTCGCGGTGAAATAGCCGACAAGGCCAATACCGGCGATGAGGGCAACCAGCGGCACGACGAACAGCAGAACCTTGGTGACGATGCGCAGACGCTGCAAAGAACGATCGATCAGGGACATTCCGAACTCCAGATATTGAGCAAACCGGACATTCCCGCCAGACTGTCCTCCGGAGTGGAGAACGGACAAACCGGGACGCGTCATGGCGCCTGTCCGGGCTGTCATCCGGTTGCTCTGAACGTGAAGACTTCACGTTACGTCAACCATAATCGCGTCATGCGACGGGTAGCGGAATATGGGCAAGATAGGCACGGAAGCTTAATATTTCGCCAAAAATCCGGTGGTTTAGGCAAATGTGGCGGAAATGGGCGAAGGCATATCATCATATTCGCAACAACTGAATTGATTTGGTTTTTGCCCGAATTTTAGCCGAAAAGCGCCCCCCGAAGGTTAGCGGTTGCATAAAAGAAATGCCGATGCTTTACAGATGGGCATCAACGGCGACGCAGACCGGTCGAGGCTGCAGAATCGCCGGCTTGCATAAAGACGGCGGCCAGAACGGACCTGAAAAAATAATGCATTCCACCGCCAATTTTCGCGGCGCGATCTTCATGTGCCTGGCCATGGCAGGCTTTACCTGCAACGACGCCCTCGTGAAGTCCGTGACCGGGGTCATGAACAGCGGCCAGATCATGCTGGTACGCGGCTTCTTCACCTCCATCCTCGTCCTGTTGCTGGCGCGCCATTTCGGTGCCATGCGCTCCTTCCGGCTGGTCCTCTCGCCGGCGGTGGCAATGCGGATCGCGGCAGAGGTCGCCGCCTCCATCGCCTATATCAGTGCGCTCGGTCAGCTTCCGCTCGCCAATGCCTCCGCCATCCTGCAGGCCCTGCCGCTGGCGGTGACGCTCGGAGCCGCCCTGTTCCTGTCCGAGCCGGTCGGCTGGCGCCGGTGGTTGGCGATCCTCATCGGTTTTCTCGGCGTGCTGATCGTGCTTCGCCCCGGTCCGGATGGTTTCACCGGCGCCGCCTTGAGCGTCATTGCTTCCGTCGTCTTCGCCGCCATCCGCGATCTCTGCACCCGCAGGATCGATCACGCCATTCCGTCGCTGTTCATCTCGGTCATCACCGCGACGGTCATCACAGCCACAGGCGCCCTCATGATCGTGCCGCTCGGCGGCTGGCAGCCAATGTCGGCCGCAACAGTCGGCACGCTCGCCGCCGCCAGCATCCTGCTTCTGGTCGGCTATCAGTTCATCGTGCTCGCGATGCGCAACGGCGAAATCGGCATCATCGCCCCCTTCCGCTACACCAGCCTGATCTGGTCGATCGGCATCGGCATCCTGTTCTTTTCCGAAGAGCCGGATATCTGGATGGTGACCGGCGTCGCCATCATCGTCGCCTCGGGCCTCTATACATTCGCACGTGAAAGAAACCGACGCATGGCGACACCCGCGCAGGAATCGGAGCCGGCTTCGCCATGACCACTGGATATCCCGCAGCCGGACACTCCGACCATCTGCCCGGCGTCATCCTTGCCGGCGGCCGCTCGTCACGCATGGGCAGCGACAAGTCCGCACGCCTGCTTGGCGGCGTCTCGCTGCTGCAGCACGTGATCGAACGGTTTGCGCCGCAAACCTCCATTATCGGCGTCAACAGCAACATCATCGACAAGCTTGACTTTGCCCCGACCATCGCCGTCTTTGCCGATACGGTGCCGGGCCATGTCGGACCGATGGCCGGTGTGCTGGCGGCCATGCGCCAAGCGCGCGCCCAGACCCCGACGGCAAGCCATGTCGCGACCGTTCCGACCGACACGCCGTTCTTTCCCAGCGACCTCGTCGTCCGACTGCAGGCGGCGATCAGGGAGCCCGACGAGATCGCCGTGGCCTTCTCCGGCGAGACCATGCATCCGGTCTTTGCCCTGTGGCCCATTGCCCTCGCCGACGCTTTGGAGACATGGCTGATCACAGACGAAAAACGCCGGGTACGCAGTTTCATCGAACGTCACCCGATGGCCGCCGTCACCTTCGCGCCGCTCGACACCGCTGATGGACCGATCGATCCGTTTTTCAACATCAACACGCCGGCGGACCTGGAAACGGCCGAACGCTGGCTGCCCCTGATCCGGGAGAGTGAACGATGACCCTACCCGACGGGCAAGCGCCCAAGATCTTCGGCATTGCCGGCTGGAAGAATTCCGGCAAGACCGGCCTCGCCGTGCGTCTGGTCACGGAATTGACGGCGCGCGGCTATCGTGTCTCGACGGTCAAGCATGCCCATCACGACTTCGATATCGACAAGGTCGGCGCCGACAGTTTTCGCCACCGCGAAGCCGGTGCTCATGAAGTAACCATCGTGTCCGGCACGCGTTACGCGATCATGCACGAACTGCGCGGCGCGTCCGAGCCGAGCTTTGCGGAAATCCTTGCGCGTCTGGCGCCCTGCGACCTCGTGCTGATCGAAGGTTACAAGCGCGAACCGATCCCGAAGATCGAGGCCCGCCGGCTGGAATCGAAAAACCGTGAGCCGCTCGCCCCATCCGATCCGCACATCCTCGCCATCGCCGCCGATCATCCGGTGGAAGATACTGCGCTCGCAGTCTTCGATCTGGATGACACCAAGGCGATCGCCGATTTCATCGAAACCACGACCGGCCTCGCTCGCAAAAGCCTGTAACCGCGCCGTCAGTTGACGGTATCATCGCTGCCATCTTCCGTCGCGTCGTCGAGACGGACGAATTCAAAGCCCTTGGCCTTGAGGTCAAGGATGCCCCTGACCACGCCGACGCCGGCTTCATGGGTCGGCTGGTTGATATGGGCGATGATCACGTCGCCATCCTTCGCGCGGGCAATATGACGCTCGGCCTGGGCAGCCCCTAGCAGCGAACCACCGTCACCATTGATCGAGTAACCGGCAATGCGAAAACCCATCCGGCGGATCTGGCCGATCGCCGACAGGCTGTATTTCGCTGTCGCGCCGCGAAACCAGTGCGATGTCAATCCTTCTGCCGATATAGCCGCAGCCCCGCCCGCCACTTCGGCCTCGACGGCTGCGGGACTGCCTGCCGCCCCAATGCCGTAGATGGAAACGACTTGGTCGACGGCGGGCACATGCATCGCACCGTGATTCTCGATCTCGAACAGGTTCGGCCGCGCCTTCAGCCGGGCGAGCGTCGCGCCGTTTCGCTTCAGCCAGCGGGCGGTGACAAAAATCGTCGCGGGGATATTGTTGTCGATCAGCGTCGACAGGATGCGCTCGTCGGTCTTGCCGCTGCAAGCGTCGAAGGTCAGCGCCACACGCGGCTTGGCGCCTTCGGCCTTTTCATGCGCCTCGAGTTTCAGTTGCGGCTCCACCAGCCGGGTCTTGGCAGCGGAAACCGAACCGGCGGAAACGGCCAGTGCGAGGGCGGCAAGGATGGTTTTCATGGACGTCTCGAAGATCGATATCGGCAAGGGCTGCCGGAAGGGATAGGAAGTCAAGCAAACGGCCCGGTGCAGAGCGCACCGGCCCGTTTGTAGTGGCGACCTTATGAGACGCCGAATGATGGCTAATTCTGGGCCACGGGCCGAACCAGCGGCGTCACGCGACGGATTGTCACGCGGCGGTTCTGCTGCTCGGCTTCCAGCGTGCGGACCTTGAGGAAGCGCTCTCCGTACCCCTGGGGCACCAGGTTTTCCGCGGGGATGTCATAAACTTCCGTCAGCAGCGAGGCGACCGATTCGGCCCGTTCGTCCGATAGCACCAGGTTCGGCTCGTCGCCACCGACAGCATCGGTATGGCCTTCGATGAAGAAGGTTTCACCCGGATCCTTTTCGATGACTTCGAGCATGGCGTCGGCGACCTTGCGCAGGGTTTTTGCCTGCGACAACGGAACTTCGGCACTGTTGGTCGCAAAGGTGATCGTATCCAGGTCGATACGGCGCACCTTGTCGCGGATACGGGCGGAGCTCCTCACCTCGTCGATCGTATAGGTCCGCTCGACCTGTTCCACCGGCGGTTCGGCCAGAAACTCATAGTAGTCGCGGTCCGGCTCGCTCGACGTGTCGATGATGTAATCCTCGACGGGAACCCGCAGACGCATCGGCGGCAGGTCCTCGCCGGCATCGAAAGCCGGCGGACGCGGGCCGCTATCGGCTTCCGGCGCATAGATCATCAGATATTCGCGGCCGGACGCATCGATGCGCGAGCGCTGGATGATGTCGCCATAGCGGTTGTAGATCGTCACGACGCGAATGCCGCCGGCACGCTCGATCGTTTCGCGCGACCGTCCACCGGACAGTTCTTCATAGTATGTCTCGGTCGCATTGCGGCGCAGACGCGGCCGGTCGTCGCCACGGACGATGATCTTGTCGCCGAAATCCAGCACCGTCCGATCGTCGCGCGTGTCGTCGATCCGTGGGCGGCGGCGATCATTGCCGGTGAAGGCATCGATCAGGTCGGGGATGTTGAATGCCGGCACATCATCGACCCGGCGGCCCTTTTCGCGTGTCGCGGCTTCGAGTTCATCACGGCTCGGCCGGCGATCCTTGCGGCCACGCTGGGCTTCCTCGTCGCTTTTCGGAACCTCGACATTCTGGTTCTCTTCGGTGCGGACACGTTCACGCTGCTTGCGCCGCTTCTCACGCGCACCGGTGTCACCGGAATTATCGGCTTCCTTGTCGCTGTCGAGCACAGCCGCGCCATTATCGACCGGCAACACCACCGTCTCGTCGGTCTTCGACGGATCACGGGCGATCTTCTGCTTTTCTTCCTTCGTGCGCGTATCCACGACCTTCGGGATCGGCTCACGGCGATCACGCGGTTTGCGGCCTTCCTGGTTGGCCTCGTCCTCGTCGGTGGCGGGACGCAATCCATCCTCGGTTACCGGCTGTTGGTCGTTTTGCTCGGCGTCGGCACGGGCCTTCTGTTCGGCACGGATACGCTTGCGCTCTTCGGCAGCCTTCTGGCTGGCCTTGTCATCGTTGGAAGGTTGTGCTTCCTCCGTCTGCTGTTGCTCTGCCTGCTGGCGCTTCTTGCGCTCGGCGCGAGCCTTGGCCTTTTCCTCGGCGGCCTTTGCCGCTTCGTCATCAGCAGAGGGCTGGGCTTCCTTTTGCTGTTGCTGTTCAGCCTGCTGGCGCTTCTTACGTTCGGCGCGAGCTTTGGCCTTTTCCTCGGCAGCCTTTGCCGCTTCGTCGTCGGCGGAAGGCTGCGCCTTCTCCTGCTGTTGCTGTTGCTGTTCAGCCTGCTGGCGCTTCTTGCGCTCGGCACGGCTCGGCTGCTCTTCTTCCGCTGGCTGGGCTTCCTGCTGCTGTTCCTGCTGTTGCTCTGCTTCCTGGCGCTTCTTGCGGCGCGGCTTTTCCTCCTGCGGCTGCGCCTCCCCAGCGGGCTGCGCTTCTTCCGCCGGTTGCTCGGCGCGCTGCTTGCGCTTCTTGCGCAGCAATTCCTCCGGCACCTGCTCACCGCCGCCATCCGCCTGCGCGGCGCCGTCTTCCTGCGCGACCTCGAACGGTTTCATCAGGCTGTCGGCGAGCGCCGGCTGGATGGCAATGGACATCGACAGCATCGGAAACGCCACGGTCGCGAAAAGTCTGGATCGGATAGTCATGTCTTCCTCCTTCAGAGGTCTGTTTCGTCGTATTCAACCGGCGGGACGACCCAGCCTTCTTTTCACCTACTCCTTGGGGGTAGACCCAAGCAGGCAAAAAAGGCGCACCGGTTCAAATCAGCCATCAACGATTAGCGAAACCTGTATTAACTCGGGATGAACGCTCCGTTCATCTGTCAGGGACATAGGCAGCCTTTTGCCGGAAGCCAGCCCGGGACGTGAAGATGTGCAGGGATTTCATCAGGCGGATATTGGTTTTCTGTTGATTTTTCCGATTAAAGCGTAGGAATATCCGCCCAACCCGCCACAACGATGGCAGGGATGAGGGCGCCCGCGAATAAGAAAGAAACCGGGCGCCAGCCAAACAGAGAGGATCAACATGCGTATTTCAAGACGTCTCGCCATGGCCGCTTCGGCAGCCGTTTTCGCGCTCATGGCCGGCACCGCCATGGCCGACGGCGAAAAGATCGTCATCGGGACGGAAGGCGCCTACCCGCCGTTCAACAATCTCGAAGCCGACGGAACCCTGACCGGCTTCGACATCGACATCGCCAAGGCGCTCTGCGTCGAAATGAAGGCTGAGTGCACCTTCGTGACCCAGGATTGGGACGGCATCATCCCGGCCCTACTGGCCAAGAAGTTCGACGCGATCGTTGCCTCGATGTCGATCACGCCGGAGCGCATGGAAAAGGTCGATTTCACCGAGAAGTACTACAACACCGGCCCGGCGATCGTCGTGCCGAAGGATTCGACCATCACCGACGCGACGGCCGAAGGGCTGGCCGGCAAGACGCTCGGCGCGCAGTCGTCGACGACCCACTCCAACTATGCCGAACACTTCTTCAAGGATGCCGAGCTCAAGCTGTACCCGACCCCGGACGAGTACAAGCTTGACGTGGCAAACGGCCGTGTCGATGCCGTCATCGACGACGTCGTCGTGCTGTCGTCCTGGCTGAAGACCGAAGACGGCGCCTGCTGCAAGCTGCTCAAGGCTCTGGCTCCCGATCCGGAGATCAACGGCGTCGGTGCCGGCATTGCCGTGCGCAAGGGCGACACCGAACTGAAGGGCAAGTTCGACGCCGCCATCAAGGCGATCCGCGAGAACGGCAAGTACAAGGAAATCAACGACAAGTACTTCGACTTCGACGTTTACGGCGGCTAATCTCCATCCGTCGCTAAAATACGATGGCGGAAGGCTTGCCCTTCCGCCATTTTTGCCGGACAAACATAATAACAAGAAACGAGCCTCAAGGCCGCGCAGGGGAAATCGGACATATGCAGGCTGCTTTCGCTGCCCTCTCTTCTTTTGTCTCGTGGTTTGATCCGTTCTGCGGGCCTGTGGGAATCTTCCAGCTTCTGTTATCGGATTCACTTCTGTCCTGCGGCGACGCTGGCTGGGGTGACGAGATCGCCTACGGCTTCATGATCACCGCGAGCCTTGCGATCTGCACGCTGCCGGTCGGCCTCTTCCTCGGCTTTTTCATTGCCCTTGCCAAACAGTCCGAGGAAAGATCGCTGCGGCTGGCCACCAACATCTACACCACCATCTTTCGCGGCCTGCCGGAGCTCCTGACGCTGTTCATCGTCTATTACGGCCTGCAGATCGTCGTGCAACAGGTCATGGCAGGCTTCGGCTATGAAGGTCCGGTAGAGATCAACACCTTCGTCGCCGGCATGATCGCGCTTGGCGTCGTCTTCTCAGCCTATTGTTCCGAAGTCCTGCTCTCCGCCTTCAAGGCCATCCCGCGCGGGCAGTATGAGGCCGGCGATGCGCTCGGTTTCCACCGTGGCCGGACCATGCGGCTGATCATCCTGCCGCAACTGGTGCGCATTGCCCTGCCCGGCCTCGGCAATCTGTGGATGGCGCTCTTGAAGGACACGGCGCTCGTCTCCATCATCGGCCTGCCGGACATCCTGCGCCAGACGGGCGTCGCGGCACGCGTCACCAAACACGCCTTCGAGTTCTTCTCGATGGCCTGCCTGCTCTTCCTGGTCCTTGCAATGGTCTCGTCCGTCGTCTTTTCCGCGCTCGAACGACATACCAAACGCTCGGAGGTCGGGCGATGAGCCACCGCGAAACCATGCTGCCGGCCCTGCCGCCACCGCCCGGGGCAATGCGGCGCACGTCTCTCTCCCACTATATCGGCATTGTCGCGCTCGGCTTCTGGCTGGCCGCTTCCGTCGGCATCTTTCTCTTTATCGTCCAAAGCTGGAGCCTCGAGAAGCTTGCCAAATACGGACCGAACTTCATTTCCGGACTTGGCGTCACGCTGACGCTGGTCAGCATCTCGATCGTGCTTGGCGGTATCCTGTCCCTGCCGATCGCCTATGGCCGGATGAGCAAGAACAAGATCCTGTCGTGGATCGCCTATATCTATGTCTACTTCTTCCGCGGCACGCCGCTGATCACCCAGCTCTTCCTGGTCTACTACGGCTTCGGCAGCTTCCGCCCCTATCTCGAGGCCATCGGCCTGTGGACCTTCTTCCGTGACGCCTGGTTCTGCGCGCTCCTGACCTTCACGCTGAATACCGCCGCCTACCAGGCCGAAATCCTGCGCGGTGCCATCGAAAGCGTGCCGCGCGGCCAGCACGAGGGCGCTGCAGCCCTTGGGCTGCACAAGCGCATCGCCTTCTTCAAGATCATCCTGCCGCAGGCGATGATCGTCGCACTGCGCCCCTATGGCAACGAGATCATCCTGATGATCAAGGGCTCGGCCATTGTCGCCATCGTCACCGTCTTCGACCTGATGGGCGAAACGCGGCGCGCCTTCTCGCGCACCTACGATTTCCAGATGTATCTCTGGGCCGCGATTCTCTATCTCATCATGGTGGAAATGCTGCGCAATCTCTGGGCCTGGATCGAACTTCGTCTCACCCGCCACCTGAAGCGTTGATGCCGGATTTGGCAGCACTCGCAGGAGAATACTGCCAATCCCTTGTAATCACGAAAATATTTTCGACACCTAAATCATCCGTTCACGCTTGATTAACCAATCGGGCGCTTCAATTGCAGGGACCATCATTGAGCAGAATGAGGTCCACATGACGAACGAACTGGAACTACAGCTCAAGGGCTACGGCCTGACGACGGCCCAGATCCTCTACCGCATGCCCGATCATCAAAGCTTCCTGCAAACCTATATCTGGCAGCACTACGATCTCGCGCCGCATTTTCCGGAAATGAAGAGCTTCCTGAAATTCTGGCAGGAGACGCTGGAAGGCCCCCTGCATTCCGTGCGCTACGTCCATCGCAAGCTGATCTCGGCCTCCGACTGGCGCGCGCTCAAGGGCGAGTTCATCATCAACTGACCGATCGCCAAGGCGTGCCAGCTAAGATCGCATGTCAGACATGCACCTCGCCATGCGCCAGTTCGCCCTCGCCCGGTTCCCTGTGAACCGCCGCATAGGCCATCACGGCATAGAAGACGGCGACCACGGCGATGACCAGCCAGCCGGGAACCGGACCGAGCGCTGCATTGGCGACGACCTCACGCAGCGAGGACACGGCACGCGGCGCCCCGCCCTCGGCCTGCAGCACCGGCGAGGAGATCTTCAGCGCCCAGGCGAGCGCCAGGATGAGGTACATCCAGCAATAATTGCGTCTGAGCCGTCGGCAGACGGCTTGGTGATAGCTCATCAGGAAGGCCGGGCGGCGCAGGCTGTCGGCGATAGGTGCCGCCCAGGTGGCCGTGGACGTCGCCTGCGGACAGAGCATCTGGGCAAAATAGCCGCGCTCGATCTGGCGCACACGGGCGCGGTAGACGTCGAAGAACCGGTAGCGCCGCGCCTCGATGAACAGGAGCAGCGTGATCAGCAGCATCGCGAACAGAAGCACGCCATGATGCGAGGATGGCGTTGAGAGGGAAACGGAGAGAAGCGCCGCGACCACAGTGATGGCCCAGTTCGACGTTCGGTCGATCCGGTCGCGCCAGCCCGCCATGCGTGCCATTTCGCCACGATAGTAGTGAATGAGCGCGGTGATCGTCTCCGACGAGGTCGCCGGCAAGGGTGGGCTCTTCGGTTCGGCATTGTCCTTCAAAAGCCCGAGCGGGCTGAATTCCGCAGCCATGGTCATTCCTCCGGATTTTGTTGTTTTCGACATCATGCGCCCGATTTCGCCTTGAAGAAACGATTTTCACGCCGCGAACGCCTGCAAAATCGGGTTTTCGCATTGCCAAACAAGAAGCAGAACCGTAAAGACGCGACCATGCAGAAGATCGATGAAGAAGCCCTCGCCGAAGCCTATAACCGCGCGCTTGCGCTGGAGAAATCCGGCGATATCGACGCGGCCGTGAAAGCCTATGAGGAGGTGCTCGCCATCGATCCCGACGATCATGGCGGGGCGGCCGTCCGCATCGCGTCGATGGGGCGTGGCGAAACGCCGGACAGGGCGCCGGACGCCTATGTCGCGACGCTGTTCGACCAGCATGCCGAAGTATTCGAGGATGTTCTCGTCGAGCAACTCGATTATCATGTGCCGCTTCTGGTGCGCCAGCGGCTGCAGGCGCTTGGCCTTGGGCCATTCGCCCGCGTGCTCGATCTCGGCTGCGGCACGGGGCTGACGGGTGGCGCGCTGCGCGACATGGCGGAGGATATCACCGGCATCGACCTGTCGGAAAACATGGTCGAGATCGCCCATGAAAAGGACCTCTACGAAACGCTCTACGTTGCCGAGGTCGTCGACTTCCTCGAGGACAATGACGACGAACCTTTCGACCTGATCACGGCAACCGACGTCCTGCCCTATCTCGGCGCTCTCGAAGCCCTGTTCTTCGGCGTCGCGGAAAACTTGAACCCCGGCGGCCTGCTGATCTTCTCCAGCGAAACCCTGCCCGACGAAATCTTTAACGGACGCACCTTCATGGTCGGCCCGCACCAGCGCTTCGCTCATGCGCAGTCCTATGTCCGCAACCGGTTGAACGCGATCGGCTTCGATGTCGTCGAACTGACGGATATCACCGTACGCATGGAGGACGGCCAGCCGATCGCCGGCCATCTGGTAATCGCGAAGTTGCGTTGAGGGCACCTGTCAGGCGTCGTGCGCCTCGGGGATGTCGTACCAGTCTCCCTTGAACTCCGTCAGGATGTTCTTGATGATCCGCTTTCCGGTATCGCCGTCGATAACGCCGGCTGACACCATCAAGAGGTCCGTGCCAATATTGTCCTTGAACAACCGGCTGCCGCAGGTCGCGCAAAAGCCACGGCGAGCCTTGTCCGAATAGCCCCACCATTGCAGCGTTCCGTCTGCCTCGAAACGCACGTCATTGCGCGGTGCGCCGATGACGGCCATGTAATTGCCATGCGCCTTGCGGCAATCGCCGCAATGGCAGCAGAAGACGCCTGCCGATTCCGCCGGAATGGAAAACTTGACGCCGCCGCAGCGGCAGGAAGCACTCAGTCGTTCAGCCATGGAAACGGTCCTCCGGGTCGGGAAATATGTGTCGAACGCCACATCCGCGGCGTTCATGGCAGAGACATACGGCGCAAGGACGCCGCTTCAAGCGCACCGCACCTGCAATCCGCCACAGCCTTCACATGCCGAAAGAGATTATTTCATCCAAATACAATCTTAAATAGACAATGCAACCATTTGATGCAGTCGATTTATGGACACTGATAAAATTCCGCTCTTACGTTGCAAACACAACTTAAGGGGGAAGTTCCATGAATACCTTTCTGACCTGGCTTACCGCAGCAGGCGGGATTTTCGGGCTCGTCGTCACGTTCATCGAAAATTTTCTCGGACTTGACGCAATCGCCCTGCTGCTGACGATCGTGACGCCCACGCTTCTGCTCTATGCGCGACATGAGGTCCGGCTTCGACGCCTGCGCTCGATCAAGGACTTTCTGCTGTCTTTCAGCACGAATGCCATCACGGCAGACGCGAAAACAGACGACCGGGAAACCGGTGCCGTCAACCGCACCGTCCCAATCCCCAATCTCAAACAGGTGGAAGTGGCCCGGACCGCCGCCAACACCCGGCTGACCAACAATCCGTCCTTTGAATTCGTGAAATCAAAGTACATTTCCGACCTGCAGGTCAAGGACCCCGCTGAGGGCAAGACCTTCAACCAGATGAACGACATCGAACAGATCGACTGGATCATCAAGAGCATCGGACGCTTCGGTTCTCGCAATGACTGGAAGATATCCCTGTCGGCCTTCGGCTTTGTGCTTCTTTGTTATTTTGGCTTCTCCGCCCTGCACCAGACGCTGATCTGCGGTTTGGGAGCCAACACCAGCAGTTGCCTCCAGCCGACGGTAGATGCAGCAGGAATCCAAACCGCCGAAACCTATGGCAATTGGGGCCAGCTTGCCGTGATCGGCTCCCTCGCATTTGCCGGTGCCTTCGTTGCGGCCATCCGGAATTTCGTTCGGTCGGTAGCGGTCTTTGACCTGTCACCATATACGTTCTTGCGGCATACGGCCGAGATTGTCGCCTCGGTCATCTTCACGATCGTCCTCTTCGCCGTGTTTCGCGACCCCATGAGCTATATCACCGACCTCGTCGCGAGGATCATGCCCGGTGCGACCACCGCCAACTCCGCGACAGCCGGTGCAGGCAATGCAACGGGAGAGCATATCCAGCCCATCTGGTTCGGCCTTGCTCCGCTTCTCGGCCTCATACCGCAAAGCGCGACCAAGTTCCTGCTGATCAAGTTCCAGTCGCTGATCAACTGGATCAAGACCACGGATGACCGTTTCATCAGCGTCACCAAGATCGTGTCGCTCGATATCATCGATGGGATCGACTACGAAACCCGCTTCCGGCTGGAGGAATGCGGCATCTACGACGTCCAGAACCTGGCAACCTACAACCCGATCATGCTGCATATCGAATCGCCCTATGGTATCTACCAGGTCTTCGACTGGATCGCGCAGGCGCAGCTCTGCCATATCCTCGGGCCGGAGAAGTTCCTGATCTTCCGGGAATTGAACATCCGCACGATTTTCGATCTCGAACGCGCGATCAACAGCAAATACTCGGTCACGGCATTCGACGAGATCTGCTCCGGCGTGCTTCTGGCCCCGACCAGCAGCATGCGTGAAACGGTGCGGATCAGCGTCACCAAACCCATTGCCGTCGATGATGGAAAGGCGGAGGCCATGGAAGCGGACGCCTTCTGCCTCTGGGCACGCAGGCGCATGGTCCGTGACAACGATTCGACCGCGACGCAACACGTCCTCAGATGGATCGCCGACGATCTCCACGTCCGTCGGCTTCGCCGGCTCTGGCTCGATATTTCCGCAAGCCTTGGAGTCGAATCCATTGCCCTGCCAGACGGCATCGATCCCGACGCGCAGGCGCAACAGGAGTAGAAAGAAAAAGAGGAACAGAAAGCCAGGGACGAACAGGAAGCGAAGGATGCGGAAGAAAGAACGAGAGCGGCTACTCCACCGGATCAACCTCCAGCACAGGTCAACGGACAATAAGTTCTCTTCAAAAAACGGTGCCGTCAAAGCGCCGTTTTCGCCATCGGCAACCACCTGGGATCCACCACTGCGACCCGTCGTCGAGGGAAAGGCTCTTCCCCGCCCAGCCATCATCGGCTAAGTCTCGGGCAGAGGAATTTCAGGAGTTTGGAATGGCAAAAGTCGCATTCATTGGTCTGGGCGTCATGGGATATGCGATGGCCGGGCATCTCAAGGTCAAGGGCGGTCACGAGCTCACGGTCTATAACCGTACCGCCGCCAAGGCCGGGCAATGGGTGGCTGAGTTCGGCGGACAGGCCGCCGCCACGCCCGCGCAAGCCGCCGACGGCGCCGAGTTCGTCTTCTGCTGCGTCGGCAATGACGACGACCTGCGCTCCGTCACCACCGGCAAGGACGGCGCGTTCGAGACCTTGAAGCCCGGCGCCATCTTCGTCGACAACACCACCGCCTCCGCGGAAGTCGCCCGCGAACTCGATGCCGCCGCCACGGCGCGCGGCGCCCATTTCATCGACGCCCCGGTCTCCGGCGGCCAGGCAGGTGCCGAAAATGGCGTCCTGACGGTGATGTGCGGCGGCGATCCCGAGGTCTTCGAGCGTGCGAGACCGGTCATCGACGCCTTTGCACGCATGGTTGGCCTGATGGGACCGGCCGGCAGCGGGCAATTGACGAAGATGGTCAACCAGATCTGCATTGCCGGCCTCGTCCAGGGGCTCGCCGAAGGCATCCATTTCGGCAAGAAAGCCGGGCTCGACATCGAGAATGTCATCGCGGTCATTTCCAAGGGTGCGGCCGGTTCCTGGCAGATGGAAAACCGCCACAAGACCATGAATGCCGGAAAATACGACTTCGGATTCGCCGTCGACTGGATGCGCAAGGACCTGGATATCGTCTTGACCGAGGCGCGCAACAATGGTGCGAGATTGCCGGTGACGGCGCTTGTCGACCAGTTCTATGCGGACGTGCAGGCAGCGGGCGGCAACCGGCTGGACACGTCTTCGCTGCTGTCGCGGCTGGAGAAGTAGAACGATACGACGTCAGGCTGCGCTGCTGGAACCGCAGCGGCGCAACCTGATTTTCGGCTTAATCTTCGCCCGACTTCGCCTGATCGATCTGCATGTAATCGAGCGGCAGCTGCGTCGTATACTTGATCTGTTCCATCGCGAAGGCAGACGAGACGTCACGGATTTCGATCTTGGCGATCATCCGCTTGTAGAAAGCGTCGTAAGCCGCGATATCCGGAACGACGACGCGCAGCAGATAATCCACATCGCCGCTCATGCGGTAGAACTCCACCACTTCCGGAAACTCGCCGACCACTTCGGAAAAACGCTTCAGCCATTCGATCGAATGGGTGTTGGTGCGGATCGACACGAAGACGGTGACCTTGGTGTTGACCTTGACCGGATCGAGCAACGCCACGCGGCCGCGAATGACGCCGTCCTCTTCCATCTTCTGGATCCGGCGCCAGCACGGTGTCGTCGACAGGCCGACCTTCTTGGCGAGGTCCGCCACCGCGAGTGTTGAATCCTCCTGCAGAAGACGCAGGATTTTGCGATCAAGACGATCCATAGAGAAGCCCCCTTCGAATAATATTCTCTCTATAGCGCGAAAAAAGATGCGCGAAAGAAAATTGTTTCAGGATAACAGATTTTTTATCCGCTCCCGCAGGACCGGCAGAACCTCGGCCTCGAACCAGGGATTTTTCTTCAGCCAGCTGGTGTTGCGCCAGCTGGGATGCGGCAGGGCAAGAACCGCCTGCCCGGTATTTGATCCCAGATAGGTGCGCCAGTTGCGCACCGTCCCGGTCATTGACGCCGCCTTTCGTTCCCCCAGATGCCAGGCCTGCGCATATTGGCCGATCGCCAGTACCAGCTCGACTTGCGGCATGGCGTCGATCACCGGCTGCCTCCAGCGCGGTGCGCATTCCCGGCGCGGCGGCAGGTCGCTGCCATGGGCGTCATAGCCGGGAAAACAGAAGCCCATCGGCACGATGGCAAACAGGTCGCGATCGTAGAATTGCTCGCGCGTCACGCCGAGCCAGTCGCGCAGCCTGTTTCCCGACGCATCGTCGAACGGTAGCCCGCTCTCGTGGACGCGCAGCCCCGGCGCCTGCCCGGCAATCAGGATGCGCGCCTTCGACGAGATCACCGCCACCGGCCGCGGTTCATGCGGCAATCGATATTCGGGCCCGCGCGCCGGCGCGTCCCGACAGATCCGGCAAGCGGCGATCGCCAGGCGCAAATCCTCCAACCGTTCGTCCTCAGCGTCAGTCATTCCAAATTCCCGCAATCCAGTCGCCAAGTCGCGACAGCATTATCCGCAACGTCCCAGTCGGCATATGTGGCAGTTCGTCCATTCCGCCATGGGTCCGCCGCCAGGTGTGCGGTGCATCGAACGTGCCGGCCCAGAGCCCCAGCCGATTGCGTTTCGCCATCTCCTCCTCCGCCTCGTATGCACCGAAGGCAACGGCATAGCCGCTGCCGACCATGGCGGCATTGAGATCGAGATCGCGAATCAGGCAGATGGCCAGAAGCCGACCGTAGCGGTCGCTACCATCAGCCGCGCAGGCGGCCCTGTCCTCGCCGATCAGCGCCTCCAGGTGATCCTTCGCCGCTCGACCGCAGGCCCATGGCTGGCCGTCGCGTTCGCAGACCTGGCGCAGTTCCGGCGCATCGATACCGACCAGCCGGATACGCTGACCGCCCATCACCAGCGTGTCGCCATCGACGACGCGTGCCTGTCCGCTCGGCGCCTCGCTGTTGCGCACGTCGAGACGAACCACGACAAGCCCGAGAAACAGGAAAATCAGCGCCGTCAGAAACAGGTCCCGGATGACGCGAGCGGTACGGTTCATGGTCTTTCCGGTGGCACTCCGGTGCCGGTTCACGTAACGGAAGGAGGGTGCAAAGACTTGCAAAAGCAGCAACTTCTTAAGGATTCGCCCTTAAACTTCAAGCGATTCAGTTCCAGCGTTTGAGATCATGAGCAAGGGCGTCAGCACCTCGACAGACAAGATCATCGTCGATAAATCGCGCAGCCATCGCAACACGGCTGTGTCGAAAGCCGTGCGCACGACCAGAGAACGCCTGCAATCGGGCCCCTCCAACGCGTCCGGCTTCGACAAGGAGATGCTGGCGCTGCACATCGAGGCGATGCTGCGGGGCGCGATCGGCATGCCTCTCTTCCTGTTCCTGATCACCGGTGTCGGTGTTTACCTTTCGGAGCGTACGACGCTCATCGCCTGGGCTATCATGGCGCTCTGCGTTCATTCGATCGGCATCCTGGTGGCACGCAAGGCCAAGAGCGATGACATCACGACCGAGCGGGTTTCCTACTGGCGCCGCCGCCTGCTGATCGTGCAGGCCGCTCTCGGCATCTCCTGGGCCGCCTTCATTCTGCAGGGTTGCGATAGCTGCGGCGAAGTGAATTTCGAATTCTACAAGGCCGCGGTGATCCTGATCGTGCTCGCGGCAACCGCCATGGGCACGTTTCTGCTGCGCAACGCCCTGCTTGTCACCTTTCTTCCGGTGATCGTGGCTCTTGCGGGCCTGACCATCAAATCGGCAAGCCCGGGATACATGGCGCTGACGGCCGTGTTGACGACCTCGCTGATCTTCCTGGTCTTCATGACCAACCGGATGCACCGCGCCAACGTCCACATCCTGTCCGTTCAGTCGGAAAAGGACGACCTGATCGCCGAACTGGAAGTCGCCAAATCCATGTCCGACGAGGCGCGCCGCCGCGCCGAAGAGGCCAACCTGGCAAAATCCCGTTTCCTCGCCTCGATGTCGCATGAATTGCGCACGCCGCTCAACGCCATCCTCGGCTTCTCCGAGGTCATGTCGACGGAAGTGCTCGGGCCGCTGAACAATCCAATCTACAAGGAATATACCGGCGATATCCACCGCTCGGGCCAGCACTTGCTCGATCTCATCAACGAAATCCTCGACCTCTCGCGCATCGAAGCCGGCAAATACGACCTGAACGAGGAGTCCGTCCATCTGGTCGAAATCACCGAGGATTGCATCGGCATGGTGCAACTGCGGGCGCGCACCAAGAACATCACCATCACCGAACAATTCGAACACGGCATGCCTGCCGTCTGGGTGGACGAGAAGTCGATGCGCCAGGTGACGCTCAACCTGCTCTCCAACGCGGTCAAGTTCACCTCCGCCGGCGGCGAGATTTCCGTGAAATGCGGATGGACGGCCGGCGGCGGCCAGTATCTGTCGATCAAGGACAACGGCCCCGGCATTCCCGAAGACGAAATCCCGGTCGTGCTCTCGGCCTTCGGCCAGGGCTCCATCGCCATCAAGAGCGCCGAACAGGGAACCGGCCTTGGCCTGCCGATCGTTCAGGCGATCCTCGCCAAGCACAATGGCGAATTCATCCTGCGCTCCAAGCTGCGCGAGGGCACCGAGGCCATCGCGATCCTGCCGTCGAAGCGCGTCCTGCAGAGCATCCCTGCCGTCGAGGACGCCCCGGCCATCGAACGCCGCAAGAAGAGTTTTGCTTAAATCCTTTTAATCCGCCAGCACATGGGCTGTGCCGTGCACCGAGATGCGCACGAAATCGCCCGGTTCCGGCAGTTCGAAACCGACGCAGCGGATCGACAGGAAATCCGGCATGGCGCGGTCCTTGCGGTCGAGCCGCACTAGAACCATGCAGTTGCCGCCACCGAACTCCACGTCGTCGACGCGGCCGAACGGGCTTTCCGGCTTCGTGCCCCTGGCTTGCGTGGTCAGCCGGATCTGCTCGGGCCGCAGCATGACCGTTGCCCTGCCCGCCCTGAGAGCGCCATCGACCTCCAGCGATCCCAGCGCGCAGTCGGCGCGGCCGTCATTGATGGTGGCATCGAGCAGGATCGCCTCGCCGAGAAATGTCGCCGTCTCGCGATCCGCCGGCCGCCGGTAGAGCGCGCGCGGCGGTCCGAACTGGACGAGCCGGCCTTGCCTCAGCACGGCCACCTGATCGGCAAAGGATAGCGCCTCGGCCTGGTCGTGGGTGACGAGGATCGCGGTCGTGCCGGAGGCTCGCAGGACTCGCGCCACGGTGCGCCGCATCGTATCGCGCAGCCCCGTGTCAAGCGCCGAGAAGGGCTCGTCGAGCAGCATCAGCCGCGGCTTCAACGCCAGCGCACGGGCGAGCGCCACGCGTTGCTGCTGGCCGCCGGACAGTTGGTGCGGCCGGCGCGTCGCCATGATGCCGTCGAGCTCCACCATGTCCATCAGTTCGGCGATGCGCTGCGCGCGGTCGGTGGCGTGCTTGTCCATCCCGAAGCCGATATTCCCGGCGACGGTCAGGTGCGGAAACAGCGCACCGTCTTGAGACACGATGCCGATACCGCGTTTGTGGGCCGGCACCAGCAGGCCGTCATCGGCCAGCGTCTTTCCGTCGAGCGTCAGCGATCCGCTGTCGGGCGTCTCGAAGCCGGCAATGACGCGCAACAGCGTTGTCTTGCCGGAACCGGAGGGACCGACGATCGCGGTTCGTCCGCCCCCCTTGATGCTCATCCCGATGGCGTCCAGCGCCACCGTCGCGCCATAGGATTTGCTGATGGCGTCGATCGTCAGAAACGTCATTGTCCGGTCGCCCGTCTGGATTGCACGTAGAGAAGATAGGTAAGCGGCAGCGAGAGAAGTACCATCATCACCGCATAGGGCGCTGCCGCCACATAGTCGATCTCTGATGTCAGCGACCAGAATTTCGTCGCCAGCGTCTCGACGCCGGTCGGCGACAGCATCAGCGTTGCCGTCAGTTCGTTGGTGATGCCGAGTGCCACCAGCGCGATACTGGCCGCCGCGCCGGGTGCGGAAAGCCGCATCGTCGTCTGACGCACCGCCTGGAACGGCGTGCGGCCAAGCGCCATGGCAGCCCGCTCCAGTTCGACCGGCGCCTGCGCGATGCTGGTGCGCAGGCCGATCATGGCGCGCGGCAGGAACAACATGATGTAAGCGACGAACAAGGTCGCGAATGTCTGGTAGAGCGGCAAGACCAGCCGCACGGTGATCGTCACCAGCGCCAGCGCCACGACCACGCCCGGCAGCGAACCGACATAATAGTGGCAGGCCTCGAAGACCCGCTGTAGCCGGCCGGGCGCCCTGACCGACAGCCAGGCCATCGGCGCGGCCGCGATCGTCGCCAGCACGCCGCCGGCAATCGCCAGGATGACAGTCTGGAGAAAGGCATTGCCGACGAGATCCACCCGCCAGATCTCCGTTCCGCCGATATAGAGCCAACGGGTGAGCGTAAAGAAGGGCACGCCGAGCGCGAGCGCCGCGACTGCGACATTCAGCACCAGCGCTGGAACCGCGAGCCAACCGAGGACACGCTTGTCGGCCGGACGCGCGGCACCGGAGCCGACACGTGCGTACCGTTCGCGGCCGCGCAGGATCGCCTCGATGATCAGCAGCAGCAGGCAGCACGCCACCAGCACGCCGGCCAGCATGTTGGCC
The DNA here is from genome assembly GCF_035497515.1 of Pararhizobium sp. Classification (GTDB taxonomy): domain Bacteria; phylum Pseudomonadota; class Alphaproteobacteria; order Rhizobiales; family Rhizobiaceae; genus Pararhizobium. The sequence continues at coordinate 26,154 of NZ_DATJDJ010000152.1, read as the reverse complement.
GCCGGTCCGTTGAAGGCCGACTGGAACTGGTCGACGATGGCGGTCGAAAACGTGTCGAAACGGATCATCACGTAAAGGCCGTATTCGGCCAGAAGATGCAGCCCGACCAGGAGCGAACCCCCGCAGATGGCCAGCCGCAATTGCGGCAGGATCGCCCGGAAAAAGACCTGCCGCGGATTGAGCCCGAGCGAAGCCGCCGCATCTTCGATCGCAGGGTCGAGCCGCCGCAACTGTGCGGCGACCGGCAGGTAGAGAAAGGGAAAATAGGCGAGCACCGAAACCAGCACGCCACCGGTCAGCCCATGCAAACCGGGCACGAGGCTCATCCAGGCATAGGAATGCACGAAGGCGGGCACAGCGAGCGGCGCGACCGCCAGCCAGGACCAGATGCGGGCGCCGGGAAGATCCGTCCGCTCCGTCAGCCAGGCGAGCGCCACGGACAAAACGACGGTGAGTGGCAGGGTGCAGATTTCCAGGAGTGCCGTATTGATCAGCAATTCGCCGACGCGTCCGCGAAAGACCAGCTTCGCCGCCGTTTCCCAGCCCGTCTGCACGGTGATGACGGCGATGAAGCCGAGCGGCACGAGACTGACGAGGGAAACCAGCGCCGCGACAACGGTGACCCAGAGATAGGGGACACGCGTCCTGCCACGGGCGGCGGTCAGCAACCGGCGCGCAGTGGAAGACAATTCGGCGGGAAACGCGTTGGCGCTCAAGGGGCTGCTTTCAAACGAAATCGACATTCGCAGCCGGCCTTCCAGGGAGCGACTGCGAATGTCCTTTATAGTCGAAGATCAAAAACTAAGCGGAGATTTCCGTTCAGGTTTACGATCGATCAAAGGCTGCCTATCACAGCAGACCGGCCGCCGTCATCAGGTCCGTGACTTTTGCGCTGTTGAGCGTGGCCGGATCGACCTTCGGATAGTGCAGGTCTGCCAGCGGCACCAGCGATGCGTTGGAGGCTTCACCGTTGCCGACAGCATATTCGAACGAAGTGCCGTCACGCAGGATGCCCTGCCCGCCCTTGCCCGTCACCCAGGCGAGAAATTTCTGGGCGTTTTCCTTGTGCTGGCTGGCGGCGAGCACGCCACCGCCGGAAATGCTGACGAAAGCGCCCGGGTCCTCGTTCTTGAAATAATGCAGCGCGACGTTCTTCGAGTTCTCTCCCGTCTTCGCCTGGTCGCCGAGATAATAGTAGTGATAGATCACGGCACCTTCGACTTCGCCGGCATTGACGGCCTTCATGGCTGTCGAGTTGCCCTTGTAGGCGGTAAAGTTCTCTTTCATTGCCTTCAGCCAGGACGCAGTTGCCTCTTCGCCCTTCAGCGCCAGAAGCGCGCTGACGATCGCCTGGAAATCGGCGCCCGACGGAGACGCGGCCCAGCGGCCCTTCCGGCTTGGATCGGCAAGATCCAGCAGCGACTTCGGCAGCTTGTCTTCGGTCAGCTTGGTCTTGTCATAGGCAAAGACGGTCGAGCGCGCGGCAACGCCCGTCCAGTGGCCGTTGGACGGACGGAAGTTTTCCGGTACCTGCGCCAGCGTCTCGGCCGCGACCGGCTCGAACAGGCCGGCACCATCCACCAGCGCCATGGCCGGCGAATTTTCGGTCAGGAAGACGTCGGCCGGCGATGCTGCACCTTCCTGGACGATCTGGTTGGCGAACTCCATGTCGGAGCCCTTGCGCAACGTTACCTTGATGCCGGTTTCCTTGGTGAAGGCTTCGGCCCAGGCGACGCCGAGGCTTTCATGCTGGGCATTGTAGACCACGATGCCGATATCGTCGTCGGCATGGGCGGCAGTCGCGCCCAGCACCAGCATCGACGCACCAATGAGTGTCGCCGACAGCGAGAAGGAACCGGCGGAACGCGGGAAGGAAATTTTCATGACAGCCTCTCAAAGTTTATCCAGACCCTGAATGTCCGGTGCAGCCGGTATATAATCATGATTTGAATAGTCAACTTTGATCGACCCATTCCGGCGCCCGACCCTCTCACATTATTTTGAGACTGTCAGAGGGAATAAGATCGCGACCTGGCTTTTCACCCTGTGCCCAAGGGTTTTTCCCGCGTCAGACGGCGAAGATGTTGGACAGGAACACGACGTAGATGGCGTACCCGCCATTGGCAAGGATCAGGCAAAGGCAGGCCAGCGATCCGAGATCCTTGGCGTTCCTGCCCATTTCGGAGATTTCAGGGGAAACACGATCGACGATTTCCTCGATCGCCGTGTTCAGCGCCTCGAAGGCAATCATCAGGAGGAAAAGCACCAGCATCGCGACATATTGAAACAGGTTCGCGCCGCTGATGACGAAAGCGATCATCGCGACGACAAAGGCGCCGAGTTCATGGCGAAACGCCGCTTCGCCCAGAAGACGTTTGGCGCCGCCGAAGGAATAGGTCGCGGCGGCCAAGAAATGCCGGATTCCCGTCAGCTTTTTTACCGGCTTTTCACTGCCCATGTCGCGATAGTTCCTGTCCGAATACATGCTTGCTCCGTCGCTCAGCCAAGTGCTGCAGGAAACACGCGATACTGACATCAGCCTGAATGCGCCGTGAACACGGACGATGCATGCGGCAGTTGATAGACAATGCCGCACCCGAATAGGGGAGAAGACAGGACCTATCAAGCCCCGGCACGACAGAACAACCCACAACGCCAGCGATTAACGGTGTCGGATGCATGATTCCCGCCGAATGACGAGACGTCAACTCTTGTTGCTGACACCGGCCTGCGCAAAAGTCGCCATGCCGGAATGGCAGGCGGCCGCCGCCTTGACGATACCGGCGGCAAGGGCAGCGCCGGTGCCTTCGCCCAGCCGCATGCCGAGCGCCAGCAGCGGCGTCTTGCCGAGCTTCTCGATCGCTGCCATGTGTCCGGGTTCCGCCGAGACATGACCGATCAGGCAATGATCGAGCGCGGCCGGATTGGCGGCCTTGAGGATGGCTGCGGCCGTTGTTGCGACGTAACCGTCGATGATGACCGGGATCTTCTGCATGCGCGCGGCAAGGATCGCGCCGGCCATGGCGGCGATCTCGCGGCCGCCGAGACGGCGCAGCACTTCGAGCGGGTCACCCAGATGATCGGCATGCAGCGCGACGGCCTTGTCTACGGCGGCGATCTTGCGGGCCAGCACCTCGCCCTGCGATCCCGTACCCGGCCCGACCCAGTCCTCGGCCGTGCCACCATAGAGCGCCAGGTTGATGGCGGCCGCGATCGTCGTGTTGCCGATGCCCATCTCGCCGATGCAGAGCAAGTCCGTGCCGCCAGCCACCGCTTCCATGCCGAAGGCCATGGTCGCGGCACAGTCGCGCTCGGAAAGGGCCGCCTCTTCGGTGATGTCGCCGGTCGGATATTCCAGCGCCAGATCGAAGACCTTCAACCCGAGATCGTGGCTGACGCAGATCTGGTTGATGGCAGCGCCGCCAGCTGCGAAATTCTCCACCATCTGCGCCGTCACCGACGGCGGGAATGGCGTGACGCCCTGTTTGGTGACGCCGTGATTGCCGGCGAAGATCGCCACCAGCGGCCGGTTGACCGCAGGCGCCCTGCCCGTCCAGGCCGCCAGCCAGAAGGCGATTTCCTCGAGCCGCCCGAGCGCGCCCGGCGGCTTGGTCAGTTGCGCATCGCGATCGCGCGCCGTCGCCAGAGCCGCGCCGTCGGGACCCGGCAGGTTGCGCAACAGTTCCCGGAAATCGTCGAACGGCAGGCCGCTGGCACTCATGATTCTATCCTTGTCTCGTCTCGTCGTCGGCGGGCGTCAGGCTCCGCGAAGGTGCTTCCTCATAGAGCGCGCCGGCAATTCCGGCAACGGCATTTGCGCCGCTTCGTGTCGCCGTCGCATGATCGGTTTGAAATCACCGATTCGCGGGCGCGAAACGGCCATGTGGGAGCATCTATGTTCGATATCCGCGACTTCATCGATGATGTGGCACGCTCGGTTGCGTTTCTCAGCCGCATCCACATGCCGCAGCGCCATTTCGTCAATTTCGACGGCCGCCTCAGCCGGGCCGTCCGCGCCTTTCCGATCGCGGGGCTGTTGATCGTGCTGCCGGCGGCGGCGATCGTATCGATCTTCACCGCCATCAACGCGTCGCCCCTGTTCACCGCCTTCGTCGCTGTCGCCATCCAGGCGCTGATCACCGGCGCCCTGCATGAGGATGGACTTTCCGACACGGCAGACGGCCTTGGCGGCGGCAAGACCAAGGAAAGCGCGCTTCTGATCATGAAGGACAGCCGCATCGGCTCCTATGGCGCAGTCGCCCTCATCCTGTCCTTCGGCCTGCGCGTCTCCGCCCTGTCGGCTGTCCTGCCGCTGGTGACCCCGAGTGGCGCCGGTCTCCTCGTTCTGGCAACGGCGGCGCTCAGCCGCACGGCCATGGTCTGGCACTGGTCGCGCCTACCGCCCGCCCGGCGCGACGGCGTGGCGGCTTCCGCCGGCCAACCGGACGCCTCATCGGTCACGGCGGCGCTGGTGATCGGCGTGGTTTCAGCGGCCCTCCTCCTGTTCCTGTCCGGCGCGTCGCTGCTGTCGGCAGTGCTGGCCATCGCGGCTTTTGCCGCAACCGTGCCCGCCTTCAGCGAAATCGTCGACGGCAAGATCGGTGGCCATACGGGCGATACAATCGGCGCCACACAACAATTGACGGAAATCGCCGTTCTCGCCGCCCTTGCACTGGCCCTCTGAAACGCCGATATAGTTTGAAACTGCTCTTCAGTCCGGACGCCACGCCTCCATGGAATCGCCCTGCATTCTCGTCTGTTCGATCGACATGAAAACCGGATATTGCTTCGGCTGCGGTCGCACCAGCGACGAGATCGGCGCCTGGACGCTCTACACATCGGAAGAACGCCGCTCCATCATGGCAAGCCTGCCCGCGCGGCTGGAAACGGTCGAACGCAAGCCGCGCCGTGAGACACGCCGGACGCGCATGGCACGCGAACGGGTAGGAAACGAATAATGCGCTTGATATTCGTATTCGCTGCCCTCGCTATTGGCTTCCTCGTGCTTCTCTACAATCATCAAAACGGCAAAATTTTCGGGCTGACCAACGACGAATTTGGACGATTGGTGATGCTTGGCATTGTGGGCGCGGTGATAGCTGCAGGCGTAGTGCGTCGCGACGAGCTTGGAACCAAGGTTCGCAGCTTTGGTCTGTGGGTTCTTATCGTCTTGGCCTTGATGGCCGCCTACATCTATAGGTCAGACCTCGAAAACGTCAGCAGCCGAATGATTGCCGGTATCATTCCCGGCCGGGCCACGGTGTTTACCGACAGCGAGGGCATTCAAGAGGTGGTGCTGCACAAGCTGCAAAATGGTCATTTCGAAACGAATGTCGCAATCAACGGGCGCTCGGTGTCGATGCTGGTGGATACTGGGGCAAGCAGTATCGCATTGTCCTGGGAAGACGCCATGAAGCTCGGCTACAGTCAGAGCGACCTTTCCTTCACGCAATTCGTTACGACTGCCAACGGTGTTGCTCTTGCAGCACCGGTAACGCTCGCCGAAGTCTCGATCGGCCCGATCGTGCGTAAGGACGTCAAGGCCATGATCACGCAGGACGGGATGCTCGACCAGAGCCTGCTCGGCATGAGCTTCCTCTCGACACTGGATTTCCTGCAGATGCAGACGGATGAATTGCGGTTGCGGGATTGAGGTCCTCTCCCCTTGCGGGAGAGGATACAAAATCAACACCTTAGCCGCAGGCTAAGTGTTAGATTTTGTTGGTGAGGGGATCGTTCCTGTTTCCGGACCTACCCCCTCTCTTGCAATTTCCAGCACTTAGCTCAAACTAAGATGCTGAAATCGCTTTCTCCCCGCCAAGGGGGAGATAGGCCACGGCCTACTCAATTCCGTCGATAGACCGCCCGAAAAATCCATATCGACGGCGTCTCAAGCACCGCCAAAAACGCGATGATGATCGCGAAGCGTTAGCCGGCTTAGCTATGACCGCCGAAACGGCGCCAGTATTGTCTCTAAGACAGCAGGATTTTCTTCCAGCAAATCCTTTTGAATGCTCATAAATCGGCCCGGCCAGATCTCTGTATTTTTGGTTTTCTTGGACGCATCTCTAACAAGGTTCTTGTAGAACAATTTCAATTCGTCCGAAGGGCCGACATGAGTGCCGTGATAATTGACAAAAAAACTTTGATAGGAGACCGACAGTTTGAAGATGGTCTTATCCGAAATCTGGAGAGGCACCGTCCGCAGTGTCAGATGACCGTCCCCCGCAAATTGATCAACGGTATATCTTGAGAAACCGCTCTTTGGCTCAATCCATTTGATCAAAAAACCTTCTTTGGAAAAGGAGCGGGATTTTACAAAAAATTGCGGCGAGCCCTCATCAGACGGTCGTGCAGTTCGGAAACATCCTCGACCAAACTGCTCTTATCGTGGATGGCGATGCTCGCTATGGAAAAAACGGCAATGAGGATATCCATCAACCGCTGTTCAGCAACGGCAAATTCAGTCTCGGCCATCGGTATATCCAGCTATCGAATCGAACACCGCTGAAGCCGGATTGTCCCTGACCTCAACATTTCAACAAGCACCCAATCAGTTCCGCAGCCGATACCCCGTCTTAAATATCCACGTCAGCAATCCCATCAGCACCGCCAGAAACCCGATGATGATTACGAGGCTGATCACCGGATTGACGTCAGCGATTTCGAAGAAGCTCCAGCGGAAGCCGCTGATCAGGTAAAGCACCGGGTTGAAATGGCTGACCGCCTGCCAGAAGGGCGGCAGCATGTCGATCGAGTAGAAGCTGCCGCCGAGGAAGACGAGCGGCGGGATGACCAGCATCGGGATCAGGTTCAGCTGCTCGAAATCCTTGGCCCAGATGCCGATGATGAAGCCGAACAGGCTGAAGGTCACGGCCGTCAGTACGAAGAACAACAGCATGACGAACGGATGGGCGATCGACAGATCGACGAACAACCAGGCGGTTGCGAGGATGATCAGGCCGATCATCATGCCCTTGGTCGCCGCCGCCCCGACATAGCCGAGCACGATCTCCGTCATCGACACCGGCGAGGAGAGGAGTTCATAGATCGTGCCGGTGAATTTCGGGAAATAGATACCGAAGGAACCGTTGCCGATGCACTGCGTCAGGAGCGTCAGCATGATCAGGCCTGGCGTGATGAAGGCTCCGTAGGACACTCCTTCGATCTCCTGGATACGCGACCCGACGGCAGCGCCAAAGACGATGAAATAGAGCGAGGTGGAGATGACCGGGGAAACAACGCTCTGCAAAAGCGTGCGCCGGGTGCGCGCCATCTCGAAGAAATAGATCGACTTGACCGCTTCGAGATTCATGCCTGCGCTCCCACCAGTTCCACGAAAATATCCTCGAGCGAACTCTGTCGCGTCGAGATGTCCTTGAGCCGGATGCCCGCCTCAGCCAATGCAGTCAAAAGCGTCGTGATGCCGGTCCTCTCGCCAGACGTGTCGTAGTCGTAGATCAACGAATGCCCCTCGTCCTCGATCGTCAGAGTGTAGGAGGACAACGCCTCTGGAATGGCCGCGATCGGCTCGGCGAGATCGACGCGCAACTGCTTGCGGCCGAGCTTCTTCATCAACTCCGTTTTCTGCTCGATCAAGAGGATCTTTCCGCCGTTGATGACGCCGACGCGGTCGGCGATCTCCTCGGCCTCTTCGATGTAATGGGTCGTCAGGATGATGGTGACGCCGGTCTCGCGCAACGTCTCGACCACCTTCCACATGTCCTTGCGCAGGTTGACGTCGACGCCCGCCGTCGGCTCGTCGAGAAACAGGATGCGTGGTTCGTGGGAGAGCGCCTTGGCGATCAGCACGCGGCGCTTCATTCCACCGGAGAGCTCGCGCAGCATGTTGTCTTTCTTGTCGTAGAGCGACAGATCCTTCAGCACCTTCTCGATATGCGCCGGATCCGGCTTCTTGCCGTGCAGGCCGCGCGAGAAGGAAACCGTGTTCCAGACCGTCTCGAACTGGTCCGTCGTCAGTTCCTGCGGCACAAGGCCGATGATCGACCGCGTCGCGCGAAAATTCCTGACGACGTCATGGCCGCCGACCAGCACCGTGCCGCCGGACGGATTGACGATGCCGCAGATGATCGAGATCAGCGTCGTCTTGCCGGCGCCGTTCGGCCCGAGCAGCGCGAGAATCTCTCCCTCCTCGATATCCAGGCTGACATTCTTCAGCGCCTGAAAACCGGATGCATAGGTCTTCACGAGATTGGAAACGGAAACGATGGGGGCCATGAAACGGGATTCCGGAGGGGACGGGTGCGGAAGGAGTGCCTTATATGGGGCGTCCCGCAGCGAATTTCAGCTGAAAAATGAGAAAGAATCGAAAAAAAATTCGCACCCGACACAGGCACCCACGATCCCCGCATCTGTCATCAAACCGTGACGGTCATATCGCATGTTCGCTTCGTGGAACACATTCTACGCTCGTATGATTTGCACGAACCGATCCGCAGTCCCCCCTTCGGGCAGGTTCATTTCGGCCGGCGCGATGCCGGCCATTTTTTTGCGCATCCAGGCGTCAGTCGCAGTGGCGGTAGCCGGACTTGCGGCTTCTGAGGTCGAAGTGGAAGTGGTCCTTGTGATGCGGATCGCTGCCGGGGCCGAGCACGGTGTTGAAATATTTGCAGCTGTCGCTGCGTACCGCCTTGAGCAGTCCCTTTTCGCGGAAGGCGAAAAAGCCGGGCTTGCGCACGTCGATTTCCTTGCCGGAATTGAGCACGAACTTGCCGACGTCGATGGCGTTGCCATGGGCGTGTTCCGACATCGGATTGCCGCGCCGCGAGTTCATCGTCCGACAGGAGTAGCCGCCGAGCGGCTTGATCTGCTTGATGCCGGAGAGGTAGCGATAGCGTGCCGATGGCGCCAATTCGTTCTTCACCCACTTGGCGAAGGCTTCCGTCACCTCGCAATTGAGCTTGACCGCCGGCTTGACCTCGATGCCGCCTGACAGGCCCGTAAGCTCGACTGGATAATCGATGCCGCAGGCCTTGCCGTTGGAAATGCGCGGGATGTCGGTGAATTCGACTTTGAGCTTCTTCAGCCGCTGCCGGCAGGCGACTTCGGAGGCCGGCATGCGGCCGGTGAAATCCGGCTCGGAAACCGGGTTTTCGGCGCGCGGCAGGAAAGCGACCTGCCGCTCCTCCTGTACCTGACGCTTCTGCAGCATGACGCGTTGCTGCTGGTCAAGGAACTGCGCCTTGCGCGCTTCCTCGGCGGCAATCTTCTCCGGGCTCAGCGGCGGCAGGTCGGGATCGTAACCCGGATCGGCATCGACAGCGCCTTGAGATGCCTGCTGCCCGCTCAGGAGCGCGACATTCTCACTGCCGATACCTCCGACGACCGGCTGGCTGGCGTTGCCCTCGGCGATTTCACGGTTCTGCTCCTCGGCAAGACCGACAACCGGTTGCGATGCCGGCGCGACACCCAGCATCGCATCCATGTTGACGCCCTCCGGCGGCACGGTCATCGACTGCGTCGCACCGAGCGATTGCCGGCCGCCATTGTCGGGCTCGCTGTCAATCATCGGCAGGCGCTGGCTGGTCGCCTGCGCCCGCGAATCGACAGGCACGGCATCGTCAGAATTTTCCGAGAAGGTCGCGACCGGCGCTTCCTGTACAGGATAGGCGGCTTCGCGCGGCACCCGCCCCTCGCGCACCGGAGGAATGGCGCTGACCCGCGCGGATGAATCGATCCGGGCGGACGGGCTCAAATCATCGGTCGAGCAGCCAGCCATCGAAAGCGACAGCACGACAGCCAGTACCGGCCGACGGAAAAGGGAAACATACGCCATACCTGATTGCCGCCTCTAAAGATGCATCGAAATGCATCATCCGCACTCGCCCCACGCCTTCTCCAGCCTGCTTGCCGCCTGTGTCGAAAGGCGGGCGCGGGCCGCGAAAGGCCGTCATGGCTGAGGATTTTATGCAAACAGGGTAAACGAAGCCTTTCGGCACCGGTACCAGCAATGGCATGCTCGGAGGGTTCGGTAAGCCGCCCCTACCGCATCTCCAGCAGCAAGGCCCGGTGATCGGACACTTCCGGCTGCGCCACGGCATCGAACGAGATGACCTCCACGTCCGGCGTCACCAGCATGTAATCGGCGTAACGGCCCGGCTTCATATAATAGGATGTCCGTGTATCCGTGTGGCCGCGCGGCACGACGAGATCGGTCAGCCCCAGTTCTGCAAGGGCGGGAAACATGGCGCTATCGGGCAGGATGTTGAAATCGCCACAGACGACCAGCCGCTCGTCGCCCGGCCAGATGCGACGGATCAGCGCCATCAGAGCCCTGGTCTGAGCGTCGCGTGCCGGCGTGTCGCCCTTGCCGGCCAGATCCCGCAATCCATGCATCTGCGCGACGGTGATCGCGAAGCCGTCGTCATAGTCGAACAGCCGCAGGCACTGCGCGTTGCGGGCCCGCGGATGTGGTCCCCAGCCATCCGGCGAAAACGCGCCAAGGACGAAATCCGTCGCCTGACCGATCACCGCCAGCGATTTGCGCACGAAGGTGGCGAGCCCGAATTCCGAGAAAACCGGTGTATCGCCATCATGCAGAAGCCCGCGTGCGGTGGGTGCGAAAAAAGCCTGGTGGTCAGGCAACAGGGCGGCGATCTCTTCGAACAGCGCGGCCCGCTGCGGCAGTTCGACATCGATATCGCGATAGGCGAGCCAGCCAGCCGGCCTGTCCGGCGTACGCACCACTTCCTGCAGGCAGAGCACATCCGCATCGACACGAGCGAGATAGTCGACCAGCGGCTCATGCAGCCTTCCACCCCAGGTGTTCAGCGAAAGGATGCGCATTGCATGGATCCCGAGATCATGGAAAAGAAGCCGCCTCCCGAGATGGAAGACGGCCTGGCTTCAACAAAAGTCCGGCCTTACTGGCAGGGATTGTTGTCGATCACGCGAAAACCTTCCGCCTCGGCCGTGCAGGCATTCGGGAAGGTCTGACGCTGGCGGCCCTGACGGGCGCAGACCGGTGCAAATTCCCGCGTGCAGGCCCGCTGCGGACGGCTTTCGGGATTTCGGCCCGGCCGGCTTTCCGGTGGGCGCATGTCCCTGTCATCGACCGGCCGCGTATCCGCACCTCGGCATTCACGGTTGGAAATCACCCGGAACCCTTGCGCTTCAGCCATGCAGGCATTCGAGAATGTCTGCTCGCGCCGACCCTGGCGCGCGCAAACCGGATCATATTCGCGGGTGCAGACCTGCGGCCGATCATTGCCAAAATCGGGACGCTCCGGGCGGCACTCGCCGCGCCCGACGATGCGATAGCCGTCGGCTCGCGCCTGGCAGGAATTGGAGAATGTCCGGCGCCGTCCGTTATCGCTGGCGCAGACCGGATCATATTCCATCGTGCACATCTGCGGGAAAGACGGCTCGGGGCGAGGACGCGGACCACCACCGCCCTCATCGACAACCGTGCAGGCCGTGAGTGTCGCCAGCGACAGCGCAGCCAAAGCGCCGATGCGGATAAGGGCGCGTTGAAACGGCACCATGAAAAGTCCTCCCTTTGGATGAAGGCGTCTCCCGTTTTCATGGGATCGGCCGCCGCAACTCCTTGAATCACAGCGCCATTCTCCCGGCAATTGGAGCAGCGTCAAGGCGCGTAACGCAAAATCGCGATCCGGTTTCGGGACAATGCGGCAGCGCCAGGTGTCGGAACCCAAGAAAAAGCCCGCGTCCTTTCGAACGCGGGCAATCGGCATTTCCGTCTTTTGAATGATCAGGCTGCGCGGCTGTAGCCCTTCTGGCTTGCGTCGCCGGAGAGGCGGAAGGTCTGCAGCAGGCTCTTCAGCTCGCGGCTTTCCTGCGCCAGCGTCTGGCTCGCCGCCGTGGTCTCCTCGACCATCGCGGCGTTCTGCTGGGTCATCTGATCCATGCTGTTGACGGCGGTGTTGACTTCCGCCAGGCCGGTCGCCTGTTCGCGGGCCGCCGTTGCAATGGACGCGACATGCTCGTTGACGCGGTTGACCAGGCCCTCGATCTCCATCAGCGCGTCGCCGGTCGAGCGCACCAGCGACACGCCGGTCTCGACTTCGGTGGCGGAATTGCGGATCAGTTCCTTGATCTCCTTGGCCGCACCGGCGGAACGCTGCGCCAGTTCGCGCACTTCCTGCGCCACGACCGCGAAGCCACGACCGGCTTCGCCGGCACGCGCCGCCTCGACGCCGGCATTCAGCGCCAGAAGGTTGGTCTGGAAGGCGATCTCGTCGATCACGCCGATGATCTGGCTGATCTTGGTCGACGAACCTTCGATCCTGCTCATGGCGGCGACCGCATTGCGCACGATGTCGCCGGACTTTGCAGCGCTTCCCTTGGTCTCGTTGACCATTTCGCGCGCTTCGGAAGCCCGTTCGGAGGCGCTCCTGACCGTCGAGGTGATTTCGTCGAGGGCCGCGGCCGTCTCCTCGAGTGCAGCGGCCTGCTGTTCGGTCCGGCGCGACAGGTTGTTGGCCGCTTCCGAAATGTCACCGGCGCTTTCGTACACCACGTCGGTCGACTGGGCGATCGACTGGATGACGCCACGCAGCGCGTTGACCGCCGTGTTGAAGTCGTCGCGCAGCTTGGAATATTCCGGCGCGATCCGGCCAATTTCCGCCGTCAGGTCGCCGCTCGCCAGCTTTTCGAGCGCTCCGCCGACTGTGGCCATGGCATCGGCCTGTGCCTGGGCGCCGGATTGCAGGCGATTTTCGTTGATGCGGCGCTCGTCGTCGAGACGATTCTGCTGCTCGGCTTCACGTTCACGCAGGCCAATGCGCTCCTTGACCGAATCGCGCAGAACCACCAGCACGCCGGCCATCTGGCCGATCTCGTCCTTGCGGTCGGTCTCGGGAACATCGCCGGAAACATCTTCGTCGGCGATGGCGCGCATCGAAGCCTTCAGGCGCTCGACCGGGCCGACGACACTGCGCACGATCGAGAGGGCGGCAAGCAGGATGATGAGAGCCGCAACCGCGCAGATGACCGCGACCCGGATCAGTCCCTCGCGGAACATGGCCGCCAGGTCATCGGCATAGACGCCGGTACCGACCACCCAGCCCCAGGGCGCAAAGCCGGCCACATGCGAATATTTCAGGACCGGCTCCTCGGCGCCGGGCTTCGGCCAGTAGTAGTCAACAAAGCCCTTGCCGGAAGCCTTCACCGTATTGGCGAATTCGACGAACAGATGCTTGCCGTTCGGATCCTTGTTTTCGGTCAGATCGGTGCCGTTCATCGCCGGCTTGATCGGATGCATCACCATCTTCGGATGCATGTCGTTGATCCAGAAATATCCGCTATCCTGGTAGCGCATCGCGCTGATGGCCTCGATGGCGCGTGCCTGCGCATCCGCTTGACTGAGCGTGCCGGCTTGCTGCTGTTTGTAATAAGCTTCGAAAACGGTCACCGCGTTCTCGTTCATGGCTTCGAGCATGGCCTTGCGCTGTGCCACGAGCTTGTCCTGCTCCTGGAACAGGCCGAGCGTCATGACGGCGGCCATGGTCACAAGCGCCAAAGCCACCAGCGCATAAAGGCGCACGGAAATGCGGAAATATTTCATTGAACCCAATCCCCCCTCAAATCTTCGTAAGGCGAAGGATACGGACCGGAATTTGCCAACTTCCTAACGGATGACTGCTAAAATTGATGTGTTTTCGCTTACCTTCCGTTAAGGTTCAATCCAGGGATACATCCTCCCCGCCATCGGCGAATATCAGAAGTTGTCATTGGCCGTGGAATCCTCGTGGGGGCAGTGCTGGCAATCGTTTCCGCCCCCTCCGCCCGGGCGGCCGAAACATGCAAATCCTGCCCGTTATGATCATCGGCGCCCGTTGCCGGCGGATATTTCAGCCTGCTGCATATTTAAAGTGCTACAGCGACCTTCGCGCGTCATATTTGCCGCGCGGCGCTGTAGGGTCTTTTCCGATCCCGTCCCCTCGGGTTACATCGGATTCGAACGGAGATGATGGACATGACCAAGCCGAACGGCGACCTGACCTTACGCACGCTGGCAATGCCGGCCGACGCCAACGCCGCCGGCGATATCTTCGGCGGCTGGGTCATGGCGCAGATGGACCTGTCCTGCGGCATCCGCGCCGCCGAGCGCGCCCGCGGGCGCGTCGTCACCGCCGCCGTCAAGGAAATGGCCTTCGAAATGCCGGTGAAGATCGGCGATACGCTCTGTATCTATACCGATGTCGTCAAGGTCGGCCGCACCTCGATGACGCTGAAGGTCGAGGCCTGGGCCCAGCGCTATCTCTCCGACCGCATGGACAAGGTCACCGACGCGCTGTTCGTCATGGTGGCGCTCGACGAGAACGGCCATCCGAAACCGGTTCCCCCGGAAGCCTGAACCCAGCCAGATAGCGAGGGACCCTAGCGATGGAACAGCCCGTCGATCCGCAAATCTTCTCCCATATCCGCGTTGTCATGGGCATGGTCATCAGCCTGTCGATGGCGCGGCTTCTGAGCGGGCTCGCCATCTTCGTCCAGCACCCCGGCAAGACCAGGATCTACTGGCTGCACCTCGGCTGGGTGCTCTTCATGTTCCTGTACCTGATCTATTTCTGGTGGTGGGAATACCGGCTGCACATGGTGCCGGTGATCGACTTCAGCGTTTATCTGTTCGTCATCGCCTATTGCTGCATCTTCTTCTTCCTCTGCGTCCTCCTGTTTCCGACGACCATGGAGGATTACAGTGGTTACGAACACTATTTCATGTCCCGCCGCGCCTGGTTCTTCGGGTTCCTTGCGCTCGCCTACACCCTCGATCTCATCGACACCGCGCTGAAGGGCAAGGCTTATTTCCTGTCCTACGGGCTGGAATATCCGCTGCGCAACGCCGCCTATATCGCCCTGTGCATCATCGCCGCGATCATCCCGAACAGGCGCTTCCACGCCGTCTTCCTGATGGCCGGCCTCACCTATCAGGTCATCTGGATTTTTCGGGCGTTCGATCTTTTGGATTGAGCGGACAGCCCCGCTACACCGACTTGAGATAGATCGACGACCGGTTGAAATCGAGACCGGGGAAGATCGTGCCGGTCAGGCTGCCGGGCGAGATGTCGAACTGACGGTGCAACATCGCCGCCGCCAATTCGCGCACGTCGCCGGTCGGCATCAGGTCGCGGCCGTTGAGCAGGCTGGCCTCGTCCAGCCCCGGCCAGCGGCCGATCACCTTGCCGCCGTCGATGCCGCCGCCGGCGATCACCGCCATGCCGCCGGTGCCGTGGTCGGTGCCGCCGGAGCCGTTTTCATGCACGGTGCGGCCGAATTCGGTGATGGCGACGACGATCGTCTGGCGCCAGACATCCGGCGACAGGGTCTGGCGGATCGTCTGGATCGCGGTCGTCAGTTCCGCCGCCGGCGCCCTGAAGGCGTTCTTCTGGCCCGCATGGGTGTCCCATCCGGTGATCGAGAAACTGGCGATGCGGTAATCCTGCATCAGCATGCCCGCCGCCAGCCGCGCCACGTCGGCGGCCCGTGCGCCGCGCTTGACGTCGGCATAGAGTGCATCGGCGGAAAAATCGGTGGTACCGGCATCCGCCATTGCCTTCGCGAACGGGGGATCGTTGCGGTAAAGCCGCTCGAAGAAGTTCCGTTCGTCCGTCTGCATTGCCAAATCGGTGCGCGGCGACCAGACCTCGACATCATTCACGCCCGACAAGAGAAGCTCGGCCGAACTGTTGACGTCGATGGCTTTTCGCGACGAGGCGGAAGGGATGGTCGACAGCGCCCGGTTCAGCCAGCCGGTCTTTTCGTCGCCGACGCTAATGCCGCCATTTTCCAAAACGTCCTGCCCGTCGAAATGGCTGCGGGCGTCACGATAGGGCGTCGAGACCGATTGCACGAAGCTCAGTTCACCGCGCTTCCACAGAGGCAGCAGGTCCTTCGCATGCGGATTGAGCCCATAGAAGCCATCGAGATCGATCAGGCCCGTATCCGGCGTCATCGCCAGTGTCGGGCGATAACGCCGCAACAAGGGATCGCCGTAAGGCTGGACCAGATGCAGCCCGTCCATGGCGCCGCGCAGGATGATGGTGATCAGCCGCTTGTCGCCGGGTGCTGCGGCCAGCGTCATCGATGTCATCAGCGGTGCGGCGGCCGCACAGCAGGCCGAGGTCAGGAAAGCGCGGCGGCTGATCGTCATCCGGTCTTTGCTCTCCATCGGGCCTATCTCCTGTTGAATTCCGGCGACGCCAGCACGAGTGCCAGCCCCATCTGCCGATTGGGCGCCTTCGAGACGATATCGATCGTATCCTGCCGGGCCGCATCCCGCAGCGCTTCCCGCAGAAAAGTGCGCGGATCGTGGTCGCCACCCAGTCTGGTGGCCGCCAGCCGCGCCCAGGCAATCCTGTCGGCAAGCGGCCCGCCGGCGATCCAGGCGGCAAAACCGTCGTCGAACCCGGCCGGGCTCGGCGGCCGCCAGAGCGGCTGCCCGAGCCGGGCCACGGCCTGCACGGTCAGCGGGTTGGGCCGCACCTTGCGGATCGATGGATCGGCCGGCATCGGATCGACATTCTCCGCCTGCGCCGGCTTCATCCCCTCATCCATGGCAGGATTCGCCGACCGCGGTTTGGTAAGGCCCAGATCACGCATGGCATCCTCGTCCGCCCCCAGCGCCCGCAGGCCGGACACAACATAATCGAACGGCAGCTTGGCCTTCTGCCCCTCATCATGCCAGCTTGCCGGATGCTTCAGCATGGCGGCATAGACGGCGGTCAGATCGCCATCGTTGCGCTCCCAGGCCGTCGTCATCGCATCCACGACTTCCCTGGGCGGCACGTCGGCGAGGAAATGCCGGGCGATCTTGTGACAGATATGTCTGCGCGTCTCAGGCGCCGCGACAAGATCCTCGATCATGCCGCCGATTTCGCGCTGGCCGCGCCCATCGCCACCATATGTCTTGCCGAACACCGTGCGCTCGCCGGGTTCCGCCATGTTTACCGCATACCGCGCCCGATACGTCCTGCGATCGACGGTCATGCCGGTGAGGATGAAGGCGGCATTGCGCACGTCCGACTGGTCATAGCCGCTGCCGGCGCCGAGCGTATGCAGTTCCAGCAGTTCGCGGCCGAGATTCTCGTTGAGTCCGGTCTTGCGCTTCATCCCCAGCGGCGAGGACGGCCCGAAGGATTTCACCTGATCGAGATAGATCAGCATGGCCGGATGCAGCACCGCCGCCTTGACCAGATCGGCAAAGCGGCCGGCCATATGGGGCCGGATCGCCTCGGCCTCGTAGACCGACACCAGCAGCCGCGCAAAGTCTTCCTTGCGGGAACTGACGCTGAAATGATTGAGCCAGAAGGAAGCCAGCCGCTCGTTGAAGCCGTTCGGCGACAATACGGCCTGCATGAAGCGGGCATGCTCGTCCTTCGCCAGCGTGTTGTTCAGGCCAGTCAGGAAGCGAACACGATATTGGCGTTTGGTGACATCGTCGACGGTCTTGTTGAACTCTCGCAGGGCTGCCAGTTCGGCGACCGCATCGGAAATCCGCTGCCGCCCGGCGGCAAGTCCGCCCGCCGGAAAAACGGGAGGCGCGCGAAGCCCGGCATCGAGCTGCATGAGGATGTCCTCGACATTCTCAGGTGGCACCTGCCCCGGCCGAAAACCCGTGCCGAAGCGTATCGCCGCCATGGTTGAAAACGTCAGACTCATCGGCCCTTGCCCCTTTCATCCCGGTCAGGAATAGAGAATGCTTGTGGCAATTCTGCGGATCAACCGAAACCTTGCGGAAATTTAACCTTTGAAGACGAAGGCCGCGCCGCCGGCGATCAGGCAGAAACCGATGGCATGGTTCCAGGTCAACGATTCCTTCAGCCAGAACACCGAGAAACCGGCAAAGACCACAAGCGTGATGACTTCCTGCATCGTCTTCAGTTGCGCCGCCGAATAGACGGTGTGGCCGATCCGGTTGGCCGGCACGGCAAGGCAATATTCGAAAAACGCGATTCCCCAGCTGGCGATGATGGCCATGTAGAGCGGCGAGGACGTGTATTTCAGATGCCCGTACCACGCGAAGGTCATGAAGACGTTGGACAGCAGCAACAGCAGGACCGGCCAGACGGCGGCCGCATTCAGCGAAAATGGCATTGGGCGAATCCTTGGAGACGAGGTGAACGGCGCGAAGCATGTACCTCCGTCAGCCGCGAGTTCAAGATGGATTCGTGGGGGATTGCCAGCCAATTGCATGCCATGACCAGCGAATGGCCAGCGATCCCGGCGCGGTGCCCGGAACGTCGGTCGATGCCGTGACTTGCGCCGCCGGTGGGCAGTCACGCTAACGGCTTTCTGGTGCCCTTATGGTGTTTCAGATTGCAACAGGAAAAAGAATGCAATTACGTTAGTGGAACAGAAGTCGCCCAGACCTATCTCCATGTGTTAATTCTAAGCAATGGACGTGAAGAACAATGCGAACTTCGTCATGCCGGCAGCAGTGGCAGCGCTGAACACACCCCAACAACTGAGCCCTGCCCTGGCGGCCGAGGTCGAGCGACAACTCGCCGGTCGAACGCGTGATATTCACCTCAACAAGGAACTGGCCGAACTGTTTCGGCAACGGTCGTGGCCACAGGCTTCCAAGATCATCCGCGCCTGGATGATTTGGGTCGCCGTCATCGATATCCTGACGCTGGGCATCAATGCCATCCTGCTCCCGGCGGAGACAGTCATGTCGATGTTTCTTCCCGCATTGATCGTTCCGCCGGTCGCTCTTGCGACAGCAGTGGCTTTCACCAGACCTGCATCTCTTCGGAAGCGAAGACTTACGGCTCTTTCGGGCCTGTTTGTCATCCTCCTTTGCCTGGCCCGCTTGGGCGTCGATGCCGGTGCGGAATTTCATGAGCGGCACTTGACGATCATGCTCTTCGTAGCGGTGACGGCCATCATCATATTTCCACTTCCGCTCCTATTCGCCGTGGCGACAGCCGTTTTTTCGATTGGGCTCTGTCTCGTGTTTCAGCTCAAAAATCCGGCAATCGGGACCGGCAGCGCCCTTTCGGACACGCTGTTCTTCTCGATCGGCGTGCTCGCGACCGTAGTCGCGCGGCGAACCGCCAATATCCTCGCGCACAAAACGTTCCTGCTGGAATTGCGGGATCGCAATCGCCTCGCCGATCTCACCGACGCGAATACGCAACTTGAACGTCTCGCCGGAACCGATCCCCTGACCGGGGTTGCCAACCGGCGCTCCATGGGACAATCGCTCCACGCCTTCTGGACCGCTAATATCGGGAACGGAAAGGGCGTCGCCATGCTGATGTGCGATATCGATCATTTCAAGCGGCTCAACGACAGTCTCGGACATGCCGAGGGAGACCGATGCCTGGTCGCGGTCGCAAAGCTCATTCGCGCCTGCTTGCGGGATGGGATCGATCAGGTTTCCCGCTATGGCGGAGAGGAATTCCTGATCCTGTTGCCGGGATCCGATGAACAGGCGGCGAGAGCCGTCGCCGAAAGAATTCGCCGCGAGATTGAAGCCGCGGCGCTTCCCAATCCCGCCTCCAGCGTCATCCCGTATGTGACCGTGAGCATCGGCGTGGCGGTGCTGGCGCATAATTCCGAGGCCGTGTCGGCGGAGCGCCTGCAAAAGCGCGCTGACGTGGCGCTGTATCGGGCGAAGGAAAACGGGCGCAATCGGGTGGTGGTCTATGCGCCGGATGCCGGTCCCTGAAGCGTGTCGCGAATAGCTTGACGATCGGTCACGGATACCGCGCCCGCTCCCAGGGGCGATGATCGGATCAGGTTATGCCCTTTGTCAATTCGCCCCCGCGTCGTGCTGCGCTTTCGCCGCTTCCTCCATCCCGATCCGGCTGACGAGACGCGCGGTGACCAGCAGTGTCACCAGATCCCGGATCATCGGTGATACATGCCGGTCGAAATCGATGTCATGCGCAATGTCGGGCAGTTCGAAGAAGTTCCGCTTGGTCGGCACCAGCAGGAAGCATTCGTGGTTGGAGAGCGCAATGCGCACGACATCGTCGCGCCAGACGTCGGAGAGATAATCGAGCGCCTTGACCAGCGGCCCCTCGATCAGGGGTCGCGCGGCCATCGTGTTGTCGGTGCGGAATTCATGCGTCGCGTCGATCGTCGGGTCGTGGCTCTCGATGATGCGCAGGTCGCCCGTTCCGAACAGTTCCTGTGCGAATTTCTGCATGCCGGTCGGCCGCTTGGCCGCCGCCAGGATACCGGGAAACGGCCGGTCGAGATAGAAATGGAAGATCACGCCGTCGAACAGCGTCGTCTTGTTCTTGCCGCCGGTCTTCAGTTCCGCTTCCGACAGCATGAAATGCATGCCGTCGTACTGTCCCGAAATCGCATCGTCATGCTCCGCAACGCCGTATTTCAGCAGCGCCCATTTCGGAAACTTCTCCATGAAGCGCGGAACAAGGCCCTTGGTGTAGCGCATCTCCTCGACGAAGCCGAAGATCAGCGGCAGCATGCGATTGCGCAGGTTCTGCTGAAAATCCCGGACCGGCTTCATGCAGACATTGTAGAGCCCCCAGCCGATGCCGAACAGGATGGCGACCACCGCGCCCAGCCCTTCGCCCCAGCCAATCTCGTTGACCAGCATGAAGAAAACCGTCACGGCGGCGACGGCATAGACGCCCATGACGACCGTCAGCCGCCATTCCATCGCTCGCTCGAGGCGAGGCCGCGCATCGTTGTAGTCACCGATCGCCGTGCGCAGCGCAACCAGCGCCGCCTCGTCCGGCACCACCCTGGCTTCGTCGAATGCCTGATCGCTCATGAACACACCTCCTGTTCAAGGACGGCCGTCCCGCGGATTAAATTCGCGGGAACCGTCCATGCATTCATGCTAACATGATGGCACGGCGTCCGGAACGGGACGTCGGGCCGTCGCGGGCGAAGGGCGGTGGACCGTCTGCGCGCATCCGCGACAGGTCAAAAACTGGCAGTATGCCGCCCTCTCGTTGCCTTTTTGTACTCATCCACCCCTTCACTTTCGCCCGGACTCTCTCCATATTCCGCCCATGTCGAAAGCACCGAAAAAATCCCTCCGCCCCGCCCCCGACGGCTTCGAGGAAGCCCCGCAGGCCTCGTTCGAAGGCGCGCCCCTGTCGTTGCCCCCTCTATCGTCCAACGTCGCCGACTGGGCCGAGGAACTGCAGCGCATAGCCGAGGCCGAGACGATCGAGACCCGCCACGACGTCGCCTCCAGGGCCGGCAAGCACCGCAAGAAAGTCGAGATCGAGGCGCAAAAGGCGAAAACGGCAAAGGCCGGCGATGGGGTCACCGCCAGCCGCTCGGGTCGCGGCACCTCGATGGGCGGCAGCACTGACCCGAAAACCCGCGCCGCCGCCGGGCTCAACCCGGTTTCCGGCCTCGATATCTCGCTCGAGGAGGCCGGCAGCCTGGCGTCCTCAAGCGTCACCGCCACCGTCGAGGCTTTGTCGGCGCTGATCGAGAGCGGCAATCCCCTGTTCAAGGACGGCAAGCTGTGGACGCCGCACCGGCCTGCCCGCCCGGAAAAATCCGAAGGCGGCATCGCCATCCGCATGCAGTCGGATTTCGAGCCCGCCGGCGACCAGCCGACCGCCATCAAGGACCTCGTCGAAGGCCTGTCGAACGGCGACCGTTCCCAGGTCCTGCTCGGCGTCACCGGTTCGGGCAAGACGTTCACCATGGCCAAGGTGATCGAGGCCACCCAGCGGCCCGCCGTCATCCTGGCGCCCAACAAGACGCTGGCCGCACAGCTCTATTCCGAGTTCAAGAACTTCTTCCCCGACAACGCGGTGGAATATTTCGTCTCCTACTACGATTATTACCAGCCGGAAGCCTACGTCCCCCGCTCGGACACGTTCATCGAGAAGGAATCCTCGATCAACGAGCAGATCGACCGGATGCGCCATTCCGCCACCCGCTCGCTGATCGAGCGCGACGACGTCATCATCGTCGCCTCCGTCTCCTGCATCTACGGTATCGGTTCGGTCGAGACCTATACCGCCATGACCTTCCAGATGACGGTCGGCGATACGCTCGACCAGCGCCAGTTGCTCGCCGACCTCGTCGCCCAGCAATACAAGCGCCGCGACATGGATTTCCAGCGCGGCAGTTTTCGCGTGCGCGGTGATACCATTGAAATCTTCCCCGCCCACCTGGAGGATGCCGCCTGGCGCATCTCGATGTTCGGCGACGAGATCGACAGTATCACCGAATTCGATCCGCTCACCGGCCAGAAGACCGACGACCTGAAGAGCGTCAAGATCTACGCCAATTCCCACTATGTCACCCCGCGCCCGACGCTCAACCAGGCGATCAAGTCGATCAAGGAGGAGCTGAAGGGCCGTCTGGCCGAACTCGAGAAGGGCGGCCGCCTGCTGGAGGCGCAGCGGCTGGAACAGCGGGTCCGCTATGATGTCGAGATGCTGGAAGCGACCGGCTCCTGCGCCGGCATCGAGAATTATTCGCGCTACCTCACCGGCCGCCAGCCCGGCGAGCCGCCGCCGACTTTGTTCGAATATATCCCCGACAACGCCCTGCTGTTCATCGACGAAAGCCATGTCTCCGTCAGCCAGATCGGCGGCATGTACCGGGGCGACTTTCGGCGCAAGGCGACGCTGGCCGAATACGGCTTCCGCCTGCCCTCCTGCATGGACAACCGGCCCCTGCGCTTCGAGGAATGGGACGCCATGCGCCCCGATACGATCGCCGTCTCTGCCACCCCGGCGGCCTGGGAGATGCAACAGGCCGGCGGCGTCTTCGCCGAACAGGTCATTCGCCCGACAGGCCTGATCGATCCGCCGGTCGAGGTTCGCTCGGCAAAAACCCAGGTCGACGATGTCCTGGGTGAAATCCGCGAGACCGCCCAGGCCGGCTACCGCACGCTGGTCACCGTGCTGACCAAGCGCATGGCCGAGGACCTCACCGAATACCTGCACGAACAGGGGGTGCGCGTCCGCTACATGCACTCGGACATCGACACGCTGGAACGCATCGAGATCATCCGCGACCTGCGTCTCGGCGCCTTCGACGTGCTCGTCGGTATCAACCTCTTGCGCGAAGGCCTCGACATTCCCGAATGCGGCTTCGTCGCCATCCTCGATGCCGACAAGGAAGGCTTTTTGCGCTCGGAGACCTCGCTGGTCCAGACCATCGGCCGCGCCGCCCGAAACGTCGACGGCAAGGTCATCCTCTATGCCGACCAGATCACCGGCTCGATGAGCCGCGCCATGGAGGAAACCACCCGCCGCCGCGAAAAGCAGATGGCCTATAACGAGGCCAACGGCATCACCCCGGAATCGGTCAAGGCGCATATTTCCGACATTCTCGACTCCGTCTACGAAAAGGACCATGTCCGCGCCGATATCGGCATCAAGGGCGTCAAGGGCGGCGTCACCAGCCTGGTCGGCAACAACCTCGCCGCCCATCTCGAAGCGCTCGAAAAACAGATGCGCAACGCCGCCGCCGACCTCGACTTCGAAACCGCCGCTCGGCTCCGCGACGAAATCAAACGCCTCAAGGCCGCCGAACTCGCCGTCATGGATGATCCCATGGCACGGCAAGAGGCCAGGGCGATGGAAGGTGGAAGTACAAAGAAGAGCGGCAAAGCCAGCCGCGAGTCGATCTCCCCCCTTGTGGGGGAGATGTCCGACAGGACAGAGGGGGGTAGGCCCACCTCGACCTCCGAACTTGCCGCCATACCCCCCTCTGACCCTTCGGGCCATCTCCCCCACAAGGGGGGAGATCAACCCGGGCGCAGCCTCTTCGCCAAGCCCGATCTCGACAATATGGGACCGGGCACCGACATGACCCGCCCGGCCCGCAAACCGTCCACCTTCACCAAGCCCGCCCTCGACGCCATGGGCCGCGACATCGCCACGCCCGCCCGAAAGACCGACGACAGCCAGTCGCTGTTCCGCAAGAACAGCCTCGACGAAATGACCGTCGGCCGCACCGAAAAGCCGCTCAACACCCGCGGCAGCCTGCCGGAAAAACCCGACGCCGCCAAATCCAGCAAACGCTTCTCGCCGCTGCTGGAAGGCCAGCCGGAACGCGGGGTCCCCGCCAGCGACGACGCAAGGAGGAGCTTAAGGGCGGGGCAGACTGACTCCTCTTCTCCCCAGCGGGGAGAAGGTGCCCGCAGGGCGGATGAGGGCCCCACCCGCTCCGACGACCCCCGCCCCCTCCTCCGCGGCAAGATCGGCGCCGGCTCCTACGAGGATCCGGGCGAACAGAAACGCAAGGGAAGGACAAAGGGCAAGACAGGACGGCCGGGGCAGTGAACGGCGGCAAACCCCGGCGTTACCCCCTCACCTGCAATTTCTAACACTTAGCTGAAGCTGAGCGTTGAAATTGCTTCCTCTCCCACCAAGGGAGCCCGCCGAACGCCCAGATTGAAACAAGAGCCGACCGTAAACGCGGAGCCCTTACCTCTCCCCTCGTGGGAGAGGATAGTTCGCCCCAAGAGGCGAAGCCGATTGGCGAGGCGAACTTGGTGAGGGGGATAGCTCTAACCTATAAAAGAGATGAGACCGTCTGATTGAGAATGGATGCCGGTAAAGCGATGGAACTTGGCATAAACCTTGGCTTCTAAAGCGGATACCTTACGGCTGGTTTAGTCGTCCGTGGGCGATACGATTGTAGCAGGCAGACGTTCATAGGGCATCAAACCATCCTCTTCGTAGAGCGTAATAAGCTCCTGCCGCCGCCTTTCCTGCCCTTCGATAATACGACGTCCCTCTGCCAAAGCTTCGGGAGGAATATCCTTTGCCATTATCTCTCGGTATTGTTGTTCAAGTTGCGTCCCCACTCCATCAAAAGAGAAATCGTGTTGATAGCCCTTTTTGAAAACATACCGTAAAATGCCAGCAGAGTGTTTCGGCAGCGTTTTTCCAGAAAGATACTGTCGAAACAGCCAAAGCACTAGGTCGGCGATCTGAATTCCGGCGCTGTCTTTCGATGTCGAAACCTTAAACGTTGAACCAGCGACTTTTTGAAAAACGATTGTCTCGCCAGGACGATGGATGGGTTCATCTGAGGCATTCGAAAATATCCGATGCCATTCGGCTAAGGAGCCTTCAAACTGGGACTGACGATCATGAACAATCTCTTTCAGTGGGCGATTCCATCGTTTTGAAAATCCCTCCAAGCCATCTAGCAAATTTCCAAAAGCAACCATGTTAGGCATGTGTCCGTTTTTCGCTTGCCGGCCAGAAATAAAAATGTCGAGAGCTTGCGGATGGTCGCGAGCCCAAGACAAGGTCTCAGTTACAATCTGACGAGACTTTTGATCTTTCAGCATCGACACGCGTTCAAGAGTTGCATGGCAAATACCGGGAATCATTAAGCGCGCCTGTCGTTCATTACGCGCCATCAACATTTCCCAGAATTGCCGCGCAATATCCTCGGTAAGTAATGTTGCGACCTTGAAGCAAAGGATCAGCTTTAGCGGCCTGATATTGTAGGCGTTCCACGATGCGGCGGGATTTTCGCCTGAGTCAAAAAACGTATCAAAGAGCTTTGTTGCAACAAGATAACGCTTTTCAACTCTAGACAAGAAGAACCTAGCGTCGATTTTTTTCAGAAGTGAAAGGATTTCGGGCGCTAAGTCTTCGATCGGACCGAATCCAAGAACGGAAGCATGCAGAGAATCTAATCTATGTCGTCGGCAGATTTCGCGTATTGCCCTCGTGTAAAGCAAGTCGAAGTTAGTCTTTGTAATGAGTGCGCCGGTAAAAAAATCCGGTTGCGCCTCATCGAAAATATTGGAACCTGTGTTCCCGGTCTCATCCACAAATGCGAACACTCAATTTCCCAATCCTCATCCCCAAGCATATTTACATCATATAATTGATACGAACTTTCAACTTCAACCAGAATGTGTTTTAGAAGTTCAATTCTTTAGATTCCGCGAACTCTCGGAACAAAAAAACGATACATCCCCGCTCATCCCCGCCCCCATCCACCATGCCATACTCTCCCTCGTCCCGCCACGGATACACTGCCAGCCGTGGCAGCGAGGCGGGGCCGGCGCCGGGTTTGGGGAAAGGACGGAAGTCCCCATAGTCGGGGTCCAGGCGAAATTTCCCCTCCGCAGGCTGTTGCTGCTGCGGGCGTGCGATGCACAGAGGGCCGATAAGGCCGTAGCGGAAAAAGTGCGTGGGCAAAAACCGCCGAACGGGGCGCTGGCGAGAGCCACTTTCCCAC
>NZ_DATJDJ010000151.1:0-21328 GCF_035497515.1 Pararhizobium sp. | reverse complement strand
GGAGCGCTCAAACCGTTGACGGCAAACGGCACTTCGCGACAATGGTATCATCCGCCGATCTGGACATGGCTCTGGAATGGCTTCTCGCGCGGCATCTGGTAGATATATCGCCGACAGACAAGGCAGGTCGCTTTTGAGCATGACGCGCGTCGTGCCAAGGTGAGCCACGATGCGCTGAGATGCGCATTGTCTGGCCAGAGGAGATTTCGGGCATATGGCAGACCGCATCATCGTTTACTGGCGTGACATTCCCGCGCAGGTCATCATCAAGCAAGGCCGCAAGACCGCAAAGCGCGAACTGACCCTGCGCTTCACCGAGGCGATCGACATGTGTGCCATGCGCACCGGTGCCGCCGACAGTGGCGACTATCTCGCCGAATGGCGAAAGGCTGACCCGACGCCCGTTTCCGACGATCTGGAAATGGAAGCGGACAAGGCCGCCGCCGAGTTGGAAGCAGCCTATGACAGGGAGCGTCTCGTTGCCCTGGTGAAATCCGGTGGAAAAGACAATGGCTGACGCGAAACCCGGCAATGCCGCTCCTGCCAAGAAGGCCGCGACCGGCGCCTATACGCCGTCGGGCGTTTCACCCAACCGCCGCGCCCGCCGAAGCTACACGATCCGTCTCTGGGCCGTGCGCCATTCGCGTTTTCTCGAATGGTTCTACCACCGTTTCGCCGATGTCTTCCTGCTGCTGCACCCGCTGTGGCAGGCCGTCGGCTACAATCGTGTGGAAGCGCCGATCACCTTCGTCGAGCGCAACGTCAAGGGGCTACTGTTTGACTGTCGCATGTGCGGCCAATGCGTTCTTTCCTCAACCGGCATGTCCTGCCCGATGAACTGCCCCAAGCAATTGCGCAACGGTCCCTGCGGCGGCGTCCGCGCCAATGGCAACTGCGAAGTCGAACCGGATATGCCCTGCGTCTGGGTCAAGGCCTGGGAAGGCTCGCGCAACATGGTGAAGGGGGATGCGATCATGAACGTGCAGAAGCCGGTCAACCAGTCGCTGCGCGAAACATCGTCCTGGCTGCGCGTGACCGCGCAGGCCGCGGAAGCCCGTGAAGCAGCCGCTGCGACAAAGGACGCCTGAGACCATGGCACATATTGATGAAAACCCCCTTGGCCGCGATCTTCCGCTCGATCCCCTGCCCGGCCATTCCTCGCGCGGCCGCCTCGAGCGCGTCCTGCGCCGCGGCGAATTCGCCGTCACGGCCGAACTGAACCCGCCCGACAGCGCCAACCCCGAGGATGTCTACGAACGCGCCGCGATTTTCGAAGGCTGGGTCGATGGCATCAACGCGGTCGATGCGTCCGGCGCCAACTGTCACATGTCCTCGGTCGGCATCTGTGCGCTTTTGACCCGTATGGGCTATGCACCGATCATGCAGATCGCCTGCCGCGACAAGAACCGCATCGCCATCCAGGGCGACGTGCTCGGTGCCGCCGCCATGGGCGTGGCCAATATCATGTGCCTGACCGGCGACGGCGTGCAGGCCGGCGACCAGCCGGGTGCCAAGCCCGTCTTCGACCTCGACTGCATGTCGCTGCTCGAAACCGTGCGGATCATGCGCGACAATTCGAAATTCCTTTCCGGCCGCAAACTGACGACGCCGCCGCAGGTCTTCCTGGGCGCTGCGATCAATCCGTTCGCGCCGCCTTATGATTTTCGCCCTCACCGCCTGGGCAAGAAGATCGAGGCAGGCGCGCAGTTCGTTCAGAGCCAATACTGTTTCGACGTGCCGATGTTCCGCGACTACATGAAGAAGGTTCGCGATCTCGGCTTCGACGAGAAATGCTACATCCTCTGCGGCGTCGGTCCGCTTGCATCCGCCAAGACCGCCAACTGGATCCGCAACAACGTGCCGGGCATCCATATTCCGGACGCGATCATCAAGCGGCTCGAAGGCGCGCAGGACCAGAAGAAGGAAGGCAAACAGCTCTGCATCGACATCATCAACGAGGTGAAGGAAATCGCGGGCGTCTCCGGCGTCCATGTGATGGCCTATCGCCAGGAAGAGTATGTCGCCGAGATCGTCCATGAATCCGGCGTGCTGAAGGGACGCACGCCCTGGAAGCGCGAGGAAAATCCGGGCGATTACAGGGTGGCCGAGCGGTTCGAATCGCTGAAGGACGGCAAGACCGAAAATCCCCAGGAAATGGCCGATGTCGCGGCCCATCGCCCGCATTGAAACTATATTGAGTACAACAGGCTCGGTCGGGAGGCCGGGTCTTTGACAATCCCTTCCGGCGCATGACAGAGATCAGGCGCCCACGCACCAGAGGATCAGACATGACCCGCACCATCGTTGCCTCCGCCACCCGCGAAATCATCATCGGTTTCGACCAGCCTTTCTGCGTCATCGGCGAGCGGATCAACCCGACGGGACGCAAGAAGCTCGCCGCCGAGATGATCGAGGGCAACTTCGACACCGTCATCAAGGATGCGTTGGAGCAGGTCGCGGCGGGCGCCACCATGCTCGACGTCAATGCCGGCGTCACCTCCGTCAACCCCAACGAGACGGAGCCGGGCCTGCTGGTGCAGACGATGGAAATCGTCCAGGGCCTGGTCGACGTGCCGCTGTCGATCGACAGTTCGGTCACCGCCGCCATCGAGGCCGCGCTGAAGGTCGCCAAGGGCCGCCCGCTCGTTAATTCGGTGACCGGCGAAGAGGAAAAGCTCGAAGCCATCCTGCCGCTCTGCAAGAAATACGACGTTCCGGTCGTGGCCATCTCCAACGACGAGACCGGTATTTCGATGGACCCGGACGTTCGTTTCGCAGTTGCGAAGAAAATTGTCGAACGGGCCATGGACTATGGTATCAAGCCGCACGATATCGTCGTCGATCCGCTGGTCATGCCCATCGGTGCGCTCGGGGATGCCGGCCGTCAGGTCTTCGCGCTGCTGCATCGCCTGCGCCACGAATTGAAGGTCAACACCACCTGCGGCCTGTCGAACATCTCGTTTGGCCTGCCGCATCGCCACGGCATCAATGCCGGCTTCATCCCGATGGTCATCGGTGCCGGCATGACCTCGGCCATCATGAACCCATGCCGTCCGCAGGAAATGGAAGCCGTTCGCGCCGCCAATGTTCTGAACGGCACGGACCCGAATTGCGGCAACTGGATCATGACCTATCGTGATCACAAGCCTGCCGAAGGCGGCGTTGTGACCGCAACCGCCTCACCGGCAGGTGCCGGTGGCGGTCGTCGTGGCGGCCGCGCCGGACGTGCCGGAACAAGCGCTAGGGCGGAATAACCGCCCGGAAAAGAGAAGTAATGTTTTTCAGTGCCGATCTGCTCACCGAATTTGCCAGCCTCTGGTTTCAGGCCCCCATGGTCATGTCCTCGCGCATGCAGGACCTTGCCGTCTCGGGCATGAGCGGATCTGCCGGACAGGCGGAAGTCGGCCAGATGATCACCGAGAAGCTGTCGGCGGTCGTCGAGAGCGCGACGGCCATCAATTTCGCCCTGGTGAACGAAGGCATGATTGCCGCAACCGCGCTGGCGACCGGCACCTGTGCCGGTCTGGCCGGCGCTTCCGATCGCGTTGCAGTGGCTGCCCTCAAACCATATGGCAAAAGGATCCGAGCCAATGTACGGCGCCTTACCTGATAGGAATGATCTGACCGTGTCCGCCCAGGAAAACAAAAACGACCCTCTCGTCCTGTTCATGCCGTCGGGCAAGCGCGGGCGTTTTCCCCTCGGCACGCCGGTGCTCGATGCCGCTCGCTCGCTCGGCGTCTACGTTGAAAGCGTCTGTGGTGGTCGCGCCACCTGCGGGCGCTGTCAGATCGAGGTGCAGGAAGGCAATTTCGCCAAGCACAAGATCGTCTCCTCCAACGACCACATTTCGGCCCGAGGCCCGAAGGAAGAGCGATACGACAAGATCCGCGGCCTTCCGGAAAACCGTCGTCTTTCCTGCTCGGCCCTGATCCAGGGCGACCTCGTCATCGACGTACCGCAGGATACAGTGGTCAACGCCCAGGTGGTTCGCAAGGCAGCGACCGACCGTGTCATCGAGCGCAACGCCGCCGTTCAGCTCTGCTATGTGGAGGTGGACGAACCAGACATGCACAAGCCGCTCGGCGACCTAGACCGCCTCAAGATCATGCTGGAAAAGGACTGGGGCTGGAAGGATCTCCTTGTCGCGCCGCACCTCATCCCACAGGTCCAGTCGATCCTGCGCAAGGGCAACTGGGGCGTTACCGCCGCCATTCACCGCGACATGGACAGTTCGCGTCCCTTCATCGTCGCCCTCTATCCGGGCCTGAAGAACGAGGCCTACGGCATCGCCTGCGATATCGGCTCGACGACCATCGCCATGCATCTCGTCTCGCTGCTGTCGGGCCGCATCGTCGGTTCCTCCGGCACGTCGAACCCGCAAATCCGCTTCGGCGAAGACCTGATGAGCCGCGTTTCCTATGTCATGATGAACCCGGACGGCCGGGAAGCCATGACCAAGGCCGTGCGCGAGGCCATCAATAGCCTGATCGGCAAGGTCTGCACTGAGGGCGAGATCGACCGGCACGACATTCTCGACATGGTGTTTGTCGCCAATCCGATCATGCACCACCTCTTCCTCGGCATCGACCCGACGGAACTCGGCCAGGCGCCGTTTGCACTCGCCGTTTCCGGCGCACTGCAATATTGGGCGCATGAGATCGATATCGAGGTCAATCGTGGCGCGCGGCTCTATACGCTGCCCTGCATCGCCGGCCATGTCGGCGCGGATGCTGCGGGTGCAACGCTGGCCGAAGGTCCCTACCGGCAGGATCGCATGATGCTGCTCGTCGATGTCGGCACCAATGCGGAAATCGTGCTCGGCAACCGCAGCCGCGTCGTCGCAGCCTCCTCGCCCACCGGCCCGGCCTTCGAAGGTGCGGAAATCTCCTCCGGCCAGCGCGCCGCCCCTGGCGCCATCGAGCGCGTGCGCATCGACACGCAAACGCTGGAGCCGCGCTTCCGCGTCATCGGCGTAGACAAGTGGTCCGACGAAGAGGGTTTTGCCGAAGCGGCCGCCAGCGTCGGCGTCACCGGCATCTGCGGTTCGGCGATCATCGAGGTCGTCGCGGAAATGTATCTCTCGGGCATCATTTCCGAGGACGGCGTCGTCGATGGTTCGATGGCGGAGCGGAGCCCACGCATCCTTGCCAACGGCCGCACCTTCTCCTACCTGCTGCATGACGGCGAACAGCGCATCACGGTGACGCAGAACGACATCCGTGCCATCCAGCTGGCAAAATCGGCGCTCTATGCCGGTATCAAGCTGCTGATGGAAAAACAGGGTATCGAGCGGGTCGATACGATCCGTTTCGCCGGTGCCTTCGGCTCGTTCCTCGATCCGAAATACGCCATGGTGCTCGGCCTCATCCCGGACTGCGACCTTGCCGAAGTGAAAGCGGTCGGCAACGCCGCCGGTACGGGCGCTCTGATGGCACTGCTCAACCGCGACCATCGTCGCGAGATCGAAAAGACGGTCGCGCATATCGAGAAGATCGAGACGGCGCTGGAACCCAATTTCCAGCAGTTGTTCGTCAACGCCATGGCAATGCCGAACAAGGTCGATTCCTTCCCGGAACTCGCCAAGGTCGTCACCCTGCCGGAACGTAAGACGCTCTCCGACGACGGTGGTGATGGCGGAGGCAGACGCCGTCGCCGCAGCCGCGACTGAGGTCAGCGAAGCGACTGGAACCAAATGATCGATATGGCGTTCTGGCGTCACTGTGGATCAGATGTTTTCTCACCCCCGCCCTTCACGCTCAGACGCTGCCCAACCGGCAGCGACCGAACTCGTCTATCTTTCGAACCTCGACGGCGGCATCACCCGCCGGCTGGGAAAGCGAGCATTTCTCTATTATGATGCCGATGGCAGGCGGATCGAAGACCGGGACGAGCTTGACCGGATCGCCGCCCTGGCCATCCCGCCCGCCTATACCGACGTGCTGATTTCGGTCGATCCGAATTCGCACCTGCAAGCCACCGGATACGATGCGCGCGGACGAAAACAATATCGTTATCATCCGGACTGGTCAGCCGAACGCGGCAAGACAAAGTTTGCCCAGCTCTCCGATTTTGCCTCCCGGCTGCCCAGGATCCGGGAGCGGGTCGATACCGACCTGCGCCTGCGAAAACCCGGCATGGACAAGGCACTGGCGACCGTCGTCTGGCTGCTCGACAATCTCTATATCCGCGTCGGCAATGCCACCTATGCCGAGGAGAACGGGTCATACGGCCTGACGACGCTGCGCAACCGGCATGTGAAGGTCGAAGGCTCCAGCGTCCATTTCAACTTCAAGGGAAAATCGGGCAAGGAATGGCGGTTGAGCCACAGCGACCGGCGCATCACCAAGGCCATCCGCATGCTGCAGGAACTGCCGGGACAGCAGCTGTTCCAGTATCTCGATGAGGACGGCCACCGGCATCCGATCCGCTCGCAGGACGTCAACGCCTATATCCGTGACGCAGCCAATGCCGATTTCAGCTCGCGCCAGTTCCGCACCTGGGGTGCGACGCGCATGGCGGCTGTGGCACTTGCTGCCATCGACCCGGGACCAAGCGAGCGGCAGAGAAAACGACAGGTCAACGATGTCATCGATGCGGTGGCATCGCGGCTGGTCAATACCCGCGCCGTCTGCCGCTCATCCTATATCCACCCGAAGGTATTCGAGGATTTCGACAATGGATCACTCGCGGCCCTCCTCAAAATGCGGCCGAGCCGAAGTGCGACATTGACGCGCTGGATGGAGGATGACGAAATCAGGGTATGGCGCTGGCTGAAGACGGGCGACGCCTGAACGTCGCCCGGAGCGGATTATTACAGTCCGACGAAGGCGTCCCGGACATGTTCGGCGACGGCCAGAACAGGCGGCGAGGCATTGTCGATCAACTGGAGACCGATGCTGTAATGGCCGAGATCCGGCAGGCCTTCTGCCTCGCCGAGCGCCACCAGGTCGCCCTGGACGAGATAGCGTGGCAGTGGTGCGACGGCGAGATCGGCGAGGATCGCGGCACGCTGGCCGGTCGTATGCGCGCTGAGGAACGCGACTCGGAACGGCTTGCCCGCTTGGTTCAACTGATCAACAGCGTTCGCCCGCCAGACGCAGCCGTCCTCCCACATCGAAATCGGCAGCGGCTGGCGCGTATGGGCCGTGCCGCACTTGATGCCGGCCCAGACCAGCTTTTCGGACACGAGGATTTCGCCGCCGCCGGTATTCTCGCCGGTCATGCTGTTGAAGATGGCAATATCCATCCGGTGCTCTTCCACTCGCTTGCGCATGACGCTGCTGTTGCCGATGGTCACATCGACCGTAACGTTCGGGTAGGACTCGGAGAAACGCTTGAGCACTTCAGGCAG
This sequence comes from Pararhizobium sp., assembly GCF_035497515.1. Lineage (GTDB taxonomy): Bacteria > Pseudomonadota > Alphaproteobacteria > Rhizobiales > Rhizobiaceae > Pararhizobium. The sequence goes on along the minus strand of NZ_DATJDJ010000151.1, from coordinate 13,976 downwards.
GATGCGCTCGCCGATATCCTCAGGCGCACCGACGCGCACCACGCCATTCATGTCGGGCAGCAGGAAGCGGGAGACGGCCTCGTTGTTCAGCGCCAGCATGCGCCGCGCGAAGCCCAGCAGCACCTCGCCCTTCGGCGTCAGCGAGACCGAACGCGCATCACGCAGGAACAGGACGCAGCCGAGTGTCTCCTCCAGCTTCTTGATCTGCATCGAGACGGCCGACGGCGTTCGATAGACGGTCTCCGCCGCCGTGGTGAAATTTCCGGTTTCGGCGATAGCGACGAACGTCTTGAGGATGTCCAGTTCGAGGAGTGGGAGGACATGCCGCATCATCATGTTCATGGGAACCTCACGGATCAGATTTTCTGAAGGACATCATCACTTCATTTCGTTTGATTGAACCTTAGGAGAGGCCGATAGTCAAGTTGCAAACAGTGAAGACATCAGAAAGGAGCCTCCCATGTCCCTGCAACACGATACGGCACCGACCTGCTCGCATGCTGCCAAGATGCACACGTCCGGTGTTTCCTCTGCTGTTCAAAGCCTGCTCGCGCCGCTCATCGAAGGCCACCATCGCTACCGGATTGCGCAAATCCGCAAGGCGACGACCCGCGAAATACGGCATCTGCCGTCAAGCCTGCAGCAGGATCTCGCCTTCGCGGACGGCACGGTGATCCCGCTTTCCTGACGATCCCTGGCATCCGTCGAGGTGGCAGGAAACGCCTCATTCTTATCTCTCGCATCAACTCCCCTTGGAAATGGGGGCGTTGATCTCTAAACTCCGATACCGAGGGAGCAATGAGGGAGGAGCCTTGCAGTCCGTCAAAGTCCGCCTTCTGGCCCTGTGCCTCGTCCCCCTTGTCCTCGCCGCCGTGATCTTTCAGGGCGGCGCGCTGGCGATGCGCAGCTATATGAACGAAGCGTCGCTGCAGGCCAGTTCGGCACTGCGCCTGGCAGTTTCAGCGCTGAGCGGGCACCTGAGCCGCTACGAACCGCTGCCGGCGCTGATCGCCGATCATGACGGCATCAAGAACCTCATCGCCCACCCGCGGGACCAAGCGCTACGGGACACGGCCAACGCCTACCTGAAAGAGATCAACGCCCTGCTGGAATCCTCCGACATCTATGTGATGACGCTGGACGGAAACACGATCGCGGCAAGCAACCATGACCAGCCGGCGAGTTTCATCGGCCAGAATTTCAGCTACCGGCCCTATTTCCAGGATGCGGCCAGGGGCAAGCAGTCACGCTTCTACGCGCTCGGCACGACATCCCTGAAGCGCGGCTACTATTTCGCCTCACCGGTGTATGTCGGCGGAAGAATCAGCGGCGTCATCGTCTTCAAGGTCGATATCGATTCGATCGAAACCTCCTGGCGCGGCGGCGAATACAAGATTTTCGTCTCGGACCCCGAAGGCATCATCTTCATGACCGGCAGTCCGGAATGGCTCTATTCGGGCATCCTGCCGCTGAACAGCGAACGGCTGGCGCGGACGCAGGCGTCACGGCGTTACGCCGAGGCCGTGCTGAAGCCTCTGCCGATCACCCCCAGCACGCTGGACGGCCATCAGCTGGTGACGACGACCACCGCCGACAGCCGGGAATACCTGGTCCTGTCACACTATATGCCAGAGGCCGACTGGACGGTGAACGTGCTGATGGACACGTCTTCGGCCCGCATCCAGGCGCGCACCATGATCGTCGCCATCGTTCTGTTCCTCTGCCTTGCCGGTCTTGCGCTGGCCATCTTCCTGCAGCGGCGCGTTCGGCAGGAGGAGCGCATGCGCATGCAGATCGAGGCTCGCAACGAACTGGAACATCGGGTCGAAGAGCGCACCGCCGACCTCGCCTTGGTCAATCAGCGCATCGAACTTGAGATTGCAGAGCGGCGGCTGACCGAGCAGGAACTGCGCAAGACCCAGGCCGATCTCATTCAGGCGGGCAAGCTCGCGGGCCTCGGGCAGATGTCGGCCGCCCTCTCCCACGAGCTCAACCAGCCGCTCGCGGCCGCCAAGACCTATGCCGACAGCGCCGCGATGCTGATCGACCTCGACCGCGTCCCGGAAGCCCGCGACAATGTCCGGCGCATCTCTGGCCTGATCGACCGGATGGCATCGATCAGCCGCCACCTGCGCAATTTCGGCCGCAAGCCGAACGAGAAGCTGGGGCCGGTGGCGCTCGACGCCGTCGTCGTCGATACGCTCGAAATCGTCTCGGCGCGGCTGAAGGCGGCGGATGCCGATCTCCGGATCGATCTCGGCCGGCCGGGGATAATGGTCCAGGCCGGCTCCGTGCGCCTGCAGCAGGTGCTCGTCAACATCATCACCAATGCCGCCGATGCCGTCGAAGGGCTGGATGACCGGCGCATCCACCTGACGGCCGAAAATATCGGCAAGAAAGTCACGCTGACGGTCCGCGACCATGGTCCAAGTGTGCCGAATGCCATCGCCGAACGCATTTTCGATCCGTTCTTCACCACCAAGGGCGTCGGCAAGGGCCTTGGCCTCGGCCTGTCGATCTCCTACAACATCATCAAGGATTTCGGCGGTAGCCTGATGGTCTCCACGCATCCTGACGGCGGCGCCGTCTTCCGCATTGAACTCGAAGCCGCCACCGCGACACGGGAGGCGGCCGAATGAGCGACGCACGGATTTTCCTGATCGACGATGAAGAGGAGATGCGCCGGTCGACGGCGCAAGCCCTCCAGCTCTTCGGACTGGAGGTCGATACGTTCTCCAGCGCCGAGGACGTGCTCGAACTGGTCGGCTACAGCTTTGCCGGCGTGGTGATCAGCGACATCCGCATGCCCGGCATGGACGGCATGACGCTGTTACAGCGGGTTCGGGAGGTGGATGTGGAAATCCCGGTCATATTGGTGACAGGGCATGGCGACGTGCAGTTGGCCGTCAAGGCGATGCGAGAAGGCGTCTACGACTTCCTGGAGAAGCCCTTCACCGTGCAGAATCTCGCGGGCATCGCCCGCCGGGCGCTCGACCGGCGCAACCTCGTGCTCGAAAATCGCCGCCTGAGGGCGGTGGCCGGCAAGCGCGACGACATAGAAGCCCGCCTTCCCGGCCGAACCCAGGCCATGGTCGATCTCCGCTACCGTCTGCGCGCCATCGGCGCCACCGATGCCGACACGCTTGTTATCGGCGAGACCGGCGTCGGCAAGGAAGTCGTTGCCCGCGCCCTGCATGATACCAGCGGCCGCGCCGACCGCCCCTTCGTCGCCATCAATTGCGCCGCCCTTCCGGAAAACCTGATCGAAAGCGAACTGTTCGGTCATGAGGCCGGCGCTTTTCCCGGTGCGCTCCGGCCACGCTACGGCAAGTTCGAGCATGCGCGTGGCGGCACCATCCTGCTCGACGAGATCGGCTCCTTGCCTTACGATCTGCAGGCGAAATTCCTGCGGGTGCTGCAGGAGCGGGTGATCACGCGGCTGGGCTCGAACGAACCGGTTCCGCTCGATGTCCGTTTCATAGCCACCAGCAAGGTCGACCTGGAAGCGGAAGTCGCCGCCGGCCGGTTCCGTGCCGACCTGCTCTACCGGTTGAATGTCGCGACCCTGCGCGTGCCCTCGCTTGCCCAGCGCCGGGCCGATATTCCGCTGCTCTTCCTGCAACTCGTCCGCGAGGCTGCCGCCCGCTATCTGCGCAGCGACATCGACGTGCCGCCGGAGCTGATGACCGAGATCGCCGAGCGCGTCTGGCCGGGAAACGTGCGCGAGTTGCGCAACGCCGCCGACCGTCTCGTGCTCGGCCTCGACCTGAAGCCCGACGAGGGACAGGCGCCGGCGGAATCCCAACGGCTCGCCGACAAGGTCGCGACTTACGAGCGCGGAGTCATCGCAAGTGCCCTGGCCGCCCATGGCGGAAGCCTGCGGCCGGTCTACGAACTCTTGGGAATCTCTCGCAAAACGCTTTACGAGAAGATGCAGAAATACGGTCTCGACCGGAAACTCTCGTCCGCAGACAACGACTTCGCTGCCTGAGAAGCACAGATGGGTGGATATCCACCCATCTTCGGCGGTATTTGTTCCCATTCTCACCCATGGTGCGCCGCACGCATTGAGAAAACAGTGTTCCTCGCCATCACGGCGATTGCCCGCTGCCGCATGGGGGTCGCAAATGGCTCATCCAGAAACGGCGCGGGAGGAGCTGCGTCGGCTGGTCATATTTCATCCGGGAGGACTTCGATGAAAATCCTGAAAGCCATGCTTGGCGTCACGGCTCTTGCCACTATCTCGCTCATTTCCGTTTCGGCCCATGCCGAGGGTTATCCCGAGCGCACCATCACCATGGTCGTGCCGTTCTCGGCCGGCGGGCCGACCGATACGGTCGCTCGCCTCGTTGCCGAATCCATGTCAAAGGACCTCGGCCAGCAGATCGTCGTCGAAAATGTCGGCGGCGCCGGCGGTTCTCTCGGTGCCGGCCGCGTTGCGCAGTCCGATCCCGACGGCTACACGGTCCTCCTGCATCACATCGGCATGGCGACATCGGCCACGCTCTATCGCAAGCTCGCCTATGACACGCTGAACGCCTTCGAATATGTCGGCCTCGTTACCGACGTACCCATGACCATCGTCGCCCGCAAGGATTTCGAGCCGACCGATCTCAAGGGCCTGATCGACTACGTCAAGGCCAACAAGGATACGGTCACCGTGGCCAATGCCGGCATCGGCGCGGCCTCGCATCTTTGCGGCATGCTGTTCATGAGCGCAATCCAGACCCCGCTGACAACGGTACCCTACAAGGGCACCGGCCCGGCCATGACCGACCTGCTCGGCGGTCAGGTCGATATCATGTGCGACCAGACCACCAACACGACCAAGCAGATCCTCGGCGGCACGATCAAGGCCTATGGCGTGACCTCGCCGGCGCGCCTGCCCGTCCTGCCGGACGTGCCGACCGCCGCGGAAGGCGGGCTGGCTGATTTCCAGGTCGGCATCTGGCATGGCATCTACGCACCGAAGGGCACGCCGGCGGAAGCGACGGACCGCCTCTCGAAGTCCCTGCAGGTCGCGCTGAAGGACCCGAACGTCGTTGCCCGCTTCGCTGAACTCGGCACCGTCCCCTCCACGGAAGCCGACGCGACGCCGGCCGCGCTGAAGGCCAAGCTTGAAAGCGAAATTGCCCGCTGGAAGCCGGTAATCGAAGCGGCCGGCCAGTACGCCGACTGATCGTCATTCCCGTAAAGCCAAGCCTGCCCCGCCTTCCTCTCCTCCACGAGGGGAAGGCGTCTGCCGATGTATCTCGTTCAGGAGAGCCCGGCGGGACGGCGGAATTCAAGGAGGCATCATGAAATCCTTATCCTTCGATACGACCAATGCGCTCTGCGGCGCGCTCTTCATCGCCCTTGGCGGCTTCTTCATCTACCAGTGCATGAACCTCGAACTCGGCACGGCCTTCAAGATGGGACCGGGCTATTTTCCGCTCGTCCTGGCGCTGATCCTGTCGCTGCTCGGCCTGGTGATCCTCGTCCAATCGACGCGCGTCGAAGGCGAGCCGCTCGGGCCGGTCGCCTGGCGCGGCATGCTGTTCATCCTGCCGGCCCCGATTTTCTTCGGGCTGACGGTGCGCGGGCTCGGCTTCGTACCCTCGCTGTTCTTCACCGCCCTCATCGCCTGCTTCGCCTCGCAACGCATGAAGCCGCTGACCGCCATCATATTGTCGATCGCCCTGACGGTGTTTTCGGTGGCCGTGTTCAGTTATGCGCTCGGCCTGCCCTTCCAGCGCTTCGGCCCCTGGGTCAGATTGTAAGGACGTCACGATGGATCTTTTCAGCAATCTCGCACTCGGCTTTACCACCGCCGGATCACCGGAAAACCTGCTCTTCTGCCTGATCGGCGTGCTGCTCGGCACCCTGATCGGCGTGCTGCCCGGCATCGGAGCCACGGCGACCATCGCCATGCTGCTGCCGATCACCTTCCAGCTCGAACCTGTCTCCTCGCTGATCATGCTCGCCGGCATCTATTACGGCGCTCAGTACGGTGGCTCGACCACCGCGATCCTCATCAACATGCCCGGCGAATCGTCCTCAGCCGTCACCGCCATCGACGGTTACCAGATGGCGCGGAAAGGCCGGGCCGGTGCAGCGCTTTCCATCGCCGCACTCGGATCCTTCTTTGCCGGAACGGTCTCGACCTTCCTGGTGGCGATCTTCGCCCTGCCATTGACCGCCATCGCGCTGAAGTTTGGCGCTGCGGAATATTTCTCGCTGATGATCGTCGGCCTCGTCTCCTCGATCGCGCTCGCCCACGGCTCGATCGTCAAGGCGCTGGCCATGGTGGCGCTGGGGCTGCTGCTCGGACTGGTCGGCACCGACATCTATACCGGCACACCGCGCTTCACGCTCGGCATCCGTGAATATGCCGACGGGTTGAACTTCGTCGCCGTCGCGGTTGGAGTCTTCGGCATCGCCGAAATCCTGCGCAACCTCGAAGGCGAGAAAACGCGCAGCCTGCTGATGGCCAAGGTCAGCGGGCTCTTGCCGACCCGTGATGATTTCAGACAGATGTTCGCGCCTGTCCTGCGCGGGACGGCAATCGGCTCGGCGCTCGGCATCCTGCCCGGTGGCGGCGCCATTCTGGCCGCCTTTGCTTCCTACACCGTCGAAAAACGTATCTCGAAGACACCGGAGGAATTCGGCCACGGCGCGATCGCCGGTGTCGCCGGTCCGGAATCGGCCAACAATGCCGGTGCCCAGACATCGTTCATTCCGCTGCTGACGCTTGGCATTCCCGCCAATCCGGTCATGGCGCTGATGGTCGGCGCGATGATCATCCAGGGCATCGTTCCCGGTCCGAACGTCGCGTCGGAACAGCCGGCCTTGTTCTGGGGCATCATCGCCTCCATGTGGATCGGCAACCTGATGCTGGTAATCCTCAATCTGCCACTGATCGGGCTCTGGGTGAAACTTCTGACGATCCCCTACTACGTGCTCTTCCCGATCATCATGGCCTTCTGCTCGATCGGGGTCTACAGCGTCAACTCCAATGTCTACGACCTCTATGCCGTCGCTTTCTTCGGTCTCGTCGGCTACCTGCTGGTCAAACTCCGCTGCGAGCCGGCACCGTTGCTGCTCGGCTTCGTGCTCGGACCACTGCTCGAGGAGAATCTCCGCCGGGCGATGATCCTGTCACGCGGTGATGCAACGACATTCCTGACAAGGCCAATCAGCGCCGTTCTGCTGCTGATCGCGCTTGCCGTGCTTGTCATCGTCTTCCTGCCGTCGATCAAGGCCAAGCGCGAAGCGGTCTTCCAGGAAGAGGATTAAGAGGGCCCGGATCAGGGTTCGAGCGCCGGGCAATCGCAGTTCGCCGGGAAAGCGCTCGAATTCTGAGCCCTGGGTCATGACCGTCGCCGCTTCCGACCTGGATACGGGCGCGGCCCGAGGAATGTCAACGACGCGCGCGGCGCGATCACGCTATCCAAGACCAGCGTCGCGGAAAACACGGCCATCGGCAAAGCCGCAGGCACCGTCTCCGCCGTTTTTCGCAGGCGTCGCCAATCAGCGCCCGCGAAAAATCAGCAAAAATTGCTCGAGAACGCGGGCTCTGCAGCATGCGATTCCCGTGCCGCTGTCGGGACAAAACAATTGCGATTCTGTAAGTCATTGAAAAATAGACACTGACCAAAGAAACTCGATTCTATTGCGTGTTTCAGCGCCTATTTCCTCGTCCTGACACTTAGTACCCCAGACTCCGAAAGTACGATCGCATCGTCTCACGATCACGTACAGACGGGCGAGAATGGAGCGGTTCAATACCAGCTTTTAAGATCGTGGAGAAGGTTGCCGCCATCGATCGATTGGGATGCCCACACACCGCAAGATAGCTCATAATTTCTGCCCCGCAGATATACTGTTGCCGAAAATGCTTCACGGTGGACAGCTTGAGACCGTTAGCGGGTATCAAACCGCCAGTCACCAGTGTCGACACCTCGTTCTCCGTCAAACCAATATAGAAACCCGCCTCGTTGTTTGTGAGCACGACATCATCCGCCCAACTGTCATTTTCTGGCTGGGCAACGATCCGTTCAAGCAGAGTGGTGTCCACAATTTGAAGACGCCGAATGAGCGGTCCTGCGCCCTCTTGGACACTGACCTCGAGCTTGCCATCCATGATGTTCTCAATAACGCGAGACCAAGCAATTTTACCATCTGAGATCGCCGTGATAGCCTTGTATAGAGACATTGAGCCCCCTCGCGGTGGTGACGCCCCTTCAACTAATCGCGTCACAAGATTGGGCAGTTTAGCAGCACCGCCCAGCAACAATTGGCAGAGACCAGGGTCTGGGCAATTCACATACTTTTCGGAATAGAGTTTGACGAGTTCCAAAAAAGGCAGGCCTGAGGTCTTGAAGTCTGCCCTAACTGCCCGCGAACCGCGAGCCAGAAGCGAAGCATAAAGTAGCTTATCTCCTTGATCTTGGAGATTGAAACCGCCCTCTTTTGTGGTGCGGGGATGCGGTCGACGGAATCGGGCGACCCTGGTGTCAGCAGGCTCGGGCCGAACTGTTCTCGCGGGTAGCCCTGATCGGAGTTGATCGCGTAGGCGATGAAAGAAATCCATCCCGAACAGAGAACGAAAAGCATAGACCTCAGAGGAAACGGGGTGCTTATATCCACGCCCCATAGTTTGTGTCGGGCACCGCCAATAAGTTTGAACTCGCTCAGCGATTTCAATAACCTTGCCGGGCCAATTGCGAACCGCCGCTGCCGCCTCATCGAGCCCCTTCGGAGAGACAGCGTAACAATACGGCTTTCCAAGCTCTTGGTCGAGCAAACGCGCCATCAAAAGAATAAATTCGAAGACCTCGCCTTTTCCGAGCGACCTCAGGTCTGGATGAAAGAGCCTGGTTAGGTCTTGCTTTGAATCAAGTTCCGGATCAACCAGCGAGCACGCGAATTTAACGTTTTCAAAGTTGTCGAGTTCGACGATTGGTTGGGGAAATTCTCTGAGGTCGATCAGTCCGCGCGTTGAAGCCGCGTCGAGGCTTGCGATGAAAATTTCGCGCCCGACAAGCATCATCGTTTTTGATGCAAGAGATCAATTATATTCGCTTGAATGATGAGTGGAGCAGGAGCATCACTGTCTCATGGTCGCGACCTTTTGAAGCACTCACTCCAAAAGGAACCAGAGAAATGGCATTCTTCAGCTTAGAACATTCGTCCCAGGCAGGACATCCGTCCGTTGCCTCGGCCCTCGTCAGCCTGCGTTCGCGCGCCGTCGCATCGTGGAAGCGTTACCGTACCGAACGCGAACTCGAAGGCCTGTCCTATGACACGTTGAAGGATATCGGCTTTCCTTCCGCCGACATGCTCAACAAGGACATACTCAACAAAGACATACTCAACAAGGACATGCCGACGCGATGAACGATACCGCACCGGCCAAAGCGGGTGAGGATCCTCCCTGCTCGACAGACATAGACCATGCATGAAAGGGCATTTTGCCATGATGGCGGAATGCCCTTTTCGCTGGAATAAGACCGCGGCACGGCGGCACCACGAAGACCATGACAAAAATGGCCTGTTTCCGACATATGACGAAAACCACAGGACGTCGCAAACTGAAAACCGTAACTTCCATGAAGTTACCGCTCCAAAGCGCCTCGCCGATGACAGATAAGAAAACACGACAAATTTGTCGCTTCCAGCCAAAATAATGGCTTTTCTTGAATAAATTACCGGTTTCGACAACAGCGATCGGCGTGTCGCAAACATTTATTTCTTCCCGGTCGCAGCCGTCCATGCGAATGTCGCAATTAGGAAAGCCAGTTGACGCTTTTCCACGTGACAAATGCGACATCCGCGGCGCATGGGAATTCTCGATGAACAAGCCACTGACCAAAAAGCGATCCCTCGTTTTCTTTCTCGTGCCTAACTTTTCCATGCTGCCGTTTTCGGCCGCCATCGAAACGCTCCGCATCGCCAATCGCATGCTCGGCTATGAGGCCTATACCTGGCGCTTGTCCTCGACGGACGGCACCCAGGTTCTTTCCTCCAGCGGTATCGGGCTTGAGGTCAACACCTCGCTCGCCGACGAACGCAAGTTTCTCGGTGGCGAAAACCGCCCGTCGATGGTGCTGGTCTGTTCCGGCATCTATGTGGAGGACTTCAACAACAAGTCGGTCAATGCCTGGCTGCGTGAAGTCTACAATCGCGGCGTCTCGGTCGGCAGCCTCTGTACGGGCGCCCATGTGCTGGCTTCGGCCGGCCTCTTGACCGGCAAACGCTGCGCCATCCATTGGGAAAACCTGCCGGGTTTCGCCGAGAGCTTCCCGCAGGTCGATGTCTATGCCGATCTCTACGAAATCGACAGCAACATCTATACCTGCGCCGGAGGCACAGCCTCGCTTGACATGATGCTGAACCTGATCGACCAGGATTTCGGCGAGAACCTTGTCAACCGCGTCTGCGAACAGGCATTGACCGACCGGGTTCGTGGCCCGCATGACCGCCAGCGCCTACCGCTACGCGCCCGCCTCGGCGTGCAGAACGCCAAGGTCCTGTCGATCATCGAACTGATGGAAGGCAACCTCTCCGAGCCGCTGTCGCTTCTTGAGATCGCCGACAGCGCCGGACTGTCACGCCGCCAGATCGAACGCCTGTTCCGCCAGGAAATGGGCCGGTCCCCCGCCCGCTATTATCTGGAAATCCGGCTTGATCGGGCACGGCACCTCCTGGTCCAGTCGGCCATGCCGGTCGTCGAGGTGGCGGTTGCCTGCGGCTTCGTCTCGGCCTCGCATTTCTCCAAATGTTATCGCGAGCTCTACAACCGCTCTCCCCAGCAGGAGCGCGCCGAACGCAAGCTGACGCTGCAGGCGGTTCGCTGAGGACAAACTGCTGGTAGAATCGAATGACGATGCAAGGGCGGCCCGATGGGTCGCCCTTTTCGCATTCAGGACGCCATGGATTTGAGGAGGGTCAGTTCCGAGACGATCCGGTTGCGGCCGTCATATTTCGCCATGTAGAGGAACTGGTCGGCGGCATTGAGGTAGTTCTCGAAGGATTCGAGGCTCTCGATCGTCGCAAGGCCGATCGACACCGTGACCGACAATTCCTCGTCGTCGGCGACTATTTTCGTCCCGGCGAGATCAAGCCGCAGCGTTTCGCAATAATCGTGTGCCGCAGCCGCGTCGAGACCACTGAAGAGCACGCCGAATTCCTCGCCACCGAGGCGGGCCAGCAGATGCTCGTCGCCCACCGCCGCCTTCAGGCGTTTCGCCACGGCCTTCAGCACGAGATCGCCGACCTCATGACCGTAGGTATCATTGAGGCGCTTGAAATGGTCGATATCGAGGATGGCGATGGACGTCGTCTCTCCGCGTCGCAGACACTGCTCGACCAGCCTCGGACCCGACTGGAAGAAGTATCGCCTGTTGTAGATGTCGGTGAGATAGTCGCGTGCGGCGATATTGTGCAGCGCCTGGATGCGCTTCTGGATATTGGCGACCTGGAAGACGCGGCTGTTGAACTCTTCCAGCAGGAACGGCTTCTGGATGAATTCGGTGCCGCCGCATTGCAGGAAGCGCGCCGCATGCTGGCGATCGTCACAGGCGGCAAGCGCGATCACGCTCAGGGCATCCTCGCCATGCCGCTGCCGGATCTCGGCAAGCAGCGTATAGGCGGACATGTCGGTCAGCGCGATATCGGTGATGACAAGATCGATCGCGTCGCTGCTGTCGAGCACATGCAGCGCTTCCGCGCCAGCACTTGCCTGCACGACACTGAACTGCTGCTGCTGCAAGAGGGCAAAAAGATCGGCGCGCGATGTATCGTCCGAATCGACCAGCAACACATTGGTGCGGACATTGGTCAGCGCGCGATCGACGACGCTGATGACATGACTGATCGAATCGAGCTGGCTCTTGATGACGCAATCGACGACGTTGCGGGAGAGGATGTCCTCACGCGTCTTGCTGTTGAACGAGCCGGTAAAGACGATTGCCGCGATACCGTGCGAGATCACATAGTCGAGCGCTTCGCAGTTCGGCGCATCCGGCAGGTTGAGATCGAGTACCGCGAGCGAGAAGTCGCCCCCGGTTTCGACGGCGGCCTTGACGGCTGTCAGCGAGGCGCAATGGGTAACCGCGATACCATGCGCCGTCTCCAGCCCGTGCTTGAGGACTGTCGAGAACATTCGGGAGTCCTCGATCAAAAGCATTCGTTTGCCCGAATGCTTCTGCAAGTCGTTCCCCCGCCCCGGCGCTTTGCGAAAACCCACGTTCCGTCAATCCCGTAGTGAGCCTTAGGCGTTTCCTGGTTCTGGACGCTGGCTCTCAGATATTTATCTTTTTATCGGATACCGAATCTGACCCCACAGAACGCCATCCGTTTTCCCGTCGATGTATTCAACCGACTTGCCGTTGCGAATTGGTTAAGTCGCCAGGCGAAATGATGAAAATGACGGCCGGATACCCAAAAATGTCACATTTCCAGCCGTCCCAGTGTATAAATTAACAAATCCAAAGACAATTCAGGCTTTTCGAGCGATTTTTGTACTCAAAGTCTGGATTTTCGTGAGCGTATCAAGGTTTTGATTGACGCGGCAGTAGAACTCTTCGTTGACGAAGGGCCGCAGCATGAAATCGTTGCCGCCAGCCTTCAGGAAGCGCGCCGACAGCAGCCGGTTCGCCGAGGAGGAGACGCCGATGATGCGCAGCTGGTGCGGCCCATAGGCGCTGCGGATGCGGCGGGTCAGTTCGAATCCGTCGATATCCGGCATGTTGTAATCGGTGATCACCAGGCCGATATCCGGATGCTTCTTCAGGAGATCGAGCGCTGCGGCGCCGCTTTCGGCCGAACTGGTGCGGAAATTGTAGCGCTTCAGCTGCGTCGTCAACAAAGCGCGCGCCGTCGGGCTGTCATCGACGATGAGCACATGATGCTGGTGGTTGGTCAGGAAACGGCAGACGGATTCGGCCAGCATATCGACGGCGAAGACGCTGTCCTTGATGACATAATCGACCAGTTCCTTGGCGAGGATCGTTTCGCGCGTGCTTTCCTGGAAGGTCCCGGTGAAGACGATCGTCGGAATGCTCATGTCGATGAGATAGGACAGAGCCTCGCCATTTTCGGCGCCCGGCAGATTGATGTTGGAAATGGCCAGCGTTGCCGGGAAGGATGCGTTCTCGACGGCGAACTGCAGATCGTCATAATCGCGGCAGACGATGACGTCGATATCGAGAAGTTCCTTCAGCCTCTTGGAGACCATGGCCGAGAAAAGATTGGAATCTTCGGCAAGCACAATGCGGTGCTGCTGCAAGGATTCACCGGAATAGTACATTCCGGACACGCCAAAAAATGACATAGATCGCCCATCTGAAAAGATTGTCCCCCAGGGTCAAGCTACGCAGAAAGGTTTTCGCAGTGGTTAACTGCTTGCTGAAATAATGTCGGGGATCGACGGGCAATATCGCCGTCGCCGGACTACTTCACCACGGCCGATCCGTTGACGATTTCAATGGTTTCGTCGCCCTGCAGGCCAATCCGGTCGCCGCTCGGCGTGGTGATGAAACAGCCGCTCGGGCAGATCGATTCCGTGCCGCCGGCGCTGATGGCCACTTCCATGCGGTTTTCGCCCTCGACGACAACGAGCACCGTCGCCTCGCCATCCTTGTTGGTGACGCTGGCGGACCACGCCGGGAACGCCGAGACGACAGTCAAAACACATGCACTGACGAATGTTTTCATTGCCTACCAGCGCCAAGGCGCCGCCCCTTTTGGCAACTCGCGGTTCCGGGCGACATACCCGGACAAGACGAGCACCCTTCTGCCGGACACCAGATTATCCGACGCCGGAAGAATTGCATGCAAAATATGATGGGCCGGCTGAATAGAGTCTGAATGACGTGTTCACACGTTTTGCATCATCCAGTCACCGTGAAAGGCGCGCCTGTCAGTCAAGGCAAGCGCGCCAAACAACGTCACGGACTGGATGGCCTCTGGCCTTAGCTGCGCGGCTTCAGGTT
>NZ_DATJDJ010000150.1:0-2251 GCF_035497515.1 Pararhizobium sp. | reverse complement strand
CCGGCCGACGATATGGTTGGCGCGCGTCTTGTCCGTCGGATTGAGGTCGCGCGGCTCGATCGCCGGTTTGAAGGGGCGCACGACGACCCGGGCAGGATCCGGGCGCAGATACAGCGCCTGTCGATTTAGAAACATGGGCGTGAACGAAGCTCCTTGCTGTCATTCCTGTGGTGATGGGGCGCGATCAAGCGATCAGCGCCAGTCGCCACGATGCTTGTTCGGCTCGATCCGGTCCGGCGTCGGCGCGCATGAAACGTCGGATCTCAGTCAATCCGAGAAGATACGAGAGAACCGATTCCGCGCCCTTGTTCTCGCTCGCCCTGTCTGGATGAAGCCCATCCGCACAACTGCCGATGGCCACATCGACCAGAGGGCAAGCGAGATCGTTGTCACCCAGAAACCAGCTGAATGCCCGCATCGCACCGATTTCCCATTCACCGCCACTATTTGCACGCCATGCCGTAAGGCAGGCCGCGATCGTTGCCGCCGCCTCGACCGGCTGCTGGTCGAACCGCTTGGGCGACTGCCAGGGAATGCCGAAACTTTCCGTGCCGACGGGGCGGAAATGCCCGGTAGGCGCCGTCTGTTGCGTCATGAGCCAGCGCAATGTCCGAAGGCCGGCATCGACAAAAGCAGGCGTCTTCGTCGCCAGCCCGGTCAGGAGCAATGCCTCTGGCAGGCGCGCATTGTCATAGGCAAGCAAGTTCTCGAACCATACCCAGTCCGGCGTCTCGACCGAATCCAGTGACGACGTCAACCGGGTGGCGAGCAATTCACGAGATGCCGTGGCGGCTTGATCCGCGCCATTGGTTTCGCAATAGGCATCCAGTCCAAGAAGCGTGAACGCCCAGGCGCGCGGCGACTGAAACGTCTCAACCGCCGGCAGAGCGATGCGGAAGAGCGCTGCCGCCCATTGCCGCCGTGATGCGGCCGTATCGCTGCGCGCACATTCACCGAGCGCCCACAACGTTCGTCCGTGGCTGTCTTCCGAGCCAATATCCTCAAGCCAGCGCCGGTCATAACTCATGAAGTTACGGAAACGTCCGTTATCCGGATTCCAGGCATGCTGGATGAAGGCGGCAAATTGGGCGGTTATTTTCTCGGATAAATGACGTTCGCCAAGGCTTCCGAGCCGCGAGGCAAAAATCAGGGCCCGTGCATTGTCATCAACGCAATAGCCGTGCGAGCGGTCAGGCACGGAGTGAACGGCGTGCTGCAAAAGACCGGTGCTGTCGCACATGGACAGAAGATGTCGGAGCGATATTTCCGGCACCGGATATCCGGCACGCCAAAGAGTTTCCTGCTCGATACGTGTCGACCTGGCCGGCGGACCAATCGTGCGTGCTTCATCGAGGACCATGCGGTAGCGCTTTGCGGTTTGCGCCCAGGTCATCAATCGGCTCGTCGCATAAGCCCGCTTACGCATGGCATGCCGGCGAACGTCGTTGGCGAGCAGCCCGGCCACCGCGGCGCCGATAGCCTTTGCATCGGAGAACGGGACGAGGACACCTCTCCCTTCAGCCAGCAGTTCCTGGGCGTGCCAGTAGGGTGTCGAGACGACGGCCTTGCCGGAGCCATAGCTGTACGCCAGCGTGCCGGAGGTCATTTGGGCTTCGTTGAGATAGGGCGTGACATAGACGTCAGACATCGAGATGTATTCCAGAAGCGTCGGCTGGTCGACGAACTGGTCAACGAATACGACATGATCATCGACGCCGAGGTCTCTTGCCCGCGTCACCAGACCCTCTCGATAGGTCTCGCCTTGCTGCTGCACCAGATTGGGATGCGTGGCGCCGAGCACCACATAGATGGCGTCCGATGACGATTCGAGGATCGACGGCATGGCATCGATCATGACCTCGATGCCCTTGTTCGGAGAAAGCAGGCCAAATGTCAGTATGACAGGCTTGCCGCTGAATCCGAGCTTCGCCTTCGCGAAATGCGTATCGAGGAAGGGAACATCGGGAATTCCATGCGGAATTACTTCTATCCGTTCCGACGGCATGCCGTAAACACCGCGAAGAAGCTCGCGTCCTTTCTCCGCCATGACAACCACTTTCGCCGAGGCATCGATAATGCCCCGCATGACATCACGCTGAACCAGAGTGGGTTCGGGCAACACGGTGTGAAGCGTGGTAACGACCGGCATGCGCAGGCGAGAGAGAAGCTGAAGGATATGACCGCCGGCCTCGCCGCCGAATATTCCGAATTCATGCTGCAGAGAAACCGCGTCGAACCGCGCCTGATTCAG
>NZ_DATJDJ010000149.1:0-4858 GCF_035497515.1 Pararhizobium sp. | reverse complement strand
CGGTTGCTCATCTTTCCGCGCGGCGGCGCGCTGAAACGAATTCCTCGGATGATAAAAGAGAGCGCTGAGCGATCGTCAGTGCATTATTTGAAGGAGTGTTCCGACCCACCGCACAGTGTCCATGCCAACAAAAACGGGTGTCATTTCAGAAAATACGATGCTCTACGCAATTTATCGTATGGGGCCTCACAGTAGGGAGACGGCATATGATTTCCGCACAACCGCCTCCCTTTTTCGACGCCGCGTTGAGCGGATAGGCGTTTGCCAACGCCGCGTTCTGATGCAACGCGAACCCAGGCGAACAATCGCGACCATTTTTGTTTAACCTGATCGACGGTTGTTGGTACTTTTGTTGGTATTATTAAATGCTTAGAGCGCAAATTTGTGTTACATCAACGGCTTGCGAGCGGCTTCGAATCCTGTTCCGACCACGAAGGCGATTGTGATGCGCCGGCGAAATCCCACAGTCTGAAGTTCCGGCCGAATGTCGTCCCGCTTGGTGCCGCGCCGCGGGAAATCCGCCAGCCGTTCGCAATAGTCCACAGTCGCGTCGGTATAGCGCTTAGCGACAGCAGCCGAACCCTGCTTCGCGATAGGTGCTGTCCCAACTAGGCTCAGGACTCATTGATTGGTCCAAAAGATGATGATGGCTGCGATGCAGATGACCGAGAAGAAGGTGTGAGCGCAGCGGTCGTAACGGTGTGGATGCGGCCAGTCTTTGAGTTTGCCGAACATATTCTCGATCTTGTGGCGCTGACGATGGAGGGTGCAGTCGTGGGCGATGGGTATTTTACGGTTGGTCTTTGATGGGATGCAGGCAGCGATGCTGCGTTTGGTCAGGGCCGGAGCCAGTTTGCGTCATACTCTCTGTCGCCGAGCAAGGCTTTGGCCGACGGCAACGCATCAAGCATCAGAGCCGTACCCTTGTAGTCGCTCATCTGGCCTTCGCTGAGCAGTATCACCAGTGGGCGGCCCTCGCCATCGCATATCGCGTGCAGCTTGGAGTTCAGGTCGCCCTTCGTGCACCCGATACGTCGGGAAGTGAGCGGGAGAATAAAACGATCCAGTGGATCGTTTTACCTGCGTCGTCACGGCTCAAGCGTCCGGCGCGGCTGCGCGCGCGTGCCGGGGATCTGAATCACCATATGAACCGTCTCCAGATGTGCTGTCAGGATTGCAGGAAGCCGCCGGGACGGGGTTCGACGTCAAACAGGAGCAGCGTTGATGTCGCCGTCGCGCACAATCGTCCTTCACTGTCGTGGAGCGTCGCCTCCGCGAACGCCACGCGGCGCCCGACCGAAATGGTGCGTCCGGTTGCGCGGACCGTTCCGCTCCGCTCGCTGAGGCCACGGAGATACGACACCTTCAGTTCCAGTGTGGTATGTCCCCGGTTGCCTTCGAGTTGCGAGTGGACCGCGATGCCGCAGGCGCTGTCGAGCAGCGTCGCGGCATAGCCGCCGTGTACGGAACCGAGCGGATTGTAAACGCTGTGGTCGGGCGTGCCCTCGAACACCGCATGGCCGTGCTCGACCTCGATGAGGCTGAAGCCGAGCTTTTCGCCCATCGGCGCTTTCAGGTCGCCCGCGAGCATGGCGCGCAGTTGCTGGAGACCGTCGGGCGCGTCTTCGATATCGTCTGCCACGATGTTCACCAGGGCTCGTGAAAGGGGCGGACCTCGGCGAGGAACGACCAGGCGTCGCGCGGCTGATGCGTGAGATGAAAGACCTCGCTGGCGATCGAGGCGGGCGAGATGAAAAAATCGTCCGGCTTGGTTGGCTGAAGCTCGCGTTGCCACGGCACGTCGATCGCCGCGTCGATGATCAAATAGGCGACGTGCACGCCTTTCGGCCCCAGGTCGCGCGCGAGCGATTCCGCGAGGATGCGCTGCGCGGCCTTTGTGGGCGCAAAGCCGGCGAATGCGGCGCGCCCACGCTGCGCCGAGGTGTTGCCGGTGACGATCAGGGCACCTTCGCCCGCCGCGATCATCGCTGGCGTTGTCAGCCGCGCTAGGTGGAATAGCGCCATCGTATTGATCTCGAAGTTGCGCTGGAGCGTTTCCGCCTCGATCTGCGTGAACGTGCCGAACGCGCCGCCGACGGCGTTGTGGACGACGACCTTGGGGTTGCCGACCTCGGCAATCACGCGCGCCAGAGCAGCGGCATCGCTGACATCGCACGGTACCGCGACCGAATTTGGAATCTCCTTCTCCAGCGCGGCGAGGCGGTCGGCGTTTCGCGCCAGCATCGCCACGCGATAGCCACCCTGGGCGAAGCGGCGCGCTATCGCGGCGCCGGTACCAGGGCCGACCCCCGTGACGAGGGCGAGCGGTTTGGTGGTGTCTGTCATGCTGCTTCCTCCAGGCGCGCGAGCTCCTCGCGCACGAAATCGAGCCGGTCATTGCCGAAAAACATCGCTTCGCCGACAAAAATGGTCGGCGAGCCGAACACGCCGCGCTCGGCCGCCTCGGCGGTGTTGGCTTCGAGCTGGGCGACGACCTCCGGCGCATCGATCCGGTCGGCGATCGGGCCGACATCGATCCCAGCGCCCGCGATCACCGCGAGGACGTCGTCCCGGGTCGCGAGCGTCTTGCCCTCGCTCCAGATCGCCCGGTACAGAGCCAGGGTGATTGTCGCCGCATCGGACGGGGATTTCGCTGTCAGGACCGCCCGCGAACAGGCCTCGCCGTCGTTCGCGCGCATGTCCGACGGGTTGAGCGGTACGCCATAGCGCTGCGCCCAGCGCGCCAGATCGATACGCGCATAGCGCCCCTTCACCGCGCAGGTAAGAGTGGTCGGGACGTTGCCGACCAGTTCCATCACCTTCAGGACCTTCATCGGCCGCAGCGCGATATCGACGTCCATCCCGAGCATCTGGGTATAGGCCATGTAACTATATGGGCTGCGGAAGTCGTAGAAAAACTCGATCGGTTGCGTCACCGGGCTGCTCCTGTGCGTTGATTGAGAAGTTGACGTGTGCGGTCGTCTGCCCCTGGGCCGGGACGGAATTGAGCGTGATCGCGGGGAATGGCGACGCCCGTTTCGGCATCGACCAGCGCCAGCACCAAAGGACGCCCCGTCTCACGATCGACCATTTCGACGGTCGGCGCGCCGAAGCCGGTCGCATCCCAACGGTCGCCCCATTCACGCAGCGCGACGCTCACCTTCCACAGGTCGCGCCCCTTGGGCGTAAGGCGGTATTCGTCTCTCGGCGGACGCTCCTGATAGCGCACGCGTTCGACGATCCCATGCTCGACGAGGTGTTTGAGACGCGCGGCGAGCGTCGCTGCGGGAATGCCCGTACTGGCCCGCAGGTCGTCGTAGCGGCGTAGGCCCAACGAAAGGTCCCGAATCACCAGCAACGCCCACCTGTCGCCGATCAGCTCAAGTGCTCCCGCGATCGAGCATCGCATTCCGACGAAGGATTTCGGCTTCATAAGGCTGGCTCTCGACTAAATTCAATGATTGAAGTAACAGAGGTGCAAGCTATATGCAAGGGGGGACCGAGTGGGCGTATTGATCGCTGCGGAGACCGTCGACCGTGCCACGCTTTCGGGAAAGGGTGAGCCGATCGCGGCGGAACGCTGTGCCGGTGCGATCGACAGCGTTGGCAGCCATACGCTGGCCATGTGCTGGCCCAGACCCGATATGGCAGTGTCGTCGCCAATTGCGGGCTGGCGCAGGGCGTGGACCTGCCGTGCTCCGTTTTACCCTTTATCCTGCGCGGCGTGACGCTGGCCGGGATCGACTTGGTCAACGCCCCGAAGGCCACTCGGATCGAGGCATGGACGCGGCTGACAAGCGACCTCGACCTCGGCAAGCTGGACGCCATGGTGACGACCGTGGGCCTGGAAGATGCGCCCGATGTCGCGCGTAGCATCCTTACGGGCAAGATACGGGGCCGGACGGTCGTCGACGTAAATCGCTGACAGCATGTCTGCGATGAAATCCTCCGGCAATCGCGTCAGCGCGGCCCGTCGCGGATCACGAAGATAATCCTCGGAGATCACACGCCGATCATCGACTCGGCTACACCGTGCGACAGTGGAAAATATGGCTCGATTCGGCGCATCTGCGCCTGCAATAACCAAAACAGATCACTCATCGAAGCACCGCACAGCGCCATCAATGAAACGGTCAATCCGCTAAGCCGCTAAGCCGCAACAGAATTAATGGGTCCTGAGCCTAGGACAACCAAGAACTCTTGGCGCGAGGCCGACGTGCTCGTTGAAGGCGAGGGAACCGGCTTCACTCGGATCGGTGACAATGATGGTGCCGCCACGCAGGTGTTCTGCGAAAAATGTGGCGCGACACTCTACCATCACAACAGCGCCGTTCCGGCCATCATTTCGGTCCGCGTGGGCGCATTTGCCGATTCACTTTCCACCGCCGGCCGTCTCGGTTTATCACGGCGACACCCGCAAGCACGCGTGGATCAAAATCGAGACGAGCCCTCTGGAAGAACTGTGAAGGATGGAATGCGAACAGAAGCCTCCATGCCTTTGAACCAAGCGTCAAGAATCTGATTCGGACATCTCGAGGCGTTTTATCGCTCTATTGCGGGGCCGTTCAAATTGGCTTGCCAGTTTCGCAGAACACCTTTCAAACTTGAGACTAGGGCCTCGGAATTGGAAAACCTATATCTGAGTTGATCGGGTAGTCAGCACAACTGAGAAAACCTCCGATCGTCGGACTTATCTGGCAGGCTCCCTTGATTGGCATGACCCCAGCCAGAAGGGAGCGCATCGGCCAATGAAGCGGTCATATTTCGGCGGATGCGAAAAAAAATACAATACTTTATGACGATTCCATATCGGCCATTACGATTTCGTATCTAGCCCAAAGATCGGCCAATTGGCCGG
>NZ_DATJDJ010000148.1:0-8627 GCF_035497515.1 Pararhizobium sp. | reverse complement strand
TGTGGTCCTGCGGTATCCTGGTCTTCCGAAAATGCCGCAGATCTAGTCTCAGTTCCCGAGAATCCCCGGAAGCCGCAGGCCCTTTTCCTTGGCGCAATCCACGGCGATGTCGTAGCCTGCATCCGCATGGCGCATGACGCCGGTGGCCGGGTCGTTCCAGAGGACACGCTCCAGGCGGCGGGCTGCATCGTCTGTGCCATCTGCGCAGATGACGACGCCTGAATGCTGGGAGAAGCCCATGCCGACGCCGCCGCCGTGGTGCAGCGATACCCAGGTGGCGCCCGCGGCGGTGTTGAGCAGCGCGTTCAAGAGCGGCCAGTCGGAGACGGCGTCCGAGCCGTCCTTCATCGCTTCGGTCTCGCGGTTCGGCGAGGCGACGGAACCTGAATCGAGGTGGTCGCGGCCGATGACGACTGGGGCCGACAGTTCGCCATTCCTGACCATCTCGTTGAAGGCGAGGCCGAGGCGGTGACGATCACCGAGGCCGACCCAGCAGATGCGCGCCGGCAGGCCCTGGAAGGCGATGCGCTCGGCGGCCATGTCGAGCCAGTTGTGCAGGTGCTTGTTTCCGGGCGTCAGTTCCTTCACCTTGGCGTCGGTCTTGCGGATATCCTCCGGATCACCCGAGAGGGCAGCCCAGCGGAACGGACCGATGCCGCGGCAGAACAGGGGGCGGATATAGGCCGGCACGAAGCCCGGGAAGGCGAAGGCGTTTTCGAGACCTTCGTCCTTGGCGACCTGGCGGATGTTGTTGCCATAGTCGAAGGTCGGGATGCCCATGTCCTGGAAGGCGATCATCGCTTCGACATGGTCGCGCATCGAGGCACGCGCAGCCTTTTCGACAGCCTTCGGGTCGCTTTCGCGCTTTTCCTTCCACTCAGCCATCGTCCAGCCCTTCGGCAGGTAGCCGTTGATCGGATCGTGGGCGGAGGTCTGGTCGGTGACCATGTCGGGGCGGATGCCGCGGCGAACCATTTCCGGCAGGATATCGGCGGTATTCCCCAGCAGGCCGACGGACTTGGCTTCACCGGCAGCGGTCCAGCGCCGGATCATGTCCATCGCTTCGTCGAGCGTTTCGGCGCGAGCGTCGACATAGCGGGTGCGCAGGCGGAAATCGATCGAGTCCGGATTGCACTCAACGGCGAGGCAGCAGGCGCCGGCCATGACGGCTGCCAGCGGTTGGGCGCCGCCCATGCCGCCGAGACCACCGGTCAGGACCCACTTGCCCTTGAGGTCGCCGTTGTAATGCTGGCGGCCGGCCTCGACGAAGGTTTCGTAGGTGCCCTGCACGATGCCCTGCGACCCGATATAGATCCACGAACCGGCGGTCATCTGGCCGTACATGGCGAGACCCTTCTTATCCAGTTCGTTGAAATGATCCCAGGTCGCCCAATGCGGCACGAGGTTGGAGTTGGCGATCAGCACGCGCGGCGCATCCTTGTGGGTGCGGAAAACACCGACCGGCTTGCCGGACTGCACCATCAGCGTCTCGTCTTCGTTGAGATCGCGAAGGGTCTCGACGATCTTGTCGAAATCCGCCCAGGTGCGCGCGGCGCGGCCGATGCCGCCATAGACGACCAGTTCATGCGGGTTCTCGGCCACTTCGGGGTCGAGATTGTTCATCAGCATGCGAAGCGGCGCTTCGGTCATCCAGGATTTTGCGGTCAATTCGGTGCCGCGCGCGGCTCTGATATCGCGGATATTGTGACGAGGATTGGTCATTTTGTTCCCCTGTTTTGTTTTACCAATGTCAGCGCGGATGTTTCGATGCGCGTGAGAATGTCTTTAAGGTGAATGCGGAGTTTGGCGGCCTTGCCGTCGTCATAAGCGAAGGGCGGCGCCTCGGTGGTCAGGTGCGTCGACTGCGCCAGTTCCATCTGGATGGCGTGCACGCCGGTTTCGGGTTTGCCATAGTGCCGCGTCGTCCAGCCGCCCTTGAAGCGGCCGTTGAGGATGCTGGTATGGCCATCAAGATCGAGGACACCATCGACGGTCGCAGCCTCGATCGCCGGATCGCAGGTCTTGCCCATATCCGTGCCGATGTTGAAATCCGGCAGGATGCCCTCGAACAGGAAGGGAATGTCGGAGCGGATCGAATGGCAATCATAGACGACGGCGATGCCATGGATTGCCTTCACCCGCTCGATTTCGGCGGCCAGTGCCGCGTGATAGGGCGCGTGGAAATTGGCGAGACGGGCGGCGATGTCTTCCTCGGTCGGCTCATCTCCCTCTTTCCAGATCGGGACGCCATCGAAATCGGTTGATGGTATGAGACCCGTCGTGTTCTGGCCGGGATAGAGGCTGACGCCTTCCGGATCGCGGTTGGCGTCGATGACATAGCGATGGAAGGTT
The DNA here is from genome assembly GCF_035497515.1 of Pararhizobium sp. Lineage (GTDB taxonomy): Bacteria > Pseudomonadota > Alphaproteobacteria > Rhizobiales > Rhizobiaceae > Pararhizobium. Next base: position 6,275 of record NZ_DATJDJ010000148.1, on the reverse strand, counting down.
GCCCGTACCGTCGTCGCCGCCGGCAGCAGACCGGCATAGAGGGTGTGGATGTGCCAGTCGGTATCGGCAAGGATACGGCCATTGTCGTTCAGCCGCTCCCAGATGGCCGGCGGTACGTCTGTGCCGGTATGCGGCAGGCCGAGGATGACGGGGGATGCGCCTTGTTTGACTTCAAGGACAGTCATGGATGGCCCCTCTCTCCCTCGTTTCGTGACGGTGCAGTAACGTTCATCATGCTCAAGCCTCCAGAACCGGCAGGATGCCGGCGGATATAGCGGCGTTCAGCGCGCCGGAGCCGACGAGGACGCTGGCAGCCTTCAAATCGTTGGCCATGTAGCGATCGACTTCCAGCGTCGGCACGACCTTGCGGATTGCCGTAATGGCATTGGTCAGTTCCGGGCTGGTCACCAGCGGCGCGCGGAAGTCGATGCCTTGGGCTGCGGTCAGCGCCTCGATGCCGACGATGGCGAAGAGGTTGTCGGTCATCTGCAGCAGGCGGCGCGCGCCGTGGCAGGCCATGGAGACATGGTCTTCCTGGTTGGCCGAGGTCGGGGTCGAGTCGACGGAGGCCGGGTGCGACATCTGCTTGTTTTCAGACATCAGCGCCGCCGAGGTGACTTCGGCGATCATCAGGCCGGAGTTGAGGCCCGGCGTCTTGGCGAGGAAGGCCGGCAGACCGTAGGAGAGGGCCGGATCCACCAGAAGCGCGATGCGGCGTTGGGAGATCGCACCGATCTCGCAGATGGCAAGCGCGATCTGGTCGGCGGCGAAAGCGACGGGTTCGGCGTGGAAGTTGCCGCCGGAGACGACGGAATTATCCGAGAGCACCAGCGGATTATCGGTGACCGCATTGGCTTCGATCTCGAGCGTGCGGGCAACCGAACGCAGCAGATCGAGGCAGGCACCATCGACCTGCGGCTGGCAGCGGATGCAGTAGGGGTCCTGAACGCGTTCATCGCCTTCAATATGGCTTTCGCGGATCACCGAACCCTTGAGGAGACCGCGCAGGGCCGCCGCGGCATCGATCTGGCCCTTGTGGCCGCGCAGCGTATGGATGTCCGGATGGAACGGCGCCGAGGACCCCATGGCGGCGTCGGTCGAAAGCGCGCCGGTGATCAGGGCGGACTGGGCCGCACGATGGGCGCGGAAGAGGCCGGCGAGGGCAAGCGCTGTCGAGACCTGTGTACCGTTGATCAGCGCCAGGCCTTCCTTGGCGGCGAGCACGACCGGGGTCAGGCCGGCGCGTTCCAGCGCGGTACGGGCATCAAGCTGCTCGCCGTTGAAGAAGGCTTCGCCTTCGCCCATCATCACCGCCGCCATATGGGCAAGTGGCGCGAGGTCGCCCGAGGCGCCGACGGAGCCCTTTTCCGGGATGACCGGGATCACGCCCTTTTCCAGCATGCCTTCGATCAGGCGCACCAGTTCGAGCCGGGTGCCGGATGCGCCACGGCCGAGCGACACGAGTTTCAGCGCCATGATCAGGCGGACGATGTTTTCTGCCAGCGGCTGGCCGACGCCGCAGCAATGGGAAAGGATCAGGTTGCGCTGCAGGGTGGCGACATCGGCGGCATCGATCTTGATGCTCGCCAGTTTGCCGAAGCCGGTATTGATGCCGTAGACCGGCGCGTTGCCGGCGGCAATCTCGGCGATGCGGGCGGCAGCCTTCTCGATGCCCTTGTCGAAGGCGGGATCGAGCCGGACGGGCTCGCCGGTCCAGTAGATGGTTTCGAGGGTCGAGAGGGGCACGGAGCCCGGCTGGAGAATCAGGGTCATTTACAGTCCTCACCGATGCGCGGAGCCCAGCTCACGCGTCTTGAAATTTCAATGTCCGTTGCGGACGCGTGCATGGAGCGGGTTGAAGCCCATGCGGTAGACGAGTTCGGCCGGTCGCTCGATATTCCAGATGGCGAAGTCGGCCCATTTCCCGGGTTCGAGCGTCCCCACTTCGTCGACGAGCCCCAGAGCGCGTGCCGCCTCCCGCGTCACGCCGGCAATGCATTCGGTGACCGTCATGCCGAACAGGGTCGCTGCCATGTTCATGGTCAGGAGCAGCGAGGTCAGTGGCGAGGTGCCGGGATTGCTGTCGGTGGCGACCGCCATGGCGACACCGGCCTTGCGGAACAGGCCGATCGGCGGCTTCTTCGTTTCGCGGATGAAATAGAAGGCGCCGGGCAGGATGACAGCCACGGTGCCGCTCTTTGCCATGGCCTCTGCGCCCGCCTCGTCGGTATATTCGAGATGGTCGGCCGACAGGGCACCGTATTCCGCGGCAAGGGCGGCTCCGTGCAGGTTGGACAACTGGTCGGCATGCAGCTTGACCGGCAGGCCATGGGCTTTTGCGGCATCGAACACCTGACGCATTTCGTCGGTCGAAAAGGCGATCCCTTCGCAGAAACCGTCGACCGCGTCGGCCAGGCCCTGTTCAGCGATCGCGGGCAGCATTTCATCCACGACCTTGGCGACATAGCCGGCCTGATTGCCCTTGAATTCCGGCGGCAGGGCATGGGCGCCGAGGAAGGTGGTGCGAACAGCGACATCGCGTTCCTCGCCCAGACGGCGCGCAACGCGCAGGGTCTTGGCTTCGTTGTCGAGATCGAGGCCGTAGCCGGACTTGATTTCGACCGTGGTCACGCCTTCGGCCATCAGGGCGTCGAGACGCGGAAGCGATTGGCGGACAAGTTCGTCTTCGCTGGCCTCGCGTAGGGCACGGACGGAGGAAACGATGCCGCCGCCAGCACGGGCGACTTCTTCATAGGTCGCCCCTGCGAGGCGCATTTCGAACTCGCTGGCGCGGTCGCCGGCATGGACCAGATGGGTGTGGCAGTCGATCAGGCCGGGTGTGATCCAGCGGCCTTCGCAGTCGATGACCTCGGCGGCGTCATCAATGGAGAAGGGCAGGCCGGCCTCGCTGCCGGCATAGAGAATACGTCCGTCTTGCACGGCGATGACGCCGTTTTCGACAAGGCCAAGGTCCGGCAAGGCCGGGTTGAGCGTCGCAAGCCAGGCGTTTCGCCAGAGACGATCGCAGGCGGTTGGCCGGGTGCTGTCCGGTGCCGATTTTACGGAAGACATCGCTTTCTAGCCTTTCCTTTTTGTGCTATTATGTATAGACATAAAGAAAATGAGCGCAAGTGGTTTTTTGACGTGACGACAGTCAGGAAGGGGTGAGGCCTTGACCAGCATGCATGTGAAATCGGCTCTGCTGCCGACGGGATGGCAGAAGGATGTCCGGCTGACGATCGAAGATGGCCGGATTTCGTCGATCGAGGCCTGCGTCGCCGCCCAGGCGGGCGACGAGCGTCACGACATTCTCGTACCGGGCATGCCGAACCTGCACAGCCACGCCTTCCAGCGCGGCATGGCGGGGCTCGCCGAAGCACGCGGCCCAGGCGCCGACAGTTTCTGGAGCTGGCGCAACGTGATGTACCGGTTCGCGTTGTCGATGACGCCGGATCATGTCGAAGCCGTTGCCCGTCAGCTCTATATGGAAATGCTGGAGGCCGGATTTTCCCGCGTCGGCGAGTTCCATTATCTCCACCACGATATCGATGGCTGCCCCTATGCCGACATCGCCGAGATGGCACAGTGTATCGCATCCGCAGCCTCCGAGACGGGGATCGGGCTGACGCTGCTGCCGGTCTTTTATGCGCATTCCAGCTTTGGCGGTGCTCAGCCGAATGACGGGCAGCGCCGGTTCATCAATAGCACGGACAGTTTCGCGCGCCTGCTCGACGGCTGCCGATCTGCGGTGAAGGGGCTTGCAGATGGAAAGGTCGGCGTCGCGCCGCACAGCCTACGGGCCGTGACGCCGGAGGAATTGTCCGTCGTCGTCGCCATGGCCAAGGACGGGCCGATCCATATCCACGTGGCCGAACAGGTGAAGGAAGTAGAGGACTGCATCGCCTGGTCCGGCGCGCGGCCCGTTCAGTGGCTGTTGGACAATACGGACCTTGATGGCCGCTGGTGCCTGATCCATGCGACGCATATGACCGACGACGAGACCCGTCGCATGGCCGAGCGCAAGACGATTGCCGGCCTTTGCCCGATCACCGAGGCCAATCTCGGCGACGGGACGTTCAACGCCGTTGTCTTTGGTGAACATGGCGGCAAGTTCGGCATTGGTTCGGATTCCAACGTGCTGATCGGCCTTCCCGAGGAGCTGCGCCAGCTCGAATATTCGCAGCGTCTGGCGCATCGCTCCCGCAATGTGCTGGCCGCACCCGGCCAATCGACCGGCCGCGCACTGTTCGACGGCGCTCTCGATGGCGGTATCGCGCTTTCGACCAAGACCGGGCTTGCCGCCGGCAATCCGGCGGATTTCGTCAGCCTGACGGTGCCGGATATCGGTGGGCAGACCGACGATGTGATCATCGATTCCTGGCTCTTTGCCAATGGCACGAAGCCGGATTGCGTTTGGGTCGCCGGCCGCAAACAGGTCGAGCAGGGGCGTCATGTCCGGCGAGATGCGATTTCCGCCCGGTTCCGCAGCGCGATGAACGAATTGCTGGGCTGATTTTCGGGGCAGGCGACGGCTGCGGAATTCTGCTACAGCGCCGCGCGTCAAACGTGACGCGCAAAGGCCGCTGTAACACTTTAAATATGCTGCATAATTTTCTCCCTAAATCGATTCCGATGTAAGGAATTATGCAGTAGAGCGTTCCGAACGTGTTGAAAGTGAGAGAATGACGAAATCGCCTGAAGATGTGGGGATGGACGCGCAGACCGGACCTGCCGGGCCGACCGGCGATCTGTCTCTGCATCAGCGCATCCTTGGCGATATCGAGGCACGTATTCTCTCCGGCGAGTGGCAGCCGGGTTTCCGCATTCCCTTCGAAATCGATCTCGCCGAGCAGTACAAATGCTCGCGGATGACCGTCAACAAGGCGTTGACTCAGCTGGCGAAGACCGGCCTGATCGAGCGGCGGCGGAAATCGGGCAGCTATGTCACACAACCACGGGCGCAATCGGCGGTGCTGGAAATCCGGGATATCAAGCTGGAGGTCCAGTCGCTCGGGCTTGCCTATGACTATCGATTGACCGCCAAGAGCCGCCGGCGCAGCACGGCGGATGACCGGTTGCGGCTGGATCTTGACGGGGCGACGCCGATCCTGGACGTGAGTTGCATTCATCTTGCCGGCAACCGGCCATTCTGTGCGGAGCAGCGTCTGATCAACCTGGCCGCCGTGCCGGATGCCGGGACGGAAAGTTTCGAGCAAGAAGCACCAGGCCCTTGGCTGTTGAACAGGGTTCCCTGGAGCGCGGCCGAACATACGATCCGGGCCGTTGCCGCGGATGAGGTCATTGCCTCGGCTCTCGGGATTTCGGTTGGAACTGCTTGCCTGACGGTCGAGCGACGCACCTGGAGCAATGGCGCCTACATCACCCATGTGCGGCTGATCTATCCGGGTGAGCGGCATGCGCTGATCGCCAATTTCACGCCGTCGCAGCCAAAATAGAACCTGGCGAAGGCAACCCACTTCCTTCAACCGAAATCGGTTTAAGGATGAAATTATGCAGCAGGTAAAAAGCACTACAGCGCCGTGCGCCATATATGACGCACGGCGCTGTAGTGCCATCGCCCGCGCGGGTTTATTTTTTCGGCTTGGCGCCGGAAAGTTTGGGAACTTCCTTCTGGGTCGTCGCGGCGAAAGGCGAGGCTGCCTTGGCTGCAACCTTGTCCTTCTTCGGCTTCCTGGTTTCCTTGTTGCTCTTCGCTTGTCCCTTGGCCATGGTGCTGTCCTCCTGATCTGAATTCGCGAACGGAACGCGCGGTTCACGGGCCGCATCCCATTCAGCGCTACGCAAACATGGACGATGGCTTGCGCCGAGACAATCGGAAAATTGAGGACGTATTCCGCTTTACGTGACAATTTCGCTAGTTGGCGGTCGTCGCATCGACGCCGAACTCGAGACTCATCTCGATCAGTTCATCCCAGAGGCTTTCGGCAAAGCCGCGCAGGACCATGAGTTCGAAACTGTTTGGCCCCGTGCGGGTGATCAGCGCCGAGATATGACCGATCAGGGTCATCGCCGAACGACCGACCGGATACTGCGAAAGCGCGAGATCGACGGCCGTTCCCTTGGCAAGGACGCTCTCGACGGCGGTGCCGCTGATCCCGATCCGCACACGGCCATGGCTCTGGTCGGCGATGGAGCCGCTGCCATCAAGCTGTGCCGCCTTTGCGAAAATCTCGGACGAGGAAAGGACAGCGTCGCCGATGACGAACCATTGCCCGGGACCATAGTGCCGCACGGCGTGCGGTGCGCCGTCACCA
>NZ_DATJDJ010000147.1:0-2573 GCF_035497515.1 Pararhizobium sp. | reverse complement strand
CAGCGACATGATCTTGCTGTCTGCAAGCAGATCGTCGACATCGGCAACGACGCCGATCAGGGTCTTGTAGGATTTGATCAGCGCCTCGTCGAAGGCTTCGTCGGCATCGTCGTAACGGTCGATCCAGTAGGCGGATGTCTCGGCCATCTGCGAGGCGGTCTGGGCCTTGTCGCCGGCGGCCAGCGTTCCATCGGTCTGGAAATTGAAGGCAGCGGCAAGCTGCTTGTAGATCGGGCCGAATTCGGTACCGCCCTGGGTATTGGCATAGCTCGTCGGATCATCGAGATCGCTGGAGAGGACATTCCCCATCGTCGAGATCAAAAGGCTCGTCGGCAGGCCATAGGAAATGCGGATATAGTCGAACAGCCGGGAATTGCCGAGGATATCGTCGATCTTGGTGACGTTCTGGATCGCCGCTTCATAGAATATCTTGTTGAGCTGGGCTGCAGAGGACGAAAGCCGCGGCTGCTGGAAGACATAGGCCTCGTTCGTCGAGGCCTTCTGCATGTCCGACATCGGCAGGTCGCCGGCCGCCAGGGTGCCGTCATCCTGGAAGTTGAAAGCGGCGGCGAGAGGCCGGTAATCGGGCGCATTGTCGATTGCGCCCTGATACTGGGCAATCAGCCTGCTGGGCATGCTGCTGGGATCTGCCAGTTCTTCCGGCGTCGCGCTTGCCTGCACCTGGGCGATCTTGTCCTCGAAACCCTGTTTGTAGTTCGCCGCAGTGACATTCACATAGCTCGCCGGATCGCTGACGTCGCTGGTGACGATGCCCTTGAAATGCTCATAGGACATGTAGTTGGAATCGAAGCCGAAGGCCGTCAGCGCGTAATCCTTAAGCCTGTCGTTCTGCCAGAGCTGGTCAGCCGTCGTGATGTGGTCGATCGCTGCGTTAAAATAGGCCGAGTCCGTCCTGACCGCCTCGCTGCGGTTGGCGATCGACTCATTGTAGAGGCCGATCAGCGCATCTTCCTGTGCCTCGCTTTGAACCACCTCGGTCGATTGCGAAAAGCTGAAGGCCATGGCGAAATTGCGGTAGCGCTCGTCCGTCAGCATATTGGCATAGCTGTTGTCGTCGCTGAGGTCGCTTTCCATGACCTTGCGCATGAAGGCCTTGGCATAGGTCATGTCCTCCAGCCCGTGCGCTTTCATCGCATAGGCGTAGAGCCGGTAGTCGCCGAGGAAATCGTCGATCGAGGTGACATTGCCGATATTGGCCTTGTAATATTCGGTCTCGCGGGCAACCAGCAGCTTTTCGGAGGTGCGCTGCAGGCTCGTCTTCATGTCGCGCGTGATGAGATTGTAGTCGATGAATGTCGAAACCATTGCCGCTCTGCCGATCGCCTGAACCCATGGGCGGGGCACCATCCGGACGGACGCGCCTCCACAATCCCGCGGTCTGAAACCGCCACTATCGGCATTCTTGCTTGCGCGTGGCTTTACGGCGCCCATGTCGACGGCCCCGGAAGATCGGCAAAAAGCCGCCGATCATTTTCACGATTGGGAAACCCTGCCGCGTTGGCTTTTGCTAACCATCAGGAAATGCAAAGTTTTTTAACTGCGATTTTTAAGCGGTCTCAAACGGCCGCGCCCTATCCTTGGATCACAGAGGACGAAAAGTCCCGAAGAGAAGACCGGAAACCGGCTCTCAAGGAAAACAAGGGCGATAGACATGCTGAACGTACTTTCTCAACCGGCCTGGGTTGAAACCCAGCTGCGGCTGGACCCGAAACGCTTCCCCCAGCAGGCGAGCTACAATCTGCACGGACAGGCGAGCAATGTCACCATCAGCCTCGACGAGCGCGGCGCGGTGATGCGCAAGGTGCTGCCGTCAAGCGGCCTGCCGCTGTCGATCGCCCTGCCCGCTCGCGCCTTCAAGGGCGTTGCGGCCCGCGCCATCGACCATGGAGACGGCGAAGTAACCGTCACGCTCGAGCTTCATCACGAGGATCCGGATCTCTGCGTCCCGCTCCTGGTCGCCCATGATCTTTCCGACATCGCCGCCGACTGGCGCGGCTGGTCTGAGGCCTATCGCATCCCCATGCTGATGGTGGAGTCCGATGGCGTCGCCCGACCGCTCGAGGAGCATCTCGGCGAAGTCCGCACCCGCGATATCAAGCCGCGCCGTCGCCATTCGCTTTTCAACGAGCGCCGCCCGCGCTTCCTGATGCGCCGCTCCACCGGCAGCCTCGGCGTCAACATGAAGATCGACGGCCAGGAAATCATCGCCCGCCGCTGATCGACACGAATTCCAGCTTCCTCCAGCGCAAAAAACCGGTCGTCCCTGCGACCGGTTTTTTGTTGGCTGTTTCAGCCGGAGCGATCCGTTCAGAGAAGCCGCAGGGCGAGCGAGGCGCAGAGGCCGGCAAAGACGATCAGCCCGACGGTGCTGTTGAACTTGAACAGGGAAAGGCACTGGCCGGCATCGTGAATGTCGAGCACGAGGATCTGGTAGAATAGCATCACTGCCGCAATCGCCAGGCCGAGATAGGCGACGAGGCCGGCGCCCGAAAAAATGAAAGACAGAAGCAACAGCAGCACGGCGAGGCCGTAGAGACCGAAAAGCCAGGGAC
>NZ_DATJDJ010000146.1:0-10150 GCF_035497515.1 Pararhizobium sp. | reverse complement strand
CCTGTAAAGGTGCCGGCTGCCGCCCGCTCGATCGACCGTCCGCCTTCCACCGAGCCGGTGAAGTTGACGAAATCGAAGCTCCTGGCGCCGATCAGCGCCGACGTCGTTTCATGGTCGAGGAAGATATTCTGGAAGACGTCTTCCGGAACACCGGCCTCCACGAAGGCCCGAACCATGCGCTCGCCAACGAGGATCGTCTGGCTGGCATGCTTGAGGATGACGGCATTGCCCGCCATCAGGGCCGGCGCGACCGTGTTGATCGCCGTCATGTAGGGATAGTTCCAGGGCGCGATGACGAAGACGACGCCATGCGCGACGCGCTCGATGCGGCGCTCGAAACTGGCGCTATCCTCCACCACGATCGGAGCGAGCGCATCGGCGGCGATCGTCGCGACATAATTAGAGCGCTCGTTGAAACCGCGGAACTCGCCACCATAGCGAACCGGACGACCCATCTGCCAGGCCAGTTCTGGCACGACCTCATCGACCATCTCATTGAGCCGCGCGACGCCGGCAAGCACCAGCTTGACACGGTCCTCGACCGGACGTTTTGCCCAGTCCTTCTGGGCCTGTCGGGCCCGCGCGACGACAGCCGAAGCGGTAACCTTGTCGGCGGCTGGCCGCTCGGCATAAACCTCCCCGTTCACGGGTGAAATACATTGGATCATGGTCATTCTTTTTTCTCCGAAAGCCTAACAGGCCAGGGTCTTGACGTGTCCGGCCGTGCCATAGGCGAGAATGGCGCGATCGCGGGTGATGATGGTAAGGTCGTGTTTTCGGGCGGTGGCGATGATGATGCGGTCCATTGGGTCTCGATGCAGTGGTTCTGGAAGATACGCAGCGTCAATTAAGACGGCGGGGGTGGCTTCATGAACCAGGATATCGCCGGCGACGACAAAATCCTCAAACCACGGTAGCGCATCTTTCGTTGCCGACAGCCGGCCGCGCGATATCAACATTCCTATTTCCCACGCGGACATTGCGGACACGCAGAGCATGCCGCCATTGTTCGACAATGCCTTAAATGCATCCATTGCTGCCTGCGACATTTGTTTTCTATTGGCCATCCAGATGATCGCGCAGGTATCGAGCAGAAGTCCCTCATTCATTATAAAGCTTATCGCTCCACTCGACATCGATCGGCGCCGTCAAATCCAAATCGTCCGGTATTGTCATAGTCCCCGTCATGCAGCCGAAGGCGGGATGCACGGACGATGAACCACTGTCTTCGTCTGCCGTATCGCGTCTCACCGTTTTGACCAAAGAATCCTGTTCTTTCGATTTTGCGGTGTCATGAACATAGCCTTGCTGTTTGCTCTCCTCAAAACCTGTCAACTCACCACGCCGCCGGGCCGCGACTTCCACCAGGCCGACACCGAGATAAGCGGCGATCAAGTCTTGCTCCTCGGCACTCATTCCTCGCCCTCCCTTCAGCATTCGGGACACAGCGCTCCTATCAAGTCCGAGAAACCGAGCAAGATCACTCTGTGAAACGCCTTTCTCAGTGAGTTTATGATTGAACCATACCGTGTCGATCATGCGCGCTCTTCGAATTCCACAACAAAACTGCGTGACAATCGCAAGAAAGTGCGAGAAAAGCAACAGTTTTTGCTATCGTTGCGATTATCTCACGCCCTTTCAAATCCCCTCGCTACCTCCCAATCCGTCACCCGGCGATCATATTCCTCCTGCTCCCACTCGGCGCAGCGGGTATAGTGCTCGATGACATCTTCGCCGAAGGCATCCAGCAGCATTTTCGAGGAATTCATCGCCGCGGTTGCATCACGCAAGGTTCCCGGGATTTCCCGGATATTGTTGCCGCCATAGGCATCCCCCACAAAGGGCGCTTCAAGCTCCATCTTGCCTTCGATGCCGGCAATGCCTGCGGCGATCAGCGCCGCCATGGCGAGGTAGGGATTGATGTCGGAGCCGCCGACGCGGCACTCGATGCGGATCGCCTTCGAGCCCTCGCCGCAGAGACGATAGCCGGCGGTGCGGTTGTCCTTGCTCCACACCGCCTTGGTGGGTGCGAATGTGCCGGCCATGAAGCGCTTGTAGGAGTTGATATAGGGCGCCAAGAAATAGGTGATTTCGCTGGCATGGCTCAAAAGCCCCGCCACATAATGGCGCATCATCTGCGACATTCCGAACTCGGCATCCTTGTCGAAGAAATGCGGCGTCTTGCCATCGGCGCTCCACAGCGATTGGTGGATATGGGATGAGGAACCCGCCGCGTCGTAATTCCATTTGGCCAGGAAGGTGATGGCCTTGCCCTTGCTCCAGGCGATTTCCTTGCAGCCGTTCTTGATGATCACATGCCGGTCGGCCATGGTCAGCGCGTCGGCATAGCGGACATTGATTTCCTCCTGGCCGGCCGAAGCCTCGCCCTTGGAATTTTCCACCGGAATGCCGGCCCCGTGCAGACCATTGCGGATCGCCCGCATCACATCCTCCTCCTTGGTTGTCTGGAAGATATGGTAGTCCTCGTTGTAGCCGCTGACCGGCTTGAGGTCGCGATAGCCGCTCCTGCGGGCATCATCATAGGTCTGGTCGAAGAGGAAGAATTCCAGTTCGGTCGCCATGAAGGCCTTCAGCCCCATGGCCTCCAGCCGGGCGATCTGCTTCTTCAGGATGGCGCGCGGCGAATGCGGCACGTCCTTATGGGTATGGTGGTCGAGCATGTCACAAAGCACCAGTGCGGTGCCTTCGAGCCAGGGAATGCGGCGAAGCGTCGAGAGATCGGGCTTCATGGTATAATCACCATAGCCCGCTTCCCAACTGGTGGACTTGTAGCCAGAGACGGTTTCCATCTCCATGTCGGTCGCCAGCAGATAATTGCAGCTGTGGGTTTCCTCCCAAGCGCTGTCGACGAAGAACTGCGCATGAAAACGCTTGCCCAGCAGGCGCCCCTGCATATCCACCTGGCAGGCCAGAACCGTATCGATGCGGCCTTCGGCAACATCTTTTTTCAAGTCTTCGAATGTATAAGTCGTGCTCATGACGCTACCTTGGTGGTTCAGACCCTTCTCGGGTTTCTCGTTTGGAGGTGGCCCGGGATTGCTCCCGGGCCTTCATTGTGCGGGCTTGCCCCGTCAGCCATTCGTGTAGGGCGGTCCGGCTTTCTCGAGGACGGCATTGTAGTCTTCGAAGATCTTGACGACCTTTGCCGCGGTCTCGCTCTGCCCGGCGATCTCCTTCCAGAACACTTTCGCGGCATCCTCGACAGGCTTCCAGTCGGCAGCCGGTATGCTGGTCAGCTTGAGCTTGTCTCCGCCGGCACGCAGCTTCGCCTCGCCGCCCCAGTACCACTGGTTGCGGTAGTTGTTGCCGGCTTCGATTGCGGTCAGGACAAGCCCCTTGAGGTGCTCCGGCAGTTCCGCCCATTTCTGCTCGTTGACGAAGAAGGAGCCGATCCAGGCACCCGAAATATTGTTCGTCAGGAAATGGTCGGTCACATCGGCCCAGCCCACCGTGTAGTCCTCGGTGATGCCCGACCAGGCCATGCCGTCGAGTTCGCCGGTCTGGACGGCCACCTGCGCATCCTCGTAGGGAATGGTGACCGGCACGACGCCGAACTGGCTGAGGAAGCGACCGGCGGTCGGGAAGGTGTAGAGCCGCAGTCCTTCGAGGTCCTTGAGCGAGGTGATCGGCTTCTTGGTATTGAAGTGGCAGGGATCCTGGCCCGAAGACGAGAGCCAGACGACGCCGCCGACCTTCTCATAGGCCGACTTCCAGATGTCGGCGAGACCGTATTGCTTGAAGAGCACGGGCACGTCGAGAATCTGCTTGGTGGCAAGCGGGAAATAGCCGCCAAACGTGGCGACCTCCGCCGGCGAGGCCATGGAATCGTCGTCCGAATGGACGGCATCGATGGTGCCGGCCTGGAGCGCGCGGAAGAGTTCGCCGGTCGGCACGATCTGGTCCGCGTAATAGAGCTCGATTTCAAGCTCACCCTTGGCCGCAGCATTGATCGCATCCACGATCGGTTTGGTCACGTGCTCGCCGAGTGCCGCACCGGCATAGGTCTGAAAACGCCATTTGATGGCCGTCTGTGCCTTCACGATCGCCGGCGTGGAGAGCGTTGCGGCGCCGGCCGCGCCCAATGTCACCGCCCCAGCCCGTGTGAGAAATTGCCGTCTGTTGGTCATGTTTCTATCCCTCTGGTTATAGGTCTCGTTTTTACCGGAAACGGCCGTTCATCCCGGTCGATCGATCGTGTTTTTCTTCTGTCGGCCTCATTACTCCGTTGCATCCCGGCGGTTTCCCGCCGGGATGTCGTTCATTGTCACTTCGCGTAAAAATTCTCCGGCAGCCATGTCGCGATCTCCGGGAAGCAGCCGATGATGATCAGGCTGGCAAGCATGATCCCGACGAACGGCCAGATCGACTTGTAGATGTCGGACATGGTGATGCCGGGCGGCGCCATGGCGCGCATCATGAACAGGTTGTAGCCGAAGGGCGGCGTGATATAGGCGATCTGGCAGGTGATCGTGTAGAGAATGCCATACCAGACCAGATCGAAGCCCAGCTTCTGCACCAATGGAATGTAGAGCGGCGCGACGATGACGAGCATTGCCGTGTCGTCGAGGAACATCCCCATGATCAGGAAGGAGAGCTGCATCAGCACCAGCACCTGCCAGGGCTCCAGGCCGAGATCACCGAGGAAGAAGCGCTCGATCGATTTCACCGCGCCGAGACCGTCGAAAACGGCGCCGAAGCAGAGCGAGGCGATCAGAATCCACATGAACATGCAGGTGATGCCGAGCGTTTTCTGAAGCACGTCATTCCAGAGCCGTGCCGTCAGACGACCGCGGGCCCAGGCGACAAGCGCCGAGGAAATCGCGCCGACGGCCGAACTTTCCACTAGGCTGGCGGTGCCGCTCAGGAACAGTCCCATCATTAGCGTGAAGATGCCGAGCGGCAGGATGCCCGCCGTCAGGAGTCTCAGTTTCTCGCCCAGGGGCACTGTTCGCTCTTCCGGCGGCAGTGCGGGGCCAAGCGACGGATTGATCCGGCAGCGGACATAGACATAGATCGCCATCAGCGCGGCCATCAACAGGCCCGGGAAGACGCCGGCAAGCCAGAGCTGCCCGACCGGTACGCGGGCAATCATGCCGTAGAGTACGAGAACGATACTCGGCGGAATGAGGATGCCGAGCGTCGAGCCGCCCTGCACCACGCCGGTCGTCATCACCTTGTCGTAGCCGCGGCGCAGCAGTTCCGGCAGCGCGATGGTTGCGCCGATGGCCATGCCGGCGACGGACAGGCCGTTCATGGCCGAGATGAGCACCATGAGGCCGATCGTGCCAAGCGCAAGACCGCCATTGATCGGGCCCATCCAGACGTGGAAAGCCTTGTAGAGGTCTTCGGCGATGCCGGATTCCGACAGCATGTAACCCATGAAAATGAACATGGGCACCGTCAGCATCGGATACCATTTGACGAGCTTCATTGCGGAGGCAAAGCCCATCTCGGACCCGCCCGTGCCCCATAGCAGATAGGCCGCCACGACGCCGACAAAACCGATGACGGCAAAGACGCGCTGCCCCGTGAGCAGCAGCACCATCATGGCGGCGAACATCGTGATGGCGATGAATTCATAACTCATGCGATAGGCCTTCCCCGCAATTCAGCGATATCCTTGAAGAGCGACGAACTGGCCTGCGCCAGCATCATCACGACGCCGAAGGTCATGACGATCTTGATCGGCGCCATGTAGGGTGCCCAGGCGGAGAAACTCTTTTCTTTGTAGGCAATGGCGTAGGCCGTGCTGCTAATGCCGCCATACAGCATGAAGCCGAGGAACACGATCAGCGCGATCGCCGTGACGAGGTCGAAAGCCGCCCGTCTGCGCAGCGACCATGACCCGTAGAACAGGTCCATGCGCACATGGTCGCTCGTCTGCATGGCAAAGGCTCCGCCCAGCATATAGTAGGCGGCCATGGTGAACTGCGCCGATTCCAGCGTCCAGTTCGCCGGCAGGTGGAACGCCTTCGAGACGGAAGAATAAAGCAGGATCGCGAACATCGCGAAAATCAGATACATCGCGAAAAGGCCGACACGCCGATTGAACCCGTCGACGGCCCTCACATAGGATTTTATGAAATCAGGCATCTACCCGGACCTCCCGTACCGGGCATATTCAGTTCGTGGAAAAACCTCCTGGCAGATAAGCCGGTCCATCTGTTTTCTCCTCCCCGTTCGAGAATTGAACCCTGTCTTTCGCGGACATGCCGCTCCCCTTTTCGAGTCTTATTTTTGCGCCTTGGCGAGATCCGCGATGCTTTTCAGCAGCAAATCCGCCAGGTAGTCGGCCATGACCCTTTGGCCGACCTCGTCCTTTACGAGATCGTTGCGGATCTCGATCATCACGTTGAACTGCCCGGTTCTGATGCCGTGCTCGATCAGTGTATGCGTCACCCCGTCGGTCGGGCCGTAAGGCTCGTTGCGGCGAATGTCGTAGCGCCCGTCCGCGACGCCATGCGCCAGCATCCGGTCGGCCAGTCTCTTGTCCGTGTCATGCAGGATACCGACTTCCACGGGGCGGGCAACGCCGTGATAGACCGGCGTGAAGCTGTGAACCGTCACAAGCACGCAGGGCCGGCCGGCTTTCCGGCGCCCGGCTACAAAAGCCGCAAGCGCATCCCGGAACGGAAAATACAAAGCTTCGGCCCGTGCCTGCCGCTCCTCCGGCGAAATGTCGGCATTGCCAGGAATGGAAAATATTTCACTGACCGCCGGCATCGCGGCCTCGGCTTCCGGCGGACGATTGCAGTCATAGACAAGCCGCGAAAATCGCTGGTGGATCAGGGCCGCATCGAGCCGTTCGGACAGCAGCCGCGCCACGGCCAGCGCTCCCGGATCCCAGGCGATATGGCTTTCAAGGATGTCCGGGGAAAGCCCCATCGTTCCGAAGCGCGACGGCAGCCGGCGCGACGCATGCTCGCACACCAGGAGGACAGGCCCCTGCCCATCCTCATTCTCCCAGGCGACCGGATCGCCATCAGCCAGCGTCAGAATTTGCAGCACCCGGCGTCCCCAAAACTTGCCAGATTGTTAATTCTGAAGAGAATTCTTCACCATCACGCATCTGTCAACCGGAATCTGAAACGATCTCTTCAAAAAATCAATTGACTCGAATTGTTACAGCGATGTTTACTCTGTCACAAAGCCGGCAGAGACCGGCCAGGGGACCGGATTTGACAAGCTCTACAGGCGCCATGACGGTGTCGGATGTGATCAACGCCCATTTTACCGTGCTCACCCGCGCGGAAAGGCAATTGGCGGAGACACTTCTCGACAATTACCCGGTTTCCGGGCTCGGCAGCATCACCACTGTCGCCGAGAACGCCGGCGTTTCGACGCCGACAGTTGCCCGCATGGTCCAGAAGCTCGGTTTTCGCGGTTTCCCCGATTTCCAGTCACACCTACGCCAGGAACTGGAAGCGACGATTTCCAATCCCATCAACAAGCATGACCGCTGGGCTGCCAACGCGCCGGGCACGCATATTCTCAACCGCTTCGCCGACGCCACCATCAACAATCTTCGCGCAACCCTGGCACAGCTGGAAACGGCGGAATTCGACGGCGCAGCGGCGATGATCGCCGATCCCAGGCGCAACATCTATCTGGTCGGCGGTCGCATCACCCGCGCGCTAGCCGATTATTTCTTCACCCATCTGCAGGTCGTCCGCTCCGGCGTTACCCAAGTCGCCGCCAATTCCAGTTCCTGGCCACACTACGTGCTGGACATGAAAAAGGGCGACGTCCTGATCATCTTCGACATCCGCCGCTATGAGCAGGAAATGGAAACCTTGGCGCGTACCGCCCGCGGGCGGGGCGTCGAGATCATTCTTTTCACCGACCAGTGGAGTTCACCCGTCGCCAAATCGGCGCGCCGCGTCTTTCGCATCCAGATCGAGGCGCCCTCCGCCTGGGATAGTTCGGTCGTCACCCTGTTTGCTGTCGAGGCACTGATCGAAGCCGTGCAAAGCACCATCTGGACCGAAACACACGACCGCATGAAAATGCTCGAAGGGCTGTTCGATTCAACAAAGCTTTTTCGAAAGCCGGCTTAGGAGGAGCATGGCAGGAGATATTGCATCGGTAGTTGCCAACAGCATTCCAAGGCATGGAGGTTCAGGGACGCAATGTTTGTCCCACATCGTATCGGAATGAAATTTTTGAAATGAAATTAATATGTTCCGGATGCGGCCCATAGGCCGCGAAGGAAACATCGATCGTCACATTAGCTTCATCGGACCCCAGTATCAGCTTCGACCGAAACTGACTGAAACACCCAAAGGAGAAGACAATGACTTTACATTTGCGCCGCCTGCTCTCGCTCTCGACCGCCATGGTGATGGCTTCGAGCGCCGTTGCCTTTGCCGAGCCCAGCGCCGAACTCGTGGCCGCGGCCAAAGCCGAAGGCAAGCTGACCACCATCGCCCTGCCGCATAGCTGGTGCGGCTATGGCGACGTCATCGCCGGTTTCAAGGCGAAATATCCCGAAATTCAGGTCAACGAACTGAACCCCGACGCTGGTTCGGGCGACGAGATCGAGGCCATCAAGGCCAACAAGGGCAATACCGGCGACCAGGCGCCCGACGTCATCGACGTCGGCCTGTCCTTCGGCCCGTCCTCCAAGGCCGAAGGCCTGATTCAGCCCTACAAGGTCGAAACCTGGGATTCGATCCCGGACAGTGCCAAGGATGCCGATGGCCACTGGTACGGCGATTATTACGGCGTTCTCTCCTTCATCGTGAACACCGACATCATCAAGGAAGTGCCGAAGGACTGGAAGGACCTGACCAAGGCCGACTATGCCAACGCCGTCGCGCTCGCCGGCGACCCGCGCACCTCCAACCAGGCCGTGCAGGCCGCCTATGCCGCCGGCCTCGCCGCCGGTGAAACGGATGCGACCAAGGCAGGCGAAGCAGGCCTTGCGCTGTTCTCCGAGATCAACAAGGCCGGCAACTTCGTTCCGGTCATCGGCAAGTCCGCCTCGCTTGCCCAGGGCTCGACCCCGATCGTCGTCGCCTGGGACTATAACGGCCTTTCCTGGCGCGACACGCTGGCCGGCAACCCGCCGCTCGAAGTCGTCGTTCCGGAAACGGGCGTCGTCGCCGGCGTCTATGTGCAGGCGATCTCCGCTTTCGCTCCGCATCCGAACGCCGCCAAGCTCTGGATGGAATATCTCTATTCGGACGAAGGCCAGCTCGGTTACCTGAAGGGCTATTGCCACCCGATCCGCTTCAACGATCTCGTCAAGAACGGCAAGGTTCCGCAGGAAATGCTCGACAAGCTGCCGCCGGCAGCGGCCTATGAAAAGGCTGTCTTCCCGACGCTCGAGGAGCAGGAAGCCGGCAAGGCCGTGATCACCACAAAATGGGACAGCGTCGTCGGCGCCAACGTCCAGTAAGCCGGCCAAACCCGGTCCACGCCCTTCCGCCGACAGGCGGGAGGGCTCCCCTTCGATGCCGGCGCAGCCTGTTTGCGCCGGCGTTATTTTCGCATATTTTTGTTTATTCACCGCCTCCAGTCGGGATAGCCGCCTTTCATGAACACCGCAAACCTCATAGACCGCCGCAAGATCGTCGATTGGCTCGGCATCGCGCCGTTCATGATCTTTGCCTTCATGTTCCTGATCCTGCCGACGCTCTATCTCGTCACGGGCGCCTTCTTCAATCCGGCCGGCGAGTTCACCTTCAAGAACATCGCCGATCTCGCCCATCCCACGATCCTCAGCGCCTACTGGATCAGCATCAAGGTTTCCGTCGCGTCATCGCTGGGTGGTGCTGTGATCGGCTTCATGCTCGCCTGGGCGGTTGTGCTGGGCGGACTGCCGTCCTGGATCCGGTCGGGGCTTTTGACCTTCTCGGGTGTCGCCTCGAACTTCGCCGGCGTGCCGCTTGCCTTCGCCTTCATCGCCACGCTCGGGCGCACCGGCCTGGTGACGCTGCTGCTGCGAGAATGGTTCGGCTTCAATCTCTACGGCACCGGCTTCAACCTCCTGTCCTTCCTCGGACTGACCATCACCTACATGTTCTTCCAGATTCCGCTGATGGTGCTGATCCTGACGCCGGCACTCGACGGACTGAAGAAGGAATGGCGCGAGGCCTCGGAGATCCTCGGCGCCTCCACCTGGCAA
>NZ_DATJDJ010000145.1:0-15921 GCF_035497515.1 Pararhizobium sp. | reverse complement strand
GGCGCGCTGCGAAACGCCGGCGGACCGCCAGCGTGCCTCGGCCTGACCGCGCCTTGCCCGGGGACCGCGCCGGCGCTGCCATTCGGATGCCGCAATTGCGGGCAAAGGCTGTTGGCGACACGGGCCAAATCAGCATAGGGTTTGCGCGGACGAGCGGCTGACAGCGAATGGCGGGATGACGATAGACGCGGCGAAGCGGACGGGAAAAGCGCGACCGGCCTGTGCTGGACGGCTCGGCCTCCGCGTGGGCCTGTTTTCGGCCGCCCTGCTTTTCGGAGTCGATGCCTCTGCCCAGACAACCGAGACAGCTGAACGCCCTGCCCCCGGACAGGCGAGCGCACAGGATGACCCCGCCGCGGCGCTGCAGCTCAAGCGCGACAGCACGCGAAGCGAGCTGGAAGCACTGTCGAAGACCATTACGTTGTCGACGGATCGGGCTGCCGAGCTGCAGGCAGGCATCGCCGATCTCGAAAAGACCAGCGAATCGCTGCGATCAGCGATCGTCAGCTCCGCCGACAAGCGCAAGGCGCTGGAACAGCAGATCGTCGATGGCGAAGAGAAACTGACGACCCTGCGCACCAAGGAAGACGCGGTGCATCGCTCGCTGCGCGCCCGGCGCGGCGTGCTGGCCGAAGTGCTGGCCGCGCTGCAGCGCATGGGCCGCAATCCACCGCCGGCGCTGCTTGTCACGCCCGAGGATGCGCTCGGCTCCGTGCGCAGCGCCATCCTGCTCGGCGCGGTCGTACCCGGCATTCGCCACGAGACGGAGAACCTGGCAGCAGACCTCAAGGCGCTGTCTGGCGTACGCAGGGAAATCATCGCGCAGAAACAAGCCCTTGGCGACGACATGGGATCGCGGCTGGAGGAAGAGCGGCGCATGAACATGCTGATCGCCGAAAAGCAGAAGCTCAAGCAGCGCAGCGCGATCGAACTGGCCTCCGAACGCCGCAAGGCCGAGCAGCTGGCAAGCCAGGCGACCAGCCTCGAAGGGTTGATCGGCTCGATCGAAACCCAGATCTCTTCAGTCCGCGAAGCTGCGACAGCAGCTCGGCTGGAGGAAGAAAACCGCCGGCAGATGTCGGAGGCGCAACGCGAGGAAGCCCGCGAACTGGCAAAATCCGCAACGCCTGACAAAAACCGCATTGCGCCTGCATATGCATTTTCAGACTTGCAGAAAAAGCTCGCGCTTCCGGTCGCCGGATCGATCCTGCGCCGGTTCGGCGATGCCGACGGCACCGGGCATTCGTTGCAGGGCATGATGCTCGAGACCAGTGCAGCGGCCCTGGTCACGGCGCCTTCGGATGGCTGGATCGTCTTTGCCGGAACGTTTCGCAGCTACGGCCAGATGATCATCCTCAATCCCGGCGACGGTTATCACGTCGTTCTGTCGGGACTGGAAAGCGTCAGCGTACAGCAGGGGCAGTTCGTCGTCGCCGGCGAACCGCTGGGCACCATGGGTAACAAAAGAGTGGCCAGCGCAGCCGCATTGGCGCTGGAAACAGAACGGCCAACACTTTACATTGAATTCAGGAAAGACGGAAAACCGGTTGATTCCCGACCATGGTGGACCGCAGCAGACACCGGAAAGGCACGCAATGATTCGTAGGGCTTCACTTGTTCTGGTCGGAGCACTGATGGGTGCAACCGCCATGGGCGTTGTTTACTCGTCCGTCGTCCCGGCCGTCGCGGCCAATCCGTCGACATACCGCGAACTGTCGATCTTCGGCGACGTGTTCGAGCGCGTGCGCGCGCAGTATGTGACGCCGCCTCAGGACGACAAGCTCATCGAGAATGCCATCAACGGCATGCTCTCCTCGCTTGATCCGCATTCCAGCTACATGAACTCCACCGACGCGGAAGACATGCGCACCCAGACCAAGGGTGAGTTCGGCGGTCTCGGCATCGAAGTTACGATGGAAGACGACCTCGTCAAGGTAACCAGCCCGATCGATGATACGCCAGCCGCCAAGGCGGGCGTTCTCGCCGGCGACTTCATCTCGAAGATCGACGGCGCCGACGTGCGCGGCCTCAAGCTCGAGGAAGCCGTCGACAAGATGCGCGGTGCCGTCGGCAAGCCGATCAAGCTGACCATCCTGCGCAAGGGTGCCGACAAACCGATCGAACTGACGATCGTTCGCGACATCATCGCCGTGCGTGCCGTCAAGTTCCGTGTCGAAGGCGACGTCGGCTATGTCCGCGTGATTTCCTTCACCGAAAAGACCTATGACGATCTGAAGAATG
Source organism: Pararhizobium sp. (assembly GCF_035497515.1). Classification (GTDB taxonomy): domain Bacteria; phylum Pseudomonadota; class Alphaproteobacteria; order Rhizobiales; family Rhizobiaceae; genus Pararhizobium. The sequence goes on along the minus strand of NZ_DATJDJ010000145.1, from coordinate 13,680 downwards.
CGATCGAAAAGATCCAGGCCCAGGTTCCGGCCGACAAGCTGAAGGGCTACGTGCTTGACCTGCGCCTCAACCCGGGCGGCCTGCTCGACCAGGCGATCAACGTCTCCGACGCTTTCCTGGAGCGCGGCGAAGTCGTTTCGACCCGCGGCCGCAACCCGGACGAAACCCGGCGCTTCAACGCGACGGCCGGCGATCTCACCGATCACAAGCCGGTTATCGTGCTCGTCAACGGCGGCTCGGCTTCGGCTTCCGAAATCGTCGCCGGCGCCCTGCAGGACCTGAAGCGCGCCACCGTTCTCGGCACGCGGTCCTTCGGCAAGGGTTCGGTCCAGACCATCATCCCGCTCGGCGAAGCCGGTGCGTTGCGTCTGACCACCGCGCTCTACTACACCCCGTCGGGCAAATCGATCCAGGGCACCGGCATCTCGCCGGACATCAAGGTCGAACAGCCGCTGCCGCCGGAACTGCTCGGCAAGGTCGAAACCACAAGCGAATCCAGCCTGCGCGGTCATATCAAGGGCCAGAACGAGAATGACGAGGGCTCCGGTTCGATCGCCTATGTGCCGCCGGAAACCAAGGACGACCTGCAGCTGAACTACGCGCTCGACCTGCTGCGCGGCAAGAAGTCGGACCCGGCCTTCCCGGCCAATCCGGAAAAGGCCGAACTGAAGCCGTAAGACACTGGTTTCGCCACCATGGCGGACCGCATGACACGACTTCGCCGCCCGGTTCCTGCCGGGCGGCGGTTTCGATTCCACGGACAGCCCCACCACGGCTTGCATCCACGGCAACTCAGCTCGGCAGAGGCCCTTCTTGGGAACAGATCTCAACGCTCCTCTTGGTCAGAACCGCAAGTCGCGTTCCTCCGGATCTCGAAAATCGGGCCTTTCGTTCGGTCGGATGCTCCTCGGTCTGGGCGCCATCGCGCTTGTCGGCGTTTCCGTCTGGGTCGGTCTGCGGCCGACCGGGCTGATCACACCGGAGCCTGAACAGAGCGTTGCGGACGCGTCTCAGACGGACGGAAAGACTGCAGGAGAGAAGGCCGCGGATGCCGGCAGGCCCAACGAGCGGAAAGCAAGCGGCGCGCTCTCCGGTGCCCATGTCGAGGAAACGCTGAACAACGACGGTTCCATCGTCACCAAGTTTTCCCCCAAGCAGCGCGACGGCGAAGGCCCGGCCTTCATCGATGTCGGTCCGACCAGGGGCCAGGATCCGCGTATGGCGGCCTTTCCCAATGACGCGCTTTTGGAAGACAGCCCCGAAGGTCGCCTGCCGATCGTCGGGCCGGATGGCCTGAGGCCGATGGATCAATATGCAAGGCTGTCGTCCGGCGCGCGCGGGGTCCGCATCGCGCTTGTCGTCGGCGGCCTTGGCCTTAGCCAGACAGGTACCCAGAACGCGCTTGCCCGGCTGCAGCCGGAAATCACCCTGGGCTTCGCCGCAACCGGCAACAGCCTGCAGCGCTGGATGCAGGAAGCCCGCCGCGGCGGCCACGAAATCCTGCTGCAGGTGCCGTTCGAGCCTTTCGATTATCCGGACAACAATCCCGGCCCGCATACGCTGCGCGTCGGGATCGATGCGCAGAAGAACCTTGCCGAACTGCGCACGTCGCTGGCGCAGATCACCAACTATACCGGCATCATGAATTTCCTTGGCGGCCGCTTCCTTTCTGACGCCGATGCGCTGGAGCCGGTGATGCGCGATATCGGCCGGCGCGGCCTGCTGTTCCTGGATGACGGAACATCGGCTCAATCGTTGACAGGCACGCTTGCTGATACGATCGGCGTGCCGCATGGTTTCGCCGACATGGTCGTCGACAGCGAACTGGACCGCACCGTGATCCTGAAGAAGCTCGACGAACTGGAACGCATTGCCCGCCGCAACGGCAGCGCCATCGGCGTCGCCTCCGCCTTCGATGAAAGCGTTTCGGCTATCGCCCAATGGGTCGACGAGGCGGGTTCGCGCGGCATCGAATTCGTCGGCGTTTCGGCCCTCGTCAAGGATCCGCAACAACAATAGCGTAGGACGCCGCGCGGCGTTCGAATACGCCGAACGACATGAGCAGGGGAACCGCATGAGCAACGACAAGTCGAAACCCATGAAAGCCGAAGACCTTCCCTACCGCCCCTGCGTCGGCATCATGGTGCTCAACCGCGACGGTCTTGTCTGGGCCGGACGGCGCATCGCCATCGGCAATTCCGAATATGACGGCTCCTCGCAGCTCTGGCAGATGCCGCAGGGCGGTATCGACAAGGGCGAAGACCCGGAAAAGGCCGCCTATCGTGAGCTTTACGAAGAAACCGGCATGAAGACGATCTCGCTTCTCGCCGAAGCGCCGGATTGGATCAATTACGATCTGCCCGCCCACTTGATCGGCATCGGCCTCAAGGGCAAGTATCGCGGCCAGACGCAGCGCTGGTTCGCCTTTCGCTTCGAGGGTGATGAATCCGAGATCGCCATCAACCCGCCGCCGGGCGGCCACGAACCGGAATTTGACGAATGGGCCTGGAAGTCGATGGACGAACTGCCGGGCCTGATCGTCAGCTTCAAGCGCGATGTCTACGACAAGGTGGTCGCCGCCTTCAAGCATCTGGAAGGGTAGGGAGGCAGCCTTCAGCACTGCTTTCAAGCGCATCATGGGCCGCTCTCCCCGGCACGTCAACCGCACCCGGGCAGGGGATTATCCACGCATCAAGAAAGCCGAACGGATGGCGTGAAAAGCCGGGTGAACGCGCCTATAACGGGGGCGCCACCGGCCAATTCTACGGGCAATGGCGGGAGCGGGGACAAAAACCAAATTAAATGCCCGCCCTGGAGACCAGGGCGGGCATTTTTGCGAAGTGATAAACTTATTCGGCTTCGTTGGCCGGGGCAGCGTTGAGCTGGCCGTATTTTTCCGCGCCGATCTTGCTGAAGAGATCGATCTGGGTTTCGAGGAAGTCGATATGGCCCTCCTCGTCGATCAGCAGTTCTTCGAACAGCTTCATCGACACATAGTCGCCGGCATCATGACAGATGTCGCGGGACTTCTTGTAGGCCGCGCGGGCCTCGTATTCGCCGGCAAGATCGGCTTCCAGCACTTCCTTGACGTTCTGGCCGATGCGCAGCGGCGCGACCGTCTGCAGGTTCGGATGGCCTTCAAGGAAGATGATGCGGGCAATCAGCTTGTCCGCATGCTGCATTTCCTCGATCGATTCGGCGCGCTCCTTCTTTGCCAACAGCGTATAGCCCCAGTCGTCGAGGAGACGATAATGGACCCAATACTGGTTGACGGCACCGAGTTCGAGGTAAAGGGCTTCGTTAAGCCGCTCGATGACTGTTTTGTCGCCTTTCAAGATCCGCTCTCCTGTTTTCTTCATGGAATTGTTTGAGGCGGGTCATGAAATCAAAAATCTTGTCATCCGTCGAGTGCCGGACGGCATGATACTGCTCGGTGGTGCGGATGATGATATCGACGACATTCGGGAAACAGCCGCAGCAACGACCACGCTTCTGCATGGCGTGGTAGACTTTCGCGGGCACGATCAACTGCCAACAGTCCTCATCGAGAAGATCGATGATCGTGTTTTCAATGTCCTTATCGGTGATGAAATTGCAGCTACAAACCAGCATCTCGCCTGCCCGTGATACGCAACGCACTGAATTCCTTCCATAAAGCAAAAGCGGATATTTATTGTCAACAAAAATGTCTGATGGTTGTCGCGCCCTTTATATTAGAGCAATTCTAAACTTGATAAAAAGTATCGTATTTTCATTGGCTTAAACTTGAGATGCAAAGGACGGAATGCCATTTGCGACAGGATTCAAGTTTTCTTGAGTGACAAAAATGCCGAACAAATTTTGTTGCAGCCGGCTGTTTCGAACCATTTACGGCTCAATGGAAATTACGCCCCTTCGGCATGACGCTTGCGGTTTCGATGAGATCCCTCTGATTCTGTAGATCCTCGTGGATCAGGCTACCTTTCTTGAACCGATGCTTTTGCCGGTGATCATCCGTCGGCCTGAGCACCTCGTCCGAGCGGGCATTGGCGCCGAAGCCGCGCGCCTCCCTCTGCAGGATGCCAAGTGCCGGCGTCATGTCCTCCAGATGACTGGCGACGACATGGATGACGCCGCTGGCGCTTTGCAGCCGGCCCCTGATCTTCACCAGGCGCGCGCCCATCACCACGGAACGGTATTTATTGAAGACATCCTTCCAGATGATGGCGTTGGAGACACCGGTCTCGTCCTCCAGCGTCATGAAAATCACGCCCTTTGCCGTTCCGGGGCGCTGGCGCACCAGAACAAGGCCAGCCACCGTGACCATGCGCCCGTTTCGTACCTCATCCAGGCTTCGGTTGGTGATGATGTCCTGTCTTGAAAAATCCTCCCGCAGGAAGGAAACCGGATGTGCCTTCAACGACAAGGTGAGATAGCGATAATCGTTGATGACATGCTCACCCTCAAGCATCGGCGGCAGCATCACCGCCGGCTCGTGCTGCAGATCGTCCTGCCCCGCCTGTTCGAACAACGGCAGGCGCTCCGCCGCCGACTTTTCATCCAGCGACTTGACCGCCCAGAGTGCCGCGCGGCGATCAAGCCCGATGGAGCGGAAGGCATCCGCATCCGCCAGCCGTTCGATCACTGCCCGCGTCAGGCCGGAGCGCAGCCAGAGATCGCGCACGGAGGAATAGCCGGCGCCGCGATGGACAAGCAGTTTTTCCATATCCGGCCGGCGCAAGCCTTTGACCAGGGAAAAGCCGAGCCTGACGGCCTTTCTCGTCTTGATGACACCGCGCATCTCCCGGTGCCGCGGCTCGATATGCATGGGATCGAACATCGCCTCGCCCTCGAGGGCCGCATCCCAGTCCGATATGTTGATATCGACGGGAAGGACTTTTACCCCGTGCTCGCGGGCATCCCGCACCAGCTGGGCCGGGGGGTAAAAACCCATCGGCTGGGAATTGAGCATCGCGGCGCAGAAGACGTCGGGATAATAGGCCTTGAACCAGCAGGAGGCATAGACCAGCAGCGCGAAGGACGCGGCATGGCTTTCCGGAAAGCCGTACTCCCCGAACCCCTTGATCTGATTGAAACAGCGCTCCGCGAAGTCACGCTCATAGCCATTCTTGAGCATGCCATTGATCATACGCTGTTCGAAATTCGCGACCTGTCCCGTCCGCCGGAAGGTCGCCATGGCCCGCCGCAACTGATCGGCTTCCGCCGGAGAAAAGTCAGCGGCTGTAATCGCGATCTGCATCGCCTGTTCCTGGAACAGCGGCACACCGAGCGTTCGCTCCAAAACCTCCCTCAATGCTTCGCTTGGGTAATCCACCGCATCGGGATTTTGTCTCCGCTTCAGGTAGGGATGCACCATGTTTCCCTGGATCGGCCCAGGCCGAACGATCGCGACCTCGATCACCAGATCGTAGAATTTGCGGGGCTTCAGGCGAGGCAGCATGCTCATCTGCGCCCGGCTTTCGATCTGAAAGACACCAATCGTATCGGCCCGGCAGATCATGTCGTAGACTTGCCTGTCCTGCGTCTCGTAAACCTGCGACAACCTCTTGGGCTCGTCGTAGTGATTCTCCAGCAGCTTGAAGGCCTTGGCGAGGCAAGTCAGCATGCCCAGCGCCAGGACATCGACCTTGAGGATTTTCAAGATATCCAGATCGTCCTTGTCCCATTCGACCATGTAGCGATCGGGCATGGCGGTGTTCATGATCGGCACGATCTCGTCGAGACGATCCTTGGTGATGACGAAGCCGCCGACATGTTGCGACAGATGCCGCGGATATTCCATCAGCAGGCCGGCATAGTTCAGGACCCTGAGTGTCGTCGGATCGGTCATATCGAGACCGGCGGCCTTTGCCTGCTCTTCTGAAAAAGACGAGGTCCACCAGCCCCAGATCGAGCCGGACAGCGCCGATTGCACGTCTTCGGACAGGCCAAAGACCTTGGCCACCTCGCGGCCGGCCGAGCGGGCGCGGTAGCTTATGACGGCTGCGGCGAGCCCGGCATGTTCCTTGCCGTATTCCCGGTAGATGTACTGGATCACCTCTTCGCGGCGGGCATGTTCGAAATCGACGTCGATATCCGGCGGTTCGTCACGATCGCGCGAGAGGAAGCGGTCGAACAGCAGCGTGAACTTGTCCGGATCGACCTCGGTGACGCAAAGACAGTAGCACACCGAGGAATTCGCGGCCGAACCCCGCCCCTGGCACAGGATATCCTGGCTGCGCGCGAAGTTGACCAGTTTGTGTACCGTCAGAAAATAGGGCTCGTACTGCTTGAAATGGATCAGGTCGAGTTCGTATTCGATCTTTGTCCTGACACTGTCGGGAACGCCCTTCGGATAACGCTGAACCGCCCCTTCCTCGACCAGCCGCCGCAATCGCTGCGCCGGGGTTTCATTCCCATCGGCCTCGGTCGGATAATTGTGCTCAAGCTCCTCCAGATTGAACGATAGCCGGCGAAAGAATTTCTCCGTATTGGCGATGGCGTCGGGATAATTCCGGAAGATTCGGGCCATTTCCTTTGGATTTTTCAGATGCCGCTCGGCATTGGCCTGCAGGCGTAACCCGGCATTGGCGATCGTGACATGTTCGCGGATGGCGGTGACGACATCGGCGACGGGACGAAACTCCGGGGCATGATAGAGCGCATCGTTCGTGGCGATCAGCCGGGTTCCGGTCCTTGCCGCGATCATCGCCAGGCAGGCGAAATCATGATGATCGAAGCCGTCATACTGCGGCGTCATGCCGAGAAAGAGCCGCTGTCCGGCATAATCGCGCAGCTTGAGCAAAAGCGCCGTCAGCTTTTCCGGGTCGGGGCGGCCCGCATCCTCCATGACGATCAGTTGGAGTTCGTCCTGCCATTCGAGCAGATCGGACAGGAAAAGCGTGCAGTTTCCCTTTGTCGTGCGCAGATTTCCGGCACTGAGCATGCGGCACAGATGCGCCCAGCCCCGACGATTTCGCGGATAGGCGAGAATGTCGGGCGTCCCGTCGGCAAAGACCAGCCGGGCGCCGGGTTGGAACCGGTATTTTTCCACCTTTGCCTTGGCATGGGCGCGCACCACGCCCGCCACCGTGTTGCGATCCGCGATCCCGATGCCACCCAGCCCGATCTTCTGCGCCGTGACCACCATGATTTCAGCCGGTGCCGAGCCCTGCAGGAAGGAATAATTGGTCCGGGCACCGAGTTCGTAGAAGGCGGGAGCATCGGTCATGCGAAAATTCCGTGCATGAACCATTGCGGCGAGATGACCACCTGGCTGTAGAGACCGTCCCGGAACAGCCAGAAGCGCCGGCCATCGGCGTCCTCGACCCGGAAATAATCGCGCGTCAACGCATCCTCTCCATCGATCCACCATTCGCCGGCGATCCGTTCCGGCCCTTCCGCGCGGGCCACCTGATAGGTGGTCCGGCGCCATTTGAAACTGGCCGGCGCCCCCTCCGGCAGTTCCGCCGCGATCGCATCGACCCGCTCGGGATGGCGGAAGAGCCGCAGAGGCCGCGTCGATGGCGGGGAGGCGAGTACCGGCAAATCAGGTTTCTCCGCAACGGCAGGCCGGGCAATATCGGACACCGGCATGAAATTCGTTGCCCGTTCCGGCACATGGCTTTCCTGCAGGACCAGAACCGACAGGCTTTCCGGACCGAACCGCGCCAGGACGCGATCGGCAAAGGCCGATAGCGAGCGGGCAGGGTCGGACTTGCCGGAAAAATCTTCCTGGACGACGGCATAGCGTTCCGTCTTCAGGACGCAGAGGCGCAGGATTTCGAAACCGTAGCCGACATCGAGATCGTCGTGGATGGCCTGAAGACGTTCGCGGTAAAGCGCCGAAATCCGTTCCGGGTCCTTCGACACGGCCGAAGTTGCGGCACGGATGCGAAAGACCTTGCCATCCACCCGAAACAGCACGAGTTCGAACAGGCGACCGCCTTCCTCGCGCTCCTCGAAGCGCTGCTTTAGGCTTCTGGCCAGTTGCAGGGTCAATTCGAGAATGTCATCCTCGTCCTGGATGGGAGAGGCAAGGCGACGCTCCGCCGACAGGCTGGCGACCGGCAGGCGCGGCGACAGCGGCTCATCCTCGAAGCCGAGCGCCTGGTCGAGACGCAGAAGCACCGAGGGGCCGAAGCGGCGGGCAAGCGGGGCGCGCGGCAGGACGATGATATCGCCGACCGTCTTCAAGCCGACCCGCGCCAGTGTCTGGATCGCTTCGAGCGGCAATCTCAGCGCGGCAAGGGGCAGGGGAGACAGGATCGCTTCAGCCTGCTGCGGTGCTGCGATCTCCCCCGAGCGATAGCGTGCCATGGCCCAGGACAGGCCGGCCGACGAGGAGATCGCGCCGCGCGCCGCGATGCCGAGGCCGAAAAGCCGGGACAGGACATCGGAAAGAAGCGCTTTCTCGCTGCCGTGCAGATGGACGCAGCCGGTAATGTCGAGATAGAGGCCGTTTTCCCCGTCCAGCGCGACAAGCGGCGTGTAGCGGTCGCACCAGTCGGCAAGCGAGATCAAAAGGGCCTTGTCCGCGGCTGGATCGGCCTGGATGATCTCGATGCCCGGACACATGGCCCGCGCCTCGGCCAGGCCTTGGCCCCGCTTCAGCCCGCTCCTTTCACCGCAGACATCCAGCGCAACGATGTGCATGGCATTCTGGATGCGATCGACGAAGACCAGCGGTGGATGGTCAGGACGCTTTCTGGAAAGCCATGACACGCCCCATTTCTTCCGCGCCACCCGGTCCGCCGGCAGATGCGGGAAATTCAGCGAGAGGATACGCTGGTTCTGCGTGAGAAGCGGCTGTCTCTGGGAGGATGTGGCGGAAACGGCGGGCATGGGAATTCCACTCCATTAAGAACTCGAGGGATGCGAAAGCCCTGCTTTTTTCGACGGCGACGCGAAAGACCGGATTGCCGATGCTGCCGGCCAGGATCGATCCGTCCGGAAGCGGCCGGCCGGTGGCGCGGGCAGGGGTGACGAGAAACCGGAAAAGCGCGCTGCTTGCCTCTTCCTCGCCCGCCTGCCGCAGAAGCAGGATCGGCACCTTGCCGGCCCGCGCCCGCAGATGCAGGCGGCGGCTTTCGTTCAGGCCGAAATGCGCAGGATTACCCCGCACTTCCAGAATGATGGCCGTAAAGACCGGCACCGACAGCGCCGCCTCGGCAATCCAGAGAGCATCAAGCACGGTGCGCGGACTGCTGAAGATGCAGGAGCCGGTGTCGAGACCATAGGCTTCCAGTCCACGACCATAGGGATGACCGGCCTCTGACGCCGCCATGCCCTGGCCGATCCAGAGAATGGGGGAACCCGGCCGGCTGCGGCGATCGGACTGGCACAACACAGCCAGCGCCAGGACGAAGCCCAGGGCAGCACCGGCATCCCGTGTTTCCGCTGTGCGGACCTCGGTCAACCCGCCCAGCGGCAGGCCACCCTGCAGGACGGCATCGAGCGCATCGATACCCAGCGGCAGGACAGGACAGGAGACGCCCTTCTCCTCCTCCTTGCCGGTCATCGAACCGAAACCGGCCGGATTGCCCTTTCTGGCGGTCTTCAAAAGTCCCGGCACGTTTTCATTTTCGAGCCGCGAAATGGTTTCGCGGAGCGCAGAAAGCCGCTCGCGCGTCATGGTCGATTGCTCCATGACGTCACTCCAGTTCAGTTTGTTCCTATTATGTTCTTATAGATTCCAGAGCTTCGAAAAAGAGTCAACGGTGAATCCTGAGAATTTATTCCTTGACTCCTCACCGGAAAATTCAACCCTCGAAAAACGCTGGGGAAATGGCTATATCAAGGGGCAAGTAAGGAGTGCCCATGGCCCGCATAGACCAGAGCGACGATTGGCGGGAACGCCACGCGCCGACAATCAGCACATTCGAATCCCTGGCGCTGGAGGCCTACAGCCACCTGCCGGACGAATTCCGCGCGCTGGCCACCGACCTCACTATCGAGATCGACGATTTTCCGAGCGAGGATGTTTTCGAGGACATGGCGCTGGAAACGCCGTTCGATCTCCTAGGGCTGTTCGAGGGCCGGGGGATCACCGAGCGCTTCACCATGGAAACCGGCGAAATGCCGAACCGCATCATCCTCTACCGCCGGCCGATTCTCGACTACTGGGCGGAAAACGAGGAGACGCTGGGCGACATCGTCACCCATGTGCTGATCCACGAGATCGGCCATCATTTCGGCCTGTCGGACGACGACATGGAGCGGATCGAGGCCAGCGTCGAGCATGTCGGGGGCTGAAACGGCATTCCGCTCCAGCCTGCCGATCACGTGAAATCAATGTTCGGACAGCTTGGTGTCCGGCGTATAGTCCTTGCCTTCGACATCCTTGACCACGGCCTGGCCGCACATCATCGTCCTGGTTTCCTGATTGAAGGCATAGGTCGGCGAGCCATGCAGGTCCCAGCCCTTGTTGAGGGCGGCGGTGACCTTGTGGCAGAAGGTGGCATCATCGACGGCGGTCAGCAAGCGATAGAGTTTCAAGCGTCTGTTCCTTTTCGTTGAATGGCATCGGCCTTGGCGGCAAGACGCAGCGCCTGCTCCAGATGCAGGCGTTCGACCATCAGGCCGTTGAGGTTGATGACCGCTTTATCCGCATTTTCAGCGAGCGCAAAGGCATCGATGATGGCGCGCGCCTTGGCGACGGCGCTCTGTTCGACGCCGAAATGGAGATTGGCCGGGCCGATCTGGGCTGGATGGATCAGCATCTTGCCCTCGAAGCCCATGGCGCGGCCCTGACGGCATTCTTCCTCGAAGCCGGCACCGTCACTGATATCGTTGAACACCGCGTCGATGATATCGAGACCGCTGCCGCGCGCGGCAAGCAGGATCTGCATCAGCCAGGGCACGAGATAGGTGCGGCCGGGCAGGGCGGGCACGCCGGTTTCCTTGCGCAGGTCGTTCAGTCCCGGCACGAAGCAATCGAGCCTTCCGCCGCGCGTGCGGCCTGTCTCGGCGATGGCCGCGGCATTGAGCACGCCGCGCGGGGTCTCGATCATCGCCCAGAGCCGCAGCCGGTCGGGTACATCGTTTTCCGCCAGGATATCGGCGACCGCCTGGATATCCTGCGGGCTTTCGACCTTGGGCAGGAGCAGGGCATCCGGCGCCATTTTCACCACAGCTGCAAGATCCGATTCGCCGAAACCCGAAGCGAGACTGTTGGTGCGGATGACGATTTCGCAACCGGCCCGGCGTTCCTTAGCCAGGTGGGCGGCAAGGGTCTGGCGCGCCAAAACCTTGTTGTCGGGCAGGACGGCGTCTTCCAGATCATAGATGACGGCATCGCAGGCAAGCGTCGCGACCTTGGCAAGGGCACGGGGCTTATCGGCGGGAACGCAGAGCACGGAGCGGCGCAGGTGGGCGGGATGATGGTCGCGGGGTGAATTCATGACGGAGTTTTGCCCGCCTTTCGCCGTTTTCGCAAGGCAGACATGTGAGCGGACAAACCGCTTCGCGGCCACGCCTCTTGCAATGCGGAACGCGCGAACCCACATCTGAGGCAACGAAAGGTAACGACCATGCAAAGCATCCGTAATCTCTTCCTGACTGCCGCCGGCATCGCCTTCACGGTGATGGCCTTCGTGTTCACCGCCTCGCTCGGCCTTGCCCTTCTCGGCATCGCTTCGGTGGTGATGATCGGCACGATGATTGCTGCACGGCTTGCACCCCGCCCCCTCCGCGCCACGGTAAACCGCACGTCCGGCCGCCAGCCGCGCGAACCGCGCATCTGGAACGACGGACGCGGCACGATCATCGACCTGTAGGCTGCCGACAGCAAGATTTTCCTTCATTTCGGCGTGAAATTGCTCTAAACGCTGGGCGGAAATTTTTCCGTTCCGTTGAAATCGAAGGCCATATCCATGGACAAGTTCGTCAAGCTCACCGGCGTTGCCGCGCCGCTCCCCGTCGTCAATATCGACACGGACATGATCATTCCGAAGGATTACCTGAAGACGATCAAGCGCACGGGGCTTGGCACCGGCCTGTTTGCCGAAGCCCGCTACAATGAGGACGGCTCGCTGAACGAGACCTTCGTGCTCAACAAGCCCGCCTACCAGAACGCCAAGATCCTCGTCGCCGGCGACAATTTCGGCTGCGGCTCGTCGCGCGAACATGCACCCTGGGCGTTGCTCGACTTCGGTATCCGCTGCGTCATCTCGACGTCGTTTGCCGACATCTTCTACAACAACTGTTTCAAGAACGGCATCCTGCCGGTCGTCGTTTCCCCGGAAGACCTCGAAAAACTCCTGGACGACGCCGGCCGCGGCGCCAACGCCATCCTGACGGTCGACCTGGAAAACCTGGAAATCACCGGTCCGGACGGCGGCAAGATCAGCTTCGAACTCGATGCATTCCGCCGCCACTGCATGCTGAACGGCCTCGACGATATCGGCCTGACGCTGGAAAAGGCGGCCTCGATCGACACGTTCGAAAAGGCCAATGCCGCTTCGCACCCCTGGGCATAAGAGCCATGCCGAGCCCGCGCAAACTGGTCTCTTCCGGCTCGCCGTTCGAAAGGACGGCGGGTTACTCGCGAGCTGTCGTACAGGGTGACTGGTGCTTCGTTTCCGGCACCACCGGCTATGACTATACGACCATGACAATGCCGCAGACGGTGGAGGAACAGACAAGAAATTGCCTGAAGACCATCGAGGCGGCCTTGATCGAGGCGGGGTTTTCGCTGCGTGACGTCGTGCGCAATCATTACTACGTGACCGACGCCGCCTTCGCCGACATCGTCTTCCCGATCCTCGGCGAGACCTTCGGCGATATCCGCCCGGCGGCGACAATGATCGTCTGCGACCTCATCCGCCCGGAAATGCTCATCGAGATCGAGGTCACGGCCTTCAAGGGCTGATCGCCTCAGCTTCGACAAAGGGCGGCCCGAGTGGCTCCGCCAGCCCGGCTTTCGCCAGTTCATCATGATAGGACAGGAAGATGCGGCGCCGGAAGGCGATCATTTCGCGCTCCTCCTCCATCGTTGCCCGCGCCAGGCTTTCGGCGACGCTTTCCGGCGTCGCAAGTTCTGCCGTATCGACGAAAAACGTCAGCATGGCGTTTACTTCGGCGGATGGCATGTCGCGGACGCATTGCGGCACGCCGGCGAGAAACGCCTCTCCCATGCAACGGCCATTGCGGCGGCAACGGCGCACCCGGCACCGAAGATGCCTCAGCCATGCAGTTGCGGCGATACGGAATGTGAGCGTCTTGAACGGTGAAGGCTGCGGTTTGATATAGGGCATGACGATCTTTCCGCTGTTGGGGCGCGGATCGGCACGGAAAATCGTCCCCGCGCGGTGACCGCCGTGGTTTTGAATCTCTGCATCATTCGGACGGGGCACTGGAAATCGCCTCTAACGAATGAAATATGACTGACGCCTTCCAGCGCCCCGTTTGGCGTTCTCTCGGGAGCTTTCCTCCCTACAGACCCCGACTTTAGACCCTCTGCCTCGGGATGATTGCGTTCCGTCGTTCTCCGGGACCGGCATTCAGCAACACAGCCCGGTACGTCACGCATCCTTTCCCGACATGTGCATCACACAGATGCGCCCACCCCATAAGGACGGAGGGGGTCCATGTTCCGGGGGCTCTCCTTCCGTTCCGCCTGACGTTCGGGGTCAAAAGACCCCGAGGCTTTCCGTGGAGCGCCAGCCCTGCCTCGCCGCAAACGTCTTGCGGTGTATCCGC
>NZ_DATJDJ010000144.1:0-40335 GCF_035497515.1 Pararhizobium sp. | reverse complement strand
CGCGGCTTTACCACCATTTCGGAAGCATTGAAGGACGACCCCGAGCAACTGACGACGCTGATCAATCGTCTGCTGACGCCATTGTCGGAAATCGTCCTCGAAAGCGGCGGCACCATCGACAAATATATCGGCGACTGCCTGATGGCCTTCTGGAACGCGCCGCTGGACGACGAGAAACATGCAAGCCATGCCGTCGGCGCGGCGCTGAAGATGCTGGAGGCGATGGACGTCCTCAACGCCGAACTGCGCGCGGAAGCGGAAGGGAGATCGACCAAGCCCCAGACCCTGCGCATCGGGATCGGCATCAATACCGGCGATTGTGTCGTCGGCAATATGGGCTCGTCGCGCCGGTTCGACTATTCGGTGCTGGGCGATTCCGTCAATCTCGCCTCGCGTCTCGAGGGCGAATCGAAAAACTACGGCGTGCCGCTTTTGATCGGTGAGCAGACCGCGCGGCTGAGTGCTGCCGATTTCACCGTCGCGGAGCTCGACAGCATCACCGTCAAGGGCCGCACCACGCTGTCGCCGATCTTCACGGTGCTGCGGCCGATACCGGCGGATGCGCTCGCCCGCCATGCCGCCCTCGTCCAGGCCAAATATGCCGGTGATCTCACGGCCGAAAGCCCGGAATTTGCCGCGCTCGAACATGAGATTCCACAGCTCCAGGCCTATTACCAGATGATGCGATCGCGCCTGCAGTGAGCCGGCTAATCATCCCAAGCCAGACCCCGGCGACCAAACCGCCCTTGACGCTCCACCAGAAACTGTGCCTAACTTGACGTATTCACCAGGGGGGTCCCGACAAGGGGCTGAGATACTGCTGGCTTTCGCAGCGCAGTGACCCGTTGAACCTGATCCAGTTCATACTGGCGTAGGGACGGTGCAAGCGCTGCCACGACCCGGATTCCGTCTGCGGACCGCGTCAGCGTCTTTTCATCATTCCGGCTCTGTTGACTGGGTCTCCAACCTTTGGAGCCTCAACCATGACGATTGCCGCAAAGCCCATCACTCCGACTGTCACCACCGGGCCGCTGCCCGCCTCCCGCAAGGTGTATATTCCCGGCGAACTTCACCCGGAGATCCGCGTGCCGATGCGCGAGATTGCCGTGCATCCGACATCGGGCGAACCGCCCGTCACCGTCTACGACCCCTCCGGCCCCTATACCGATCCCGCCCATCTCGTCTCCATCGATGCCGGCCTGCCGCGCCTTCGCCAAGAATGGCTGGCGAAAAGCGGCGACCTCGAGAGCTATGATGGCCGCCACGTCAAACCCGAAGACAATGGCTTCGCCACCGGCGAGCGGCTGACACCGGAATTCCCGCTGCGCAACCAGCCGCTGAAGGCCAGGGACGGCAAGGCGGTGACCCAGATCGCCTATGCCCGCGCCGGCATCATCACACCGGAAATGGAATATATCGCCATCCGTGAAAACCTCGGCCGCAAGGCGGCGAGGGAAGCGCTGGTGCGCGACGGCGAAAGTTTCGGCGCGCGCATACCGGATCATGTCACCGCCGAATTCGTCCGCCAGGAGGTCGCGCTCGGCCGGGCGGTCATCCCCGCCAATATCAACCATCCGGAGTCCGAACCGATGATCATCGGCCGGAATTTCCTCGTCAAGATCAATGCCAATATCGGAAATTCCGCCGTCACCTCGTCGATGGCCGAAGAAGTCGAGAAAATGGTCTGGGCGACGCGCTGGGGCGCCGATACCGTCATGGATCTTTCCACCGGCCGCAACATCCACAATATCCGCGAATGGATCATCCGCAATTCACCGGTCCCGATCGGCACCGTGCCGCTCTACCAGGCGCTGGAAAAGGTCAACGGCATCGCCGAGAACCTCACCTGGGAGGTCTATCGCGACACGTTGATCGAGCAGGCCGAACAGGGCGTCGATTATTTCACCATCCATGCCGGCGTGCGGCTCGCCTATATCCCGCTCACCGTCAACCGCGTCACCGGCATCGTTTCACGTGGCGGCTCGATCATGGCCAAGTGGTGTCTTCATCACCACAAGGAGAGCTTTCTTTACGAGCATTTCGATGAGATCTGCGACATTGCCCGCGCCTATGACGTCACCTTCTCGCTCGGCGACGGCCTGCGTCCCGGCTCGATCGCCGATGCCAATGACGCCGCGCAATTCGCCGAGCTGGAGACGCTGGGTGAACTGACCCGGATCGCCTGGGCGAAGGACTGCCAGGTGATGATCGAAGGCCCCGGCCATGTGCCGATGCACAAGATCAAGGAGAACATGGACAAGCAGCTGGACGTCTGCGGCGAGGCGCCCTTCTACACGCTCGGGCCGCTGACCACCGATATCGCACCGGGTTACGATCACATCACGTCCGGCATCGGCGCGGCGATGATCGGCTGGTTCGGCACCGCCATGCTCTGCTATGTCACGCCGAAGGAGCATCTCGGCCTGCCAGACCGCAACGACGTCAAGACCGGCGTCATCACCTACAAGATCGCCGCCCATGCCGCCGATCTCGCCAAGGGTCATCCGGCAGCCCAACTGCGCGACGACGCGCTGTCGCGTGCCCGTTTCGAGTTCCGCTGGGAAGACCAGTTCAACCTGTCGCTCGATCCGGAAACGGCACGCTCCTTCCACGACGAAACCCTGCCGAAGGAAGCCCACAAGGTGGCGCATTTCTGCTCCATGTGCGGGCCGAAATTCTGCTCGATGCGGATTTCCCACGATATCCGGGCCGAGGCGCAGAAAGAGGGACTGGAGGCGATGGCCGCGAAATTCCAGGCCGGTGGCGATCTCTACATGCCGCTTGGCCCGGACGGAACCGTTGTTCCCGCGGGAGAGTGACCATGCGCGTCCTGATCCGGGGGGCCGGCGTTGCCGGCCTCACCCTTGCCCATAAACTTGCCTCGAAAGGGGTTGATGTCGAGGTCGCGGAAAAGGCAGCGCGGCCCGGTGGCGGCGCATCCTGGTTTGCCGGAGGCATGCTGGCGCCCTGGTGCGAGAGCGAAAATGCGCCGGATGCCGTCATGCAGCTCGGCCGGCCGGCGGCGGACTGGTGGGAGACCGCCCTGCCCGGGCATGTCGTTCGGCAGGGAACGCTGGTCGTTGCGCCGCCGCGCGACGCGGCGGACCTTGGCCGCTTCGCCAGCCGTACCTCCGGCTTCGACTGGCTGCGAGCCGAGGAGATCGACGCTTTGGAGCCATCGCTTGCCGGACGTTTCGGCAAGGCCCTGTTCTTCCGGGACGAGGCGCATCTCGATCCGCGCCGCGCACTCAGTGCCCTGCATGAAAAGCTGATCGGGATCGGCGTTTGCTTCCACTTCGACAGCCAAGCCTATCCAGCGGATGGCTTTGATCGCGTGATCGATTGCACCGGCGCGCGGGCTATCGGCGACGCTCCGCGCCTGCGCGGCGTCCGAGGGGAAATGCTGATCCTGGAAACGCCGGATGTGCAGCTGTCGCGGCCCGTCCGGCTGCTGCATCCGCGCATCCCTCTCTATATCGTGCCGCGCGAAAACCATCGCTTCATGGTCGGTGCGACGATGATCGAAAGTGAGGACGCTGGACCGATCAGCGCCCGCTCGCTGATGGAACTGCTGAACGCCGCCTATGCCGTGCATCCGGCTTTCGGCGAGGCCCGGGTCGTCGAAACCGGCGCTGGCGTGCGGCCAGCCTACCCGGATAATCTTCCGGCCTTCTTCGATGATGGCGGAACTTTGCGCGTCAACGGTTTCTATCGCCACGGCTTCCTGCTCGCCCCCGCGATCGCCGCACGCGCGGCGGATCACGTTCTTTCGTCCCTTTCCGGAAAATCCGAAGGACGGCCTATGTTCACGCCGCCAGTCCCCGGGTATTCCGACTCACCCCGCATTGGAGCAAGCCGATGAACCTGACGATCAACGGCGAGGATCACCAGACGGACATTTCCGTCCTGTCAGACCTGCTGATCTCCCTCGAATACGAGGGGGACTGGCTGGCGACAGCCGTCAACGGCGAACTGGTGCATCGCGAGGAGCGCGCGGCTTTCAGTTTGTCCGACCGCGACCGTATCGAAATCCTTTCACCAATGCAGGGAGGCTGACCATGCTGACGCTCTATGGAATAGAGGTCGCCTCGCGCCTGCTGCTCGGCACATCGCGTTATCCTTCTCCTTCCATCCTTGGCGACGCCGTCCGCCGGTCGAAAACGGAAATCGTCACAGTGTCCCTGCGCCGCGAGACGGCGGGCGGCCGGAGTGGCGGCACCTTCTTCGAACTCATCCGCTCGCTCGGCGTCAGGGTCCTGCCCAACACCGCCGGCTGCCACACGGCGAAGGAAGCCGTGCTGACCGCCAGGATGGCGCGTGAGGTCTTTGCCACCAACTGGATCAAGCTTGAGGTCATCGGCAATCACGATACGCTGCAGCCAGATGTCTTTGGCCTCGTCGAGGCGGCACGGATCCTCAGTGAAGATGGGTTCGAAGTCTTTCCCTACACGACCGATGACCTTGTCGTGGCGGAGCGGCTGCTGGATGCGGGTTGCAAGGTGCTGATGCCCTGGTGCGCACCAATCGGCTCGGCCATGGGACCGATCAACTCCATGGCGCTTCGCAGCATGCGCGGCCATTTTCCGGATATCCGGCTGATCGTCGATGCCGGTATCGGCCGGCCGTCGCATGCCGCGACCGTGATGGAGCTTGGCTTCGATGCCGTGTTGCTCAATACGGCGGTGGCCGGTGCGGGCGATCCCGCCGCCATGGCGCAAGCCTTTGCCAGCGCCATCGATGCAGGCCACATGGCCTATGCTTCAGGGCTGCTGGAGCCACGCGACATGGCCGTTCCCTCGACGCCGGTGATCGGCAAGGCGGTGTTTCATGAAGCTTGATCCCTTCTACCTGATCGTCGATAGCGCCGAGTGGATCGAACGCCTCGTACCGCTCGGCGTCAGGCTGGTACAGCTCCGCAAGAAGGATGGCGGTGAGGCGGAATTGCGCACCGACATCCGCCGCGCCCAAGCGACCTGCACCGCCCATGATTGCCAGTTGATCATCAACGATCACTGGCGCCTCGCGATCGACGAGGGATGCGACTTCGTCCATCTGGGCCAGGAAGACTTGGGCCTCGCCGATCTCAAAGCGATCCGCGCCGCCGGTTTGAAACTTGGCCTTTCGACCCATGACGAGGCCGAACTCGAGACCGCGCTGGCCGCCTCCCCGGATTATGTGGCGCTCGGGCCGGTCTGGCCGACCATCCTGAAGAAGATGAAATGGGCGCCGCAGGGGCTGGATCGGTTGCGCGACTGGAAGGCCCGGATCGGTAGCCTGCCGCTCGTCGCCATCGGTGGACTCAACATCGACAGGATCGACAGCGTCTTCGCCCATGGTGCAGACTCGGCGGCCCTCGTCACCGACATCACGCTGAATGCCGATCCGGAGGCCCGCACCCGGCAATGGATCGAGAAGACGGCGCCATGGCGATGAGGCCGCATGTCCTCGTCGTCGCCGGCTCGGATTCATCCGGCGGCGCCGGCATCGTTCGCGACATCGAGACACTCGCTGCTTTTGGAGTAAAGGCTTCCGTGGCGATCACCGCCGTCACCGTCCAGACCCATGCCGGCGTTGGCCATGTCGACGCAGTCGCGCCGGATATCGTCGCTGCGCAGATGCGGGCGTCGCTGGCCGCGAACACGGTCGCCGCAATCAAGATCGGCATGCTGGCGACATCCGATACGGTGTGGGCTGTTTCAAGCGTTCTTGAGGATCGTCCGGATATCCCCGTCGTGCTCGACCCTGTTCTGGTTTCGACGTCAGGCGCCGCTCTGCTGCCCCCTGATGCCAAACCCGGGCTGCTCGCCCTCTTTCGCCAGTGTGCACTGGTCACGCCGAACCTGCCGGAACTGTCCTGGCTGGCATCAGGTCTGTCGGAGGGCGCACTTATACAGGCTGGGGATCTGATCCAGAGCGGCGCGCGGGCCGTGCTTGTCAAGGGCGGTCATGGCACCGGCGAGCAATCGATCGATATCCTGCTCCGCCCCGGCCATCCGGCGCATTCATTTGCTTCACCCCGTCTTGCCGTGACGATGCGCGGCACCGGCTGCATGCTGGCAAGCGCCGTCGCCGCGCGCCTTGCCCATGGCGACGAACTTGCTGCCGCGATTGACGGCGCGAAGGCCTATGTTCACGGCGAGCTCGTGGACGAGATTCTCCACCGAACATAGGTTCAGCCCCTTCAAATTCCGCTGGCGGCCCGATATCCGACAGACCGGCGACCCGATCTCGATTTTTTCGCGCCACGCGTCTATCGATATCGGACCTCGTGCGTTTACCGGCACCACCAGGATGAAAACATGCGATCAGATCAATGGCTTTCCCTCATCATCATCGCCCTGATGATGGCGGCTTTCGTATGGGGCCGCTACCGGTACGATATCGTTGCCGCTGGTTCGCTGCTCGCGGCGGTCATCGTCGGCATCGTTCCGGCGAAAGAGGCATTTTCGGGTTTCTCGGATGACATCGTCATCATCGTGGGAAGCGCCCTTGTGGTCAGCGCGGCGATCTCCCGATCCGGCGTCATGGATATCGCACTGCGCCGTGTCTCACCGGAAAAACGCGGGCCAAGGGCGCAGTTGATCATCCTTGTCGTCATTGTTGCGGTTCTCTCGGCGTTCATCAAGAATATTGGCGCATTGGCGATCATGATCCCCGTCGCCGTGCAGATGGCGCGCAAATCCAGTGTCTCTCCGTCCATGTTCCTCATGCCGATGTCGTTTGCTTCGCTGCTGGGTGGACTGATGACGCAGATCGGCACATCGCCGAACATCATCGTTTCGCGGGTGCGCGAGGAAATCACCGGCACGCCCTTCACCATGTTCGACTACACGCCGGTCGGCGCGGCCCTGACGGTGGTCGGCATCCTATTTCTCGGCGCCTGCTACAAGCTCCTGCCGGAGCGGCGAAAAGACGAAGCCTCGATGCACGAGGCGGTCAAGATCAAGAACTACACCACCGAGGCAAGCCTCACCGCACAGTCCACCGCCACCGGCCAATCGATTGCCTGGCTGCAGAAGCCGGCTCAGGGCGACGCCATGGTCACGGCCATCATTAGCGACAACGGCGCGAGACGCACGCCCCTGCCGGACACGATCCTCAAGGATGGCGATGTCCTGATCATCGAGGGAGAACAGGGTGCGCTCGACAAGATCGTCAGCGAAGGAAAGCTGCGACTGTCCGACCGCAAGCACGCCAAGGATGCGGTCAAGGACGTCAGTTCGGTCGAGGCGATCGTCGGCGAACATTCCCGCCTGATTGGGCTCAGCGCCAAGGACCTGTCACTGTTCGAAAATACTGGCCTGAACCTTCTCGCCGTCAGCCGCCGCGACAAGCGGTTTGTCGAACGCCTGGGCGAGATCAAGATCCGCAACGGCGACGTTCTGGTCCTGCAAGGCAATCTGCAGCGTCTCCCGGACATGTTGCGCGAATGGGATTGCCTGCCCCTGGTCGAACGCGATCTGAAACTGGGGAGCGTCCGCACCGGCCTCATCCCGGTGTTGATCCTCATGGCCACGATGGGAGCCACCGCGTTCGGTGGCGTGCCGGTTGCAACCGCATTCTTCGCGGCTGCCTTCCTGATGGTCGTCTCCGGATGCGTGCCGCTGCGCAGCCTTTACAGTCATCTCGACGCACCTATCCTGATCATGCTGGCGGCGTTGATCCCCATCAGTGATTCACTCAGGACCACAGGCACCACCGAGGTCATCGCCGATCTGCTTTCGAGGACCGCGGCGATCCTGCCGCCCTATGGCGCTCTCGCGCTGATCCTGGCGGCGGCGATGGCGGTCACGCCCTTCCTCAACAATGCAGCGACTGTCCTGGTCATGGCCCCGATCGCAGCGACTTTCGCGGAAAAACTGGGGTTCGCACCCGACGCGTTCCTGATGGCTGTCGCCATCGGCGCCGGCTGCGATTTTCTGACGCCGATCGGGCATCAGTGCAATACGCTCGTCATGGGTCCGGGCGGCTACCGCTTTGGAGACTACGCGCGCCTGGGCCTGCCGCTCTCGATCCTCGTGCTCATCGTCAGCGTGCCCATTCTGTTGATCGCCTGGCCGATATGAATGTCATGGCGACCATGACAGGTGTCAGGTACTCTCGGTTGAGGCAGTCGGGCGGCGCGCCAGTTTTCCTTCCTCTGCCTTGTAGAAATATTGGCTTGCGACAAGCCAACCCTTCAACGGTCGCAGTGGTGGAATGCAGGTCGCCAGCATGAACGGACCGGTGACGAGAAGGTGCACCCACAAAGGCGCGCTATACTGGACCTCAAGCCAGACGCCGAGCAGCACGCTCGGAACGCAGCCGAAGCAGATGACGAAGAAGGCCGGACCATCGGCCGGATCGGCGAAACCATAATCGAGGCCGCACACCTCGCATTCGGGCCGCAGCTTTAGAAAACCGTTGAAGATGTGGCCCTGGCCACAGCGCGGGCAGCGACCTTTTAGGCCTGTCGTGGTCGGCGGGATCGGGGGCCATTCCGTGTGCATGACGAATGCTCCTGTGAGCTACAATCAATATCATCATTGACTGCATTCAATATAGCATCATTATTTGGATTGACCCTATACGGCATAGTGACGCATAGCTTCGTCCGCTTCCGACAAGTGAGAGGTGACGATGCAGGGCGGCAGATCGCCTCAGAAGAATGACGCCGAGCGCTCGGGCGGACCTTCGAGCGCATGCCCCATAAAATCCAATGCGCCTTGAAGTTTCTCGCGGTCGATCGGGCCGCCGAGGCAGACCCGCACCGCTTCCGGTGCGATACAATCGACGGTGAAGGCATCGCTGGCAACGACGCCGATGCCGGCCGAGCGCATATGGCTGGCAAAGATGGAGCGCGTCCAGCCATTGACCAGCGGCAGCCATATGTTGAAGCTGATCGGATCGCTGCGATAGCTTCCGGCAGGCAGGATGGCGGCCACCATGTCCTGCCGGGCCGATGCCTCTTCGCGCAGGAAGCGCAGGATCGCATCGGCCGTACCGTCTTCGATCCAGCGCGTGGCAAGCGCCATGGTGAGCGGCGAGGCCATGACGTTTACGGCCCGCATCGCGCCGGCAAACGGCCAGATCGCCTTGCTATCGGGGGCGACGACATAGGCCAGCCGCAGTCCCGCGCCAAGACATTTGGCCAGCCCGCCGATATGCCAGGTCAGATCCGGCGCAAGGGCGGCAAAGGGCGTCGGTGCCTGTTGCGGAATGAACCCGTAAGCATCGTCCTCGATGATCGGCACACCATATTTCTGGGCGACCACACAGATGTCACGCCGACGCTGCTCGGGAATCGTCAGCGTCAGCGGGTTCTGCAGGGTCGGATTGAGATAGAGCGCCTTCGGGTTCAACTGTTCGCAGGCCGCCGCGAAAGCATCCGGCAAAATACCGTCTTCGTCGATCGGCAAGCCGGACAGGACAAGGCCGAGCTGCGCGGCGATCGAGCGAATGCCGGGATAGGTGATGTTTTCCGAAAGGATCGTTTCACCCGGCCTGGCCAGCAGACCGCAAATCGCCAGCAGCGCCGGATGCGCGCCCGGCGTCACGAAGATTCGGTCCTGCGACGGCACAAGACCCCGTCGGGCAAGCCAGCCGGCCGCGGCCTCCTTGTCCACGGGCAAGCCGCCAAATCCCTGGTAGCGTAGAAGCGGAACGAGATTCGCCGCCACCGTCGCCATGCCTTCACGCATGCGGGCGATAAGCTCCGGATCGGAAGGTTCCGGCGGCAGGTTCATGGAAAGATCGATGGCCGCTTCCCGGTAGAGATCGGGGGCAATATAGGAGACTGCACTGCCACCCGCCTTGTTCGGCCCACCCGACACGAACGTACCGCGCCCCACATGCGAATCCACCAAACCCCGCTTCCGCGCTTCGGCATAACCACGGGCGACGGTGGTGAAATCGATATCGATACGCTTGGCGAGCTCCCGCTGCGGCGGCAGCCGGTCGCCGACTTCAAGCACACCGTTGCGCAAATCCATCTCGATCCGATCGGCAATCGCCATGTAGCGCGGGCTGCTGCTCAGGCTGAGATCCGGTCGCCAGTCTTTCATTGCGGTCTGCCAATATTCTTGCCGTCGATATTGACTGTATATTGTTGCAAATTCTCCCTGTCACCAACAATGTCGAATCCGGCCAAAACCGGTGTCCATCCGGCCGAGATATTCTGGCTTTCACGTCGCGTCCTCGAGGATC
This sequence comes from Pararhizobium sp., assembly GCF_035497515.1. Taxonomy (GTDB): domain Bacteria; phylum Pseudomonadota; class Alphaproteobacteria; order Rhizobiales; family Rhizobiaceae; genus Pararhizobium. The sequence continues at coordinate 30,150 of NZ_DATJDJ010000144.1, read as the reverse complement.
ATCGCGGCGCCCTTTTCCGCAACCATCATCGTCGGCGCATTGATATTTCCGGCCGAGACATTCGGAAAGACCGAGGCATCAACGATACGCAGGCCCTGAATGCCATGTACCCTAAGCCGGCTATCGACCACGGAACGCGCCGCATCCGGCCCCATCGCGCAACTGCCGCAGAGATGATAGATCGAGCTGGCATTGGCACGGAAATAATCAAGCAGGCTGGCATCGCTATCGGCCGCAGGTGATGGTGAAACCTCAGCCTCGATGACGGCGGCAAGCGACGGGGCCGATGCGATGCGGCGGACCAGCCGGCTGCCCTGGATGACTTCGTCGATATCCCGATCGGTGGACAGATAATTCGGCTGGATCAGCGCGGCGTCGGACGGATCGGGCGAGGCAAGCCCGATGCGGCCACGGCTGGTTGGCCGGCAGGAATTGAAGGCAATCAGGAAGCCGGCATAGGGTTCCGGCACCATGGAGGCGCTCTTGTTCACGGGGATGCGGTAGGACAGCGGATTGAAATAGATCTGGATGTTCGGCCGCGCTTCGTCCGGCCGGCCACGGAAGAAACCGCCGGCCTGATTGACACTCATGGCGAAAGGCCCCTTGCGGGTGAGCATGTATTGCAGCCCCAGGCGCGCCTGGCCGAAGAGACTGCCGAACGTGCCGTTCAGGGTCGGCTGGTTGGCGCGGTAGTAGAAACTGGCGGCCAGATGGTCCTGCAGGTTTTCGCCGACGGCCGGTAGATGAACGCGGGTCTCGATGCCCTTCTGGGCCAGTGCTTCGCCATTACCGATACCGGACAGTTGCAGAAGTTTCGGCGTATCGACGGCCCCGGCAGCGACGATCACTTCGCGACGTGCCAGAAAGGTTCGGCGCTGCCCGTCCTGAACGACCTCGACGCCGGTCACGCGGCCGTCTTCCGCCAAGACCAGCTTCTCCGCCACCGCCCGCCGTTCGATCGCGAGATTTGGCCGCTTCAGGGCCGGACGCAGATATTCGGCGCTGGAATGCGAGCGCCGGCCGTTGCGCGTATTGATGTCATAGACCCCCGCCCCTTCGATCGAGGCGCCGTTGAAATCCGGCGTCGAGGGCAGTTGCAGCTCTTCGCAACCCTTCAGGTAGGCGTCGGTGACCGGATGCGTCATGCCGCGCATCGGCGTCACATGGATCGGCCCCTTGTCGCCATGCCAGTGCGAGGCGCCTTTTTCGTGGGTTTCCAGCTTGCGGAAATAGGGCAGGACATCGGCCGCCGCCCAGCCCGGATTTCCGGCCACCGCCCAGTCATCGAAATCATCGGCGGCGCCGCGTACGAAGACCATGGCGTTGATCGATCCGGACCCGCCCTGGACCTTGCCGCGCGGCACATAGATACGCCGACCGGCAAGCTCGATTTCCGGCTCGGTCGAATACATCCAGTTGACCTTGGGATTGTAGTAGCTCCTGGCGTAACCGATCGGGATCCTGAACCAGAAGGAATCGTCGCCCCCGCCCGCTTCGAGCAGCAGGACGCTGTAGTGGCCGCTCTCGCTGAGCCGGCTTGCCAGGATACAGCCGGCCGAACCTGCGCCGACAATGACGAAATCGTGGATCATGGGAGGCCCCTGCGCGGCTCAGCCCCTGGCGGGCATGAACGCCTTGATGTCGGCGGGGTCGGCGGCCATCTGCAGATGCAGGCGCTCGCCGGTATAGGGCGAATGTTTCGCGATCACGTCGAGGTTCAACTCGATGCCAAGGCCGGGTTCGCGCGAGGGAATGAGATATCCGTCGTCGAACTGCAGCTTGCTTTTCAACACCTCGCCGTGGAAGCCGCCGAAATCCATGATCGCTTCATGGATGAGGAAATTCGGCGTCGCGGCCGACAGCTGGATACTGGCGGCGGCACCGACCGGGCCGTTATAGAGATGCGGCGCGATCTGCGCGTAGAAAGCCTCGGCCATACCTGCAATCTTCTTGGCCTCGAGCAGCCCGCCGACGCGGGCGACGTTCATCTGCAGGATCGAGGCGGCGCCAAGCTGCAACACGCGCTGGAACTCATACTTCGTCGTCAGCCGTTCGCCGGTCGAGACCGGAATGGACGTGCCGCGCGCAACCTCGGCCATGGCGGCTTCCTGTCCGGGCGGCACCGGCTCCTCGAACCAGAGCGGGTCGTATTTCTCCAACCGCTTTGCGAGGCGAATGGCGGAGGACGGCACCATCTGCCCATGCGTTCCGAACAGGATATCGGCGCGGCTGCCGATCGCCTCGCGGATCCTGGCGCAGAACAGTTCGCAGCGATCGAGCACACCCAAGGACAGCTGGTGGCCGGAATAATTGGTATACGGTCCGGCGGGATCGAACTTGACGGCGGTAAAGCCCATCTCAACGACGCGGATCGCCTCTTCCGCCGCAAGGTCCGGATCGTTGTAGTCGTACTCGCCGGCGGCATTCTTCGGGTAGAGATAGGTATAGGCGCGCAGTTTCTCGTTCACCGTGCCGCCGAGCAGGTCCGCCACCGGCCGGCCGGCGGCCTTGCCGATAATGTCCCAGCAGGCGATTTCGAGGCCGGAAACGATGCCCATCATCGTCGTATCGGGCCGCTGGGTGAAGCCGCTCGAATAGGCCGCCCGCCAGAAACGCTCGATCTGGTGAGGATCATGATCGAGCAGATAGCGCTGGAAAACGTCGTCGATCAGCGGAACCATGGCCGAGGGATGAAAGGAGGTCGCATAGATCTCTCCGACGCCCGAAATGCCGCAGGCGGTCTCCAGCTCGACAAAAATCCAATACATGCCGCCGACATGCGGCGGGGGAACGGCAACCACATGGGTTTTCAGCGATACGATCTTCATGGCGTGTTCCTTGACTGCTGATGAACAAGAAGGCGGACGAAGGTTTCCAAAAACTGCCCCTCGCCCTAGCCCTCTCCCCGCTCGCAGGGGGAGGGGACAACGAAGCTTGCCGCGTGCACCTTCTCCCCCGTCAGAACGGGGAGACGATGGCCGATAGGCCGGATGAGGGGCAGTCACAGTTTCTCAATGCTTCAAAATCACAAGCCGGGTCTGCGTGAATTCCAGCATGCCATGCTTGCCGTCGTCGCCGCCGAGGCCGGATTTCTTCCAGCCGGCATGGTAGCCTTGATAGGGATCGGCCGGAAAACGGTTGATGTAGAGCTCGCCGGCCTCGATCTCGTTCGCCGCCTGCATGACCTTGCGGTAATTCTCCGAAAACAGCACCGACGCCAGCCCGAATTGGTGGTCGCTGGCGAGCGCCAGGGCCTCGTCGAAGGTTTCGTAGGGTATGACGGCGAGTACCGGGCCGAACACCTCTTCGCGCACGATTTCCATATCCTGGCGGCAGCCGGACAAAAGCGTCGGTGGGTAGAAATAGCCGGGGCCATCCGGCACCATTCCACCTGCCTCGACCGCCGCCCCCTCTTCCCTCGCCCGCTCAACCATGGCGTGAATGCGATCGCGCGCCACCGCATTGGCAAGCGGCCCCATGAGATCGGGATCGCCTGAACGGTTGCCGAAGCGGCGGGCGGCGAAGCCGGTGCGCAGCTTTTCGACAAGGGCATCATGGACCGAAGCATGCACATAAAGCCGCTCGGCCGAGGTGCAAACCTGTCCGCAATGGGCGGTCTTGGCTGATATGATCGAGCGCGCCACCAGATCGAGATCGGCATCGGGCTCGACGATGACGGGTGTCTTGCCGCCGAGTTCCAGCGAGGGCTTGGCGATATTGACCTTGCAGTAGTCCAGCACCATCTGGCCGGCGCTGACGCTTCCAGTCAGCGTGATCATTCCCACGGACGGCTCGGTGCACATGGTGCGCGCCACCTCATGCGACATGGTCATGATGTTGATCAGGCCGGCCGGCAGGTCAGCCTCCAACACAGCCTGCGCAAACGCGAAGGCGGAGGTCGGCGTCGTATTGCTCGGCCGCACGACGACGGCATTGCCGGTGATCAGAGCGGGCGCAATCTTGCGCACCAGCGTGTAGATCGGGAAATTGAACGGGATGAGGCAAGCGACGACGCCGATCGGCTCGCGCTTCAGCATCAGCGTCTCGTTCGGCGTATCGCTTTCGATCACCTCGCCTTCGACCCGGCGCGCCCATTCGGCGTGGTAGCGCATCAGTTCGACGCCGTAGATCGCTTCCGCCGTCGCATCTGCAAGGCTCTTGCCGGATTCCCGGGCGAGCGCCGCGCCGATTGCGGGCGCATGCCGCTCGACGGCATCGGCCAGACGCCGGAGCGCATCGCCGCGCTGGATGGCGGGAAGCACGCGCCAGGCCTTCTGGGCATCCCGCGCGGCCTTCACGGCGCCGATCACATCCGCGTCGCTCGCGGCGGGCACGCTGGTGAAGACAGCGCCGTCCGCCGGATTGCGCACATCGATGCCGACAGACGCAGATGGCTCGACAAAGCGGCCGCCGATGAAGTTGCGATGCTGTGCCATAAGACCACCCGAACCACTTGCTGTTTACAGCGCCGCGCGCCAAACAGGACGCGCAAAGGTCGCTGTAACGCTTTAAATATGCTGCATAATTTTCCCCTTAAATCGATTCCGGTTTAAGGGTTATGCAGTAGCAAGTAGAGCGATGATCCTCCCGGTTTCGCAAGCGACTTATTCTCGGGCCAAGCATTCCAAAAACGAATGTTCGGCCCCGTCGATAATTATGTCGCGGCGGCGGCCTGATCGAGCGCCGCTTCGCTCAGCAGCCAGGCATGAAAATCACGGACATTGGCCGGTTCCGGCTGGCCGGACCGGGTCACCAGCCAATAGGATTCATGCCCCTCGACGCCGATATCGAGGACCGGCACAAGCGCGCCACTCTCCAGCTGCGGCCCGACCATGAAGCGATCGACCACGGCAATGCCGAGCCCGTTGCAGGCAGCCTCGATCTCCAGGTCGAGCAGGTCGAATTCCATGCCGCCGCGAATATCGATGTCACCAAACCCGGCCGCGTCCAGCCAGTGCTGCCAGGTCAGATAGCGCTGGTCGGCCGAGGCGAGCACATGCAGGAAGGTGAAAGCGGAAAAATCGATCCGGCCATCGCGCGTCGCGGCCTTGAGCAGATCGGGCGCACAGACGGCGATATGACGCTCGGTCATCAGGATGCGCGATTGCAGCATCGGCCATTCGCCGTCTCCGAAGCGGATCGCGCAATCCAGCAGGCCGCGCTCGGCGAGACTGTCCCGGAGCTCCGTGCTGAGGCTGATCTCGACATCCGGAAGCGCCCGGCGCAGGCGCGACAGCCGGGGCATCAGCCAGCGCTTGGCAAAGGTCGGCGGCACATTGATGCGCAGCCGATTGCGATTGCTGGTCTCGACGATGGAGCGCACGGTCTGCTCGATCGTGTGAAAGGCCTGCTGGAGCGTCACCATCAGTTCGGTTCCGGCGCGCGTCAGTTCGAGATCGTGATGGCGGCGGATAAGCAGGTCCTTGCCAAGCTGTTTCTCCAGATTGCGCACCTGCCGGCTGACGGCGCTTTGTGTGAGGTTCAGCACCTCCGCGGCACGGGTGAAACTCCGGGTCTGGCCGACGACCTCGAACACCTTCATTGCCGACAGCGCCGGTAATTTTCGCATGCACGCATTTCCATAACATTTGGCGCGGACGATCAACAACGCCCGAGGCAATCGCAGATCTGAAGGTACTTTGGCCGCGACATTGAATCAACGGCCCTTTGCAGGGCGTCGTTTCACATGGTCGGTGGCGCATTGATCCTTGCCGCGCGTACGAAAACTCCATCGCAGGCTATCAAATTAGTCACGCGGTTGCATAGGATGCACAAACGCAAAAAGCTCCTAGCGTGTTATGGCGAGGAGCTTGGAAGCAAATATTCAGAGTGGTCGAATTTACAAGTTTTGTTGGTTGCGGGGTCCTGATGGCGCTGAGACTTGCAAATTCAGGCACATACGGTTGACGCACTTTCACGCCGCCGTGGCCAACTTGCAATATTCTAACTCGGCCAAGGAAGAAGTCACTTCGCGACAATCTCCCGTCCGACGCCACCTACATCCAGTCACGAACGTGTCCCCACCATTGTTATATTGCATAGTAGTAAGCGCGATTTTTGCTTCGCAGGACCCGAAAGCCGTCATATTTGGCCTCTGAGCGATGAAGCCGGCAACCCGCGTTCTGAGATATCAATCACGATACGGCATCGTCCGTTTTCGAGCAGCCGCTTAGCGAGACTCCATGACAGAGTTGACGGCGTAAGCCGCCTCAGATGCTCGGTTCCTATTTTGGACGATCGCTGCGACTTCGGACGTGTGACGCGTTCCCCATGCACACAATGGGGCGAGAACGCTGGCTAGACTTTCCCCAAAATCAGTCAGTTCGTATTCCACGTGAGGCGGCACCGTTTGGAAATCAATGCGACGAATGACGCCATCGTCCGTCATTTCCTTGAGATGTTGGATAAGCATCTTCTCGCTGACATTCGTGACCAGCCTGCGGAGTTGGCCAGTGCGCTTGGGGCCATTGGCCAGATGATAGAGAATAAGCGGCTTCCACTTGCCTCCAAGGATCGCCAGCACTGCCTCAAGGCCACACTTGAAATTCGTCTCGGTCATATTCCTCTCCGAAATTTTCATACTTACAAAAAAGTCGGTACTGGATTACAGGTCTGCGCTGTTCTAGCTGATAGGAACGACGATGTCGACGGGCATGGTTGATCCTCCACTCCGGCGCGAACACGCGGATAGCGCTGCAAACTTCGTGAGCAGACATGAGCAATCCAAACCATCCCCTGTTTAATTCAATACTCTTGGGAGAGCTCGAACTCCCCAACCGGATCATCATGGCATCCATGACTCGTGCCCGAACGGATAATCTCGGCATGGTTCCCAATGCACTTCAGGAGCAGTACTACGCTCAGCGCGCATCGGCCGGCCTTATCCTTACTGAAGGAACCTGGCCAAGCCGGGAAAGTGTGGGTTTCATAAATGTGCCAGGCCTTTATACTCAGGAGCAGGCCGATGGATGGCGCCGTGTCACAGATGCCGTCCACAAAGCGGGTGGACGCATTTTTGTCCAGCTCGGACATACCGGTTCGTCATCGCATCCAGATCTTCTCGATGGGGCCCCGCCACTCGCTCCTTCAGCAATAAATCCGGGCTTGAAGGCTTTCACGCCATCTGGCTTCAAGGACACGGTCACGCCTCGTGCAATGGATGTGAGCGATATAGCGCGCACGGTCGAGGACTATGCTAAGGCTACCCTTCTTGCACAGACCGCCGGTTTCGATGGCGTCGAGCTGCATGGCATCAACACGTTTCTGATCCCCACCTTTCTTTACGAGAATCTGAATCGCAGGACAGACAATTACGGTGGCTCTGCCGAAAACCGCGCCCGCATTGTCCTTGAGATCGTGGACGCCATGGTCGGCACATGGACATCCGGTCGCGTAGGGATCAAGCTTAGCCCCGCTCTGACGGGCGTCGGTAACTTCGTCGCCGACAGGGAAACGCTTGCGACCTTCGAGTACCTGGTTGGTCAGCTTTCGAAGCGTCATCTCGCCTATCTTCAGCTGATGAACCCTGTGAACGATTTAGCCGGAACACACCTGGAAGTTCTGGGGCAGGATGTCACGAAGCATTTTCGGGCACTTTACGCCGGCAGTCTCATTGCGAACGGTGGCTATACGTTCGAGACTGGCAACGCGCTGATCAGAAATGGCTTCGCCGACGCTATTGCGTTTGCCGCACCGTTCATTTCGAACCCGGATCTGGTCGAGCGATTTCGCGGCAATCTCGAGCTCAGTCTGAGCGATCGTGACACATATTACGGCGGCGGGGCCGCAGGCTATATTGATTACCCCGTCGCGGCCGAACCACTCGGCACGAGATAGGCCGCAAACGACTTTCGGGCAACCGGGCGACGGCGAGCTTTTACGCCGTTTTCGCTTCGGGGCTGGCGCCGAGTGAAGTGTGCGGCTTCGCCCTAATGGTCATTAAAAAGTCGCCCTTGAAAGGGCGGAAACCACTTGCCAGCGCCTTTGTCTGCCATGTCAGCCGAATCGGCGGACTGGGTAACCTCCTGCCGAAGCTGATCGACCTTTGCACCAGCCCACTGCCGGGCGGACTTGTCGTCTCATAGAAACGATACGGCGATGGGGACGGAAATTCGGCGGCCTACGCAAAACAACGTCGTCGGAGGCAACCGTCGCGCCAAGATGTCTGGCACCTGGATGAGGGCGTGCTTTCCATAGCAGGCCGAAAGCACCGGCTTGGCGTGCCGTTGATCAAGATGGCTATGTTCTCGACGAGAGTGTTCAAAGCCGCCGCGACACGAAGGCCGCCAGGCGATTGCCCATCAGGCAGCTGAAGAAGCAGGGCATGCCGCCCAAGCGGATCATCACCGGCAAGCTTCGCTCGTATGGAGCGGCCAAGCGAGAGGGTATGCCGGCTGTCGAGCACCCGATCCCACAAGGGTCTCAACAATCGAGCGGAAAATTCGCATCTGCCACTGCGCAAACGGCAGAGGACGATGCAAGGTTTCCGATCAGCCGGCAGCTTACAGCGCTTCCTCTCGATTTTTTCGGCGCTTCGACATCTCTTCGTTACCCCCCGTCACAAACGATCCGCACGGGCCACTCACCGTCATCGCATTCGCGCGATGACTCACTGGAAAGCCGTCACCGGCCCCGTCGCCTCATCTACAGCGGCAAAGAGGGGCGCCCGTTCACCGCTCGATACCGTGACAACTCCCGACAGGTTTCGCAGCGGCGGAAACAACCCAGTTTTCTTCATCTTGAAGGGGGATACCCAGAATTTTGACCCGTGGGCCGGGTGACCATTTCAATTGCGTTCGCATCCCTGCAGATAGCAGTCGTGGCGCCAACACTCTGTTAGCCACAGAAATTGAGGATGAACCCGATTCAATGCAAAACGACACCAGTCGCCTCCCTCGCGCAGCCACGGAGGCGATTTTGCGTTGAAATCGGACTGGATTCGGATAAGCTGCCGGCGGCACCGAATACCAGACAGATCCGGCTTGCGCTGGAGATGCGCTGTCGCTTGACCAGACGGGATGCATGGTGCCGTATCATTTCAGGTTCATTGCCTCTTTATTCTTCGTGATCGCCGGCCTCTTCGGCACCGGAATGCAGGAATGGGGTTCCGCTTCGGCGCAGCAGCAATCGGCAGCCGCGCGGCAGGTCACGGAAATACGGCTGGGCTACCTTCGCGCCTATGGGCCGAAGCTCGCGCTCTCGGTATTGGACGTTCCGCCGCGCGATGAAGGCGTCGCGGGAGCGACGGTCGCGGTTGGCGACAACAACACGACGGGAAAATTTCTCGGCCAGCAGTTCATCCTCGACGTGGCTGAGGTGAAGCCGGGCGCCGATGCCGTTCCGGCTTTCGACGACATGGTGTCGAAGGGCACGCGCTATGTTCTCGCCGACCTCTCCGCCGCCCAGTTGCTGTCGATCGCCGACCGTGCCAGGAACAGGGGCGTACTGATCTTCAATATCGGCGCCACCGACGACAGCCTTCGCGAGGAGGATTGCCGGGCCAACGTCTTCCACACGGCGCCGGCCCGCACCATGCTGGCCGATGGCCTCGCGCAATATCTGATCTGGAAACAGTGGCGCCGATGGGTGCTCGTCTATGGCTCCCATGAGACGGACAAGCTGTTTGCCGACGCGTTGCGACGCGCCGCGACCCGTTTCGGCGGCGAGATCGTCGCGGAAAAGCAGTTCACAGACACTGGTACGGGCCGGCAGACGGATTCCGGCGTGGTCCAGATCCAGCGCCAGATGCCGGTCTTCACGCAGGACTTCCCGGACTACGACGTGCTGTTGGTCGCCGACGAAAGCGAGGTTTTCGGAACCTATCTGCCGTACCGGACCTGGATTCCGCGTCTGGTGGCCGGAACGGCCGGCCTCATGCCGTCCGCGTGGCATCCCGCGAGCGAGCAGTGGGGCGGCGCCCAGATCCAGAACCGCTTTGCCAAGGCCAATGGCCGGCGGATGCTGTCGAAGGATATGTCGGCCTGGATGGCGGCGCGGATCATCGGCGAGGCCGCGACGCGCACGCAAGGCGCGGATCCGGACAAGATCGCCGCCTTCATCCGCGCCGACGATTTCTCCATCGCCGCCTTCAAGGGGCAGAGACTGACATTCCGCAAGTGGAACTGGCAGTTGCGCCAGCCGATCTTCCTCGGCGACGGGCGCTCGGTCGTCTCGACGTCGCCGCAGGAAGGCTTTCTGCATCAGGTGTCCGAGCTCGATACGCTCGGCATCGACCAGCCGGAAACCCGCTGCGTCCTGAAATAGAGAAAAAGAGGAAGGTGCCAGATGCAACGAAGATCGATCGTTCTTGCCGCCGGATTTGTCGTGGGCGGGAGCCTCGCCGGCCCGGCCGCGGCCTACCAGGTCTACGTCTCCAATGAAAAGGACAACACGGTCACCGTCGTGGATTCGGAAACGAAGGAGGTGGTCAAGACCATCAATGTCGGCCAGCGTCCGCGCGGCATCACCATCTCGCATGACGGCAAACTCATCTATCTCTGCGCCAGCGACGACGACACGATCGAGATCATCGATACGGCGACCCACGAGATCGTCGGCTCGCTGCCGTCGGGGCCGGATCCCGAACTCTTCGTGCTCTCGCCGGACGGCAAGACGCTCTATGTCGCCAACGAGGACGACAACCTGGTCACGGTGATCGACCTCGAGAGCAAGGGGGTGCTGTCGGAAGTGCCGGTCGGCGTCGAACCGGAGGGGATGGGAATCAGCCCGGACGGCAAGACGATGGTCAATACCTCCGAAACGACCAACATGGCGCATTTCATCGACACCGGAAGCCACGAGATCACCCACAATGTCCTCGTCGATTCCCGCCCGCGCTTCGCCGAGTTCAAGCCCGACAATTCGGAAGTGTGGGTCAGCGCCGAGATCGGCGGCACCGTGTCGGTCATCGACAACAAGACCCGCGAGATCAAGCACAAGATCACCTTCGAGATAGCCGGGCTGCGGCCTGAGTCGATCCAGCCGGTCGGCGTCCGCATCACCGCGGATGGCAAGAAAGCCTATGTCGCGCTCGGCCCGGCCAACCGCGTGGCCGTCGTCAACACAGAGACGTATCAGGTCGAAAAATATGTGCTGGTCGGGCAGCGGGTGTGGCAGCTTGCTTTCACGCCCGACCAGAAAACGATCATCAGTACCAATGGCGTATCGAACGACATCACCTTCATCGACGTTGAGACCGATGAGCCGGTGCAGTCGGTGACCGTGGGCTCGATGCCCTGGGGCGTGGTCGTGTCTCCGAAGTGAGGCGTGCGGCCGATCATCTGAAAACAGGGAGGAATGACATGAAGGGATACCGGGCTTTGGCCCTCGCGGCGCTCATCGGTGCAGCTTTGCTTACCGCGCCCGTCCTGGCGCAGGACGTCGATGATGACGACGATGCGGCTCCGGCCGCAGCGTCCGCGGAGAAGGTGACACGCGCCAGCAAGAACGTGCCCGAACTCATTCTCGGATCGGCCGACGACCAGTTCTCGATCAACCAGAAGGATTTCGAGCTGATCGCGGGACAGGGCTACCGCTGGAAAATCACCTCGGCGGCGGGACTGGAATACAAGTTCCACACCGACCTGTTCCGCGACGTCTGGATGAACCAGATCGTCATCGAGGACCTCGAGGTCCATATGAACGGCGCGCCGGCCTGGCTGGAATTCGACTCGGAAGGCACGATCCAGGTGCAATTCACCGCGGTCAGGCCGGGCAAGTACACCTGGTCCGTCCCGGACCTTGCCGACAAGGGCATGAAGGGAACGATCACCGTCAAATAGGCGGGGACTTGAATGCGGTTTGCGGAGGAGACGATGCCATGCAGCATGTAACGGTCGGCGACGGGATGACCGTGCCCGACGCATTGGAGGTCTCGGATGTCAGCCATTCCTATGGGCGGAAGCAGGCCCTGTCCGATGTTTCCTTTTCCATCGCGCCGGGCCGCTTCACGGTCCTGCTCGGCCTCAACGGCGCCGGCAAGACGACGCTGTTCTCGCTGATCAGTCGTCTCTACGATACGCGGCACGGATCGATGCGGATTTTCGGGCACGACATCGCCCGCGCCTCGGGCGAAGCGCTCAGGCGCCTCGGTATCGTCTTCCAGGCGCGCACGCTCGATCTCGACCTCAGCGTCTGCCAGAACCTCTCCTACCATGCCGCGCTGCATGGCCTCGGCCGGCGGGCGGCCATGGCCCGGATCGAGACGCTGCTGGCGCAGGTCGACATGAGCGACCAGATTCATGACAAGGCGCGCAGCCTGTCCGGCGGCCAGATGCGGCGCGTCGAGATCGCGCGCGCGCTGCTGCACCGGCCGCGGCTCCTGCTGCTCGACGAGGCGACCGTCGGGCTCGACATACGCTCGCGCGCCGATATCCTTGCGATCATCCGTGCTCTCGTCTCCACCGAGGGCATCAGCGTGCTCTGGGCCACTCACCTGATCGACGAGGTCGAGGACGGCGACCATGTCGTCGTTCTCGACAAGGGGAAGGTGCTTGCTGACGGGCGAGTGACGGAGGTCTGCCGGTCGGTGGGCGCCGGTGACATCCGGCAGGCCTTTGCGACGCTGACCCGGCCGCCTCAGGCCTCCGCGGAAGGGAGGCCAGCATGAGCACGCGACCCATTCCGGCGACCGTGCCAGCCGACTTCGCGGACAGGCGCGGTTTCGGCCTCGGCCAGTATCTCGTCTGCCTCCGAGGGATCCTGCTCCGGGAAGGCCTCCGTTTCCTCAATCAGCGCGAAAGGTTCATCTCGTCGCTGGTCCGCCCGCTCCTCTGGCTTTTCGTCTTCGCCGCCGGCTTCCGGCAGGTGCTCGGCGTCTCCATTATCCCGCCCTACAAGACTTATGTGCTCTACGAGGTCTATATCACGCCCGGCCTCTGCGGCATGATCCTGCTGTTCAGTGGCATGCAGTCGTCCCTCTCCATGGTTTATGACCGCGAGATGGGTAACATGCGCACGCTGCTGGTCAGTCCGTTCCCGCGCTGGTTCCTGCTGCTGTCCAAGCTGCTGGCCGGGGTGATGGTGTCGATCCTGCAGGTCTACATTTTCCTGGCGGTGGCGTGGTTCTGGGGTGTGAAGCCGTCGGTGACCGGCTATCTTCTGGCGCTGCCGGCGCTCTTCCTGTCCGGTATGATGCTCTGCGCGCTCGGCATGCTGCTCTCGTCGGTGATCAAGCAGCTCGAAAATTTCGCGGGCGTGATGAACTTCGTGATCTTCCCGATGTATTTCGCCTCGTCGGCGCTCTATCCGCTCTGGCGCATCCAGGAATCGAGCCCGCTGCTGCACAAGATCTGTCTCGCCAATCCCTTCACCTATGCGGTGGAACTGGTGCGTTTTTCGCTCTATGGCCAGATCGAATGGCGCTCGCTTGCCGTCGTGGTCGCCTGCACCGTGCTGTTTCTGGCCGGCGCGATCCTCGCGTATGACCCGTCAAACGGCTTGCTCAGTCGCAGGCAGGACGCAGGAGTAAATGCCTGATGCGGACAAACATTGTATTGATTCTCCTCTGCGCGACCCTTGCCGCGGGGCCCATATCCGCGGCCCAGGGCGACCCCGACTGGCCGTGCATCCAGCGCAAGGTGCCCGAATTGTCGCTCGGCCAGATATGGAACGGTCCGGAATTGCCTGCTGTTGCCTTCGGATGGTCGAAGGATGCCGGCGTGACCGAACTGGTAGAGGAACTGGCGGCCCGCCGCCTGCCTCTCAAGCAGGCGCAGCAGGAAATCGTCGCCTTTGCCAAAGGCCTTCCCGAGGGAGCGCGCAAGGAGCGTCTGGCCATGCTCGTCCAGGGGCTGTTCGATCACATGAACCGCGAGCGCTCGGACGTGATATCCGGTATCGGCCGCTATGCGCGCGGCCAAAGGGACATGGCGGCCTACCTGCGCCGCCAGGCGTCCGAGGTCGACGCCTTGCGGGCCAAGCCCGATGCTGATCCGAACGCCGTCCAGCTCCGCAACGACCAGCTTGTGTTCCAGACGCGAGTCTTCCAGGAACGCGCGCAATCGCTGACCTATGTCTGCGAAGTGCCGACCCTGATAGAGCAGCGGCTTTACGCGCTGGCGAAGACGATCACGGAGATCCTGGCAGCCAGATGAGCGGCTGCCTATTTCGGGAACTGCTTGAGGTAGGCGATGACATTGGCCACGTCGGCGTCGGCCTTCAGGCCAGGAAAGGCCATCTTCGTGCCTTTCACGAATCCTTTGGGATCATGGAGATAGGTGGTCAGCGTAGCCTCGTCCCACACGACGCCGGTCTTGCCCGCTTCGGCCATGGCCTTGGAATACTTGAACCCCTCGTGGGTTCCGGCGCTCCTGCCGATCACGCCCTTCAACGACGGTCCGACCCTGTTCTGGTCCTTGTCGACCACATGGCAGGCCTTGCATTTCGCGAAGACTTTTTCGCCGGCGGCGGCATCCTGGGCGGCGGCATGTCCAGCCATCGCAAGCATCACGCCGAAAACGCCAAGACAGATCGTGGTATGCATGTCTTCCTCCTCGAAGATCAGGCCGCAGGCCGGCCACGAAGGCGGCCTGCACGTACACTCTCCGGAGCCGCTTCAAGGTAGAAACAGCATGCGCCGGATGCAGCCAAGGTAGTCGGCGACAGGGGCAAGTCAACACGAAAGCGCACGTTCCATCGGCGGCCACGCTGGTTGACGCTTGCCGACCGCGCGCGTATGCTCCTTGCAGACTTAGTGGTGGGCACCCCGCGAAGTTGCAATCGGACGCGCATGCTGGTCATGTCGCCCGGCTGGTTTTCTTGCGCAACGCGCAGCCAAGAGGTGCTCGGTTGAACCTCGTCGATCTTGTCCTGACTGTCTGCGAACTGGCAAATCCTGCCAGTTGCCGAAGTGAGCATCTGTATTTCGAGAGTAGGGGCACGCTTTTTCAATGCATGATGCTGGCGCCCACCGAAATCGCCAAATGGTCCGAGGGCCATCCGGGCGTGAAGATCGTGCGCTGGAAATGTATCTTCCCCGACATCGACAGGGAAATCTGACGTCGCGACGGCATTTGCTGGGAGATAGTACCATGAACATATCACGGCGCGTATTTTGCGGGATGGCCCTGCTGGCTGCCGGAGGCCCTCTCGGGCTGCCAGGCCGGGCAAATGCCTCGGTTCCCAAGATAAAGGTCGGCGTCCTCAAGTTCGGCACCGTGAACTGGGAGCTTGACACTATCAAGCACAACGGCCTGGATGTCGCCAACGGGGTCGAGGTCGAGATCGTCTACTTCGCCGGAGAGGATGCCTCCAACGTGGCCATGCTGGCGGGCGAGGTCGATGTCATCGTTTCCGACTGGCTCTGGGTGTCGCGGCAGCGATCCGAGGGCGGCGACCTCACCCTGGTGCCCTATTCCACCGCGGTGGGCGCGATCATGGTGAAGCAGGACTCCGCGATCAAGGCCGTTCCCGATCTCGTGGGAAAGAAGATTGGCGTCACCGGCGGTCCGCTCGACAAGAGCTGGCTCCTGATCCAGGGGCTCGCCCGGCGAGACAACGGCATCGACCTCGCCGCGGAGAGCGAGGTCGTGTTCGGCGCACCTGCGCTGCTCTCCGAGAAGGCGCTGTCCGGCGAGCTTGATGCCGTGCTGAACTTCTGGCACTTCTGCGCCCGGCTGGAGGCGAACGGCTTCCGCCGCCTCGTGGGCGCCGAGGATGCGGCGAAGGCGCTCGGCGCATCGGGGCCGGTATCGGCGCTCGGCTATGTCTTCCATGATAAATGGGCGAGCGAAAATACCGAGGCCGCCATGAATTTCGTGCGGGCAAGCGCCCAGGCGAAGAAGCGTCTCGGCGAATCCGACGCCGAATGGCAGCGTCTGGCGCCGATCGCGCGCGCCGAGGGCAGGGAGCTCGAGGTGCTTCGCGACCGTTATCGCGAAGGCATCCCGAAGCGTCCGGTCGCCGAGGAAGAAAGCGATGCCGCCAAGCTCTACGAAGTCCTCGCCGAACTGGGCGGCGACAAGCTGGTCGGCGAGGCGCGGAAGATGGCGCCCGGGACCTTCTGGGCTCAACTGAAGACATGATGGCAGGATTGGATTCGGAAGAGCGGCGGGCCGCGGGCAGGCGGCCAAGGGCCGCACTCCCGCGCGGCCTGGCTCCGCTGCTGCCGGCGGCGACGGTTCTCGCCTCCCTCCTCGGGCTCTGCCTCGTCTGGAACGTCGCGGCTGGCCTCTGGCCGAGCCGCGCCTTCCCGCCGCCGACCGACGTCTGGCGCGTCCTCGTGCGGGAGGCCGCAAGCGGCGATCTCGCCTACCACCTGTCGATGACGCTCCTGCGCGTGGCCGGTGCCTATGTCGTCGCAATGGCCCTGGGATCGGCGATCGGCGTCCTGCTGGGCATGCACCGGCGGCTCGATGCCTTCTTCAATCCCTGGCTGGTCATCTTTCTCAACCTCCCAGCCCTCGTCGTCATCGTGCTGGCCTATATCTGGTTCGGTCTGACCGAAGCGGCGGCGATCGGCGCGGTCGCGGTCAACAAACTTCCGAACGTCGTCGTCACCATGCGCGAGGGAGCTCGCGCGCTCGACCCGGTGTTTTCGGAGATGGCGACCGTCTATCGCCTGGGCCCGCTCGACCGGATCCGTCATATCCTGATGCCGCAGCTGCAGCCCTATTTCGCCGCCGCGTCGCGCTCGGGCATCGCGCTGATCTGGAAGATCGTGCTGGTCGTCGAGCTGCTCGGCCGGTCGAACGGCGTCGGCTTTCAGATCTATCTCTATTTCCAGATCTTCGACGTTGCCGCGATCCTCGCCTATACGCTCGCCTTCGTCGCTATCATGCTCACAATCGAACTCCTACTGGTGCAGCCTCTTGAACGACATGCAACCCGTTGGCGCCGCCGCGCCGCTTAAGGTCGACATTGCCGAGAAAGTGTTCCGCTCGGCCGAAGGCGTCACGATCACGGCCCTGCGCGGGCTCTCGTTCGAGGTCCGGCAGGGCGAGATCGCGTGCCTGCTAGGCCCGTCGGGCTGCGGCAAGACCACGACCTTGCGCATCCTGCTCGGCCTCGAGCGTGACTATTCCGGCAGTTTCCGGTTGCCGCAGGGCGACGGCGACCGGATCGCCGCCGTCTTCCAGGAGCCCGTGTTGCTTCCCTGGCGGACGGTCGAGGAAAATGTGCGGCTGACCCTGCCCGAAGGTCTCAAGGACACCAATCTCGATGCGCTGTTCGAGACGCTCGGCCTTTCCGCCATGCGGTCGCTCTATCCTTCGGAGCTCTCCCTCGGCCTGGCGCGACGCGCCGCGATGGCGCGGGCCTTCTCGACCGAGCCGGCGATCCTTTTCCTCGACGAGCCCTTCGCCTCGCTCGACGAGGCGACCGCCGACCGGTTGCGTCATCTCCTGATCAGCGTGTGGTCCGCCAGGCCGACCACGGCGCTTATGGTGACCCACAATCTCAGGGAAGCGGTGATGCTGGCGGATCGAATCATCGTGCTCACGCCGCGGCCGGCGCGGGTGTCGGGCGTGTTCGAGATCAGCCTGCCGCGCCAGTCCCGCACGGCACAGGCGATCGAGCGCATTGCCGCGGAATTTCGCGACCGCTTTGCGGGCGCGGGGTGATACCTGCCGAACAGCCGCGCCTCGGCATCAGCCGCCCGCCGCGGTCAGAAGCATCGAATCTCCGCCTCGGCCTGCGCGCGCTTCAAATCCGTGATGGCCAGCTTCGCCGGCGCGCTCTGCCGGAACAGGACGCCCCTTTCGCCCGTCTGCAGCCCGAGGCTCTTGAAGGCGGAGGCCGCCTCGTATTGGTCATAGGGCAGGATCGATTCGATGACGTCTATCGAGCAGGAGCAGCGCTCGAGCGCCCTGCGCGTTTCGCCGTTCGCCTTCATGCAGCCATAGACGTAATCGACGACGGCTGTGGTGGGGTAATCTTCGGCCGACGAGGCCGGAAATGCATATAAGAGGGCAGCGGCGAAAGCCGTAGCGCCCGGTGTCTTTGCGATCGCCGCGAACCTTGCGGTGAATGTCTCCATGCGGAACATAGGTCGATCCACTCCTTGATTTCCACGTCGCGAGAGTAAGCATAATACACCGGATCGGGCAAATCCCATCGTCGGCGCGAAAGCTCTTGGTTGCAACGCAGCATAGTCTCTGCCACAAGCCCGTGTGTTTTGGGTTGCGTGATTTCATAAATTGTCTTATGCCTTTAGTGGTTTCCGGCTTCAATTCCTTGTCGATGGGAGTGGCAAGGTTTCGAAGGTCGGGAGGACGGACAGAAACGGTGCCCCGGTCCAATCCTCCCCGCCGTGACACGCTGGCGGAAGCTTATTTCCCGTATGTACTAGCATGATCATTCATGAGCCGCTCGGCCGACAACTGCCGTGCGAGCTTTCGCGAGGAGGAACCTCGGGTGGACACACCCAATGGGAGGAAATCGCATGCGTGCATTTACTACTCCATTGTATACGTCACTCACGGCCGCAATACTGTCGGTGGGCGCCTTTACCGGGCACGCTCTGGCAAATGACGAGGTGACGAAACTCTCTTCCGATCCCAAGAATTGGGCGATGCAGACCGGCGATTATGCCAATCGCCGCTACTCCGAACTGAAACAGATCACCAAGGACAATGTGAAGGACCTGCAGGTCAAGTGGACCTTCTCCACGGGCGTTCTGCGCGGCCATGAAGGCGGCCCGCTGGTGATCGGCGACGTCATGTACATCCATACGCCGTTCCCCAACATCGTCTATGCCCTCGACCTGAAGAACGACGGCAAGATTCTCTGGAAGTACGAACCGAAGCAGGATCCCAACGTCATCGGCATCATGTGCTGCGACACGGTCAATCGCGGCGTCGCCTATGGTGACGGCAAGATCATCCTGAACCAGGCCGACACGACGGTCGTGGCCCTCGACGCCAAGACCGGCAAGGTCGTCTGGTCGGTGAAGAACGGCGACCAGATCGACGGCGGCAAGGGCGAATCCGGCACAGCCGCGCCGGTCATCGTCAAGGACAAGGTGCTGATCGGCGTCTCCGGTGCCGAATTCGGCGTTCGGGGCTGGCTTGCAGCCTATAACCTGAAGGACGGCTCGCTGGCCTGGAAGGCCTATTCCGAGGGACCTGACGCCGACACGCTCATCGACCCCGAGAAGACGACCCATCTCGGCAAGCCGGTCGGCAAGGATTCCGGCACGAGCACCTGGGAAGGCGAGCAGTGGAAGACCGGTGGCGGGACGACATGGGGCTGGTACTCCTACGATCCCAAGGCCAATCTGGTCTATTACGGCACCGGCAACCCCTCGACATGGAACCCGGTACAGAGGCCGGGCGACAACCGTTGGTCGATGACCCTGATGGCGCGCGACGCCGACACGGGCATGGCCAGGTGGCTTTATCAGATGACGCCCCATGATGAATGGGACTTCGACGGCGTCAACGAGAACATTCTCGTCGATGCGATGGAGGTCAACGGCCAGAAGCACGACGTGCTCGTGCATTTCGACCGCAACGGCTTCGCCTATACGCTCGACCGAACCAACGGTGAGCTTCTGGTCGCGAAGAAATACGACCCGAAGGTCAACTGGGCGACGGAAGTCGTCATGGACAAGTCCAGCGACCAGTATGGCCGGCCGCAGGTGGTGGCGAAATACTCCACCCAGCAGAACGGCGAGGACGTGAATACGACGGGTGTCTGCCCCGCTGCCCTTGGAACGAAGGACCAGCAGCCTGCCACCTATTCGCCCAAGACCGGTCTGTTCTACGTGCCGACCAATCATGTCTGCATGGACTATGAGCCATACAAGGTCAGCTACACGGCCGGCCAGCCTTATGTCGGCGCGACGGTCGCGATGTACCCCACTCCCGACAGCCATGGCGGCATGGGTAACTTCATAGCCTGGGACGCAGCGAAGGGCGAGATCGTCTGGTCGAAGCCCGAGCAATTCTCGGTCTGGTCCGGTGCGCTTTCGACGGCGGGTGACGTGGTGTTCTACGGAACACTCGAAGGCTACATCAAGGCGGTCGATCACGACGGCAATGAACTCTACAAGTTCAAGACCCCGTCGGGCATCATCGGCAACATCAACACCTTCGAGCATGGCGGCAAGCAGTATATCGCCGTTCTCTCCGGTGTCGGTGGATGGGCTGGTATCGGCCTTGCCGGCGGCCTGCTCGCTCCGGAGAATGCCGCGGCATGGCACGGTGCGGTCGACCAGGGTCGGCAGCAAGGCGATGAAGAGCAGGTCGTCAACACGGCCGGCCTCGGTGCGGTCGGCGGCTATGCTGCGCTGGCCGACTTCACGACGCTCGGCGGACAGCTGACCGTCTTCGGTCTTCCGGATTGATGACCCTTGAAAACGTATGGGGCTGCGCTTGCCGCGCGGCCTCATCGACAGTGGCTGCCCGCCTGTAACAGCCGGGTAGCCGGCTGCCTGGCGGGTTGAAATCCCGTATGGACTGCCGACGGATCTCGTCGCGGTCCCCGAGCATGAGGTTCGATCAATGGCTTTTCGCATTGCAGTCGGGGCGCTGGGCGTCATGTTTATCGTTTTCACCCCCACAATCACCACCGCAGCCGACGACAAGGAGAAGGCTGCCGCTGTTACGGAAGAAGATGGCAAGTTTTTCGACGCGGAAGGAAATCCGACGTTCAAGATCGAGAACGGCACCGTCGATTGGTACACGTTCAGCGGCTACCGGCGCTATCATTCGGACTGTCATGTCTGTCATGGCCCGGACGGGATGGGCTCCAGCTACGCGCCTGCGCTCGCCCAGAGCATGAAGAATATCGACTATGCGACCTTCCTGCAGATCGTTGCCGAGGGGCGCAAGAATGTCGGTGGCGGCAAGGAGAATGTCATGCCCGCCTTCGGCGACAACAAGAATGTCTATTGCTATCTCGACGACCTCTACGTCTATCTGCGCGCGCGTGCGGTCGAAGCGGCGCCGAGGGGCCGTCCGCCGAAGAAGGCCGACAAGTCGGAATCGGCCAAGGCCCAAGAAGCATCCTGCATGGGAGGTTGACATGGCACGCCGCGCCCATTGGACCAGCAGGACTGGCCTGCTCCTCATCGCCATCGCCGCATTGATGCCGGCGAGGGCCAGTGCGCAGGACGCCCGGCTGGGCGCCGAGGGCGAACTGGTGGATCCGGACATCCTGCGCGTCTGCGCCGATCCCTCCAACATGCCGTTCTCCGACCAGAGCGGGGAGGGGTTCGAAGACAGGCTTGCCCGGTTGGTCGCGACCGGCACCGGGCGAAAGTCGGTCTCCTATACGTGGTTTCCGTCGATCACCGGTTTCGTGCGCAACACGCTGGGCGCCAACCGTTGCGACATCATCATGGGTTATGCGCAGGGCGACGAGCTCGTCCAGAACACCAACGCCTATTACCGCTCCTCCTATGTATTGCTCTACAAGAGGGGCGGCGGGCTCGACGGCGTGGAGACGCTGGCCGACCCGAAACTTGCCGGCCTGAGGATCGGCGTGGTGGAAGGGACGCCCCCGACCGCGACCATGGCGGCGACCAAGCTCATGCGCACGGCCAAGGTCTATCCGCTGATGGTCGATACGCGGATCATGCCGTCGATGGCGGAGGTCATGGTCGGCGACATCCAGGCGGGCAAGATCGACGCCGCGGTCGCCTGGGGGCCGATGGCCGGATATTATGCGCGCAAGTCCAAGGTCGATCTCGCCGTCATCCCGCTGACCAAGGAGAAGGGCGGCCAGCGCATGATCTACCGGATCACGATGGGCGTTCGTCCGTCCGACCAGACCTGGAAACGCACGCTGAACACGTTCATCCGGGATCACCAGCCCGAGATCGACAAGCTGCTGCTCGATTATGGCGTGCCGCTGCTCGACGAACACGACGGCAGAATCACGCAGTGACCGGGTGCGGCGGGGAGGAGCCTTCGCCGCATCCGCCGACGAGACAATTGATTTTTGAGAGGGATGAACATGGACGTACGCGCCGCCGTGGCCACCCAGGCCGGCAAACCGCTCGAGATCATGACCGTTCAGCTGGACGGACCGCGGGCTGGGGAGGTGCTGATCGAAGTCAAGGCAACAGGCATCTGCCATACCGATGATTTCACGCTCTCGGGCGCCGATCCAGAAGGCCTGTTTCCGGCCATCCTCGGTCATGAAGGCGCCGGTGTTGTCGTCGATGTTGGCCCGGGCGTCACCTCGGTTAGAAAGGGAGACCATGTCATTCCGCTCTACACCCCGGAATGCCGCTCCTGCCCCTCCTGCCTGTCGCGCAAGACCAATCTCTGCACCGCGATCCGCGCCACCCAGGGCCAAGGCCTGATGCCCGACGGCACCAGCCGCTTCTCGATCGGCAAGGACAAGATCTTCCACTATATGGGCTGCTCGACCTTCGCCAATTACACCGTGCTGCCGGAGATCGCGGTGGCCATGGTGCGCGAGGACGCGCCGTTCGACAAGATCTGCTATATCGGCTGTGGCGTCACGACCGGCATCGGCGCCGTGATCAATACCGCCAAGGTCGAGATCGGCGCCACGGCCATCGTCTTCGGCCTCGGCGGCAGCGGCCTCAACGTCATCCAAGGTTTGAGGCTCGCCGGCGCCGACATGATTATTGGTGTCGACATCAACAATGACAAAAAGGCCTGGGGCGAGCGCTTCGGCATGACCCACTTCGTCAATCCGAAGGAGGTCGGCGACGACATCGTGCCCTACCTCGTCAACATGACCAAGTGTGGCGCCGACCAGATCGGCGGGGCCGACTATACGTTCGACTGCACCGGCAACACGAAGGTGATGCGCCAGGCGCTGGAATCATCGCATCGCGGCTGGGGCAAGTCGGTGATCATCGGGGTCGCGGGTGCGGGCCAGGAGATCTCGACCCGTCCGTTCCAGCTGGTCACCGGCCGCACTTGGATGGGCACGGCGTTTGGTGGCGCGCGCGGCCGCACCGACGTTCCGAAGATCGTCGACTGGTACATGCAGGGCAAGATCCAGATCGACCCGATGATCACCCATACGATGCCGCTCGAGGACATCAACAAGGGTTTCGATCTCATGCATTCGGGCCAAAGCGTCCGTGGCGTGGTGGTCTATTGAGCGATCGGGCGGTGCGGATGCGCGCCGCCTGACAATGCCGCTTATGCCGTCGCCGCACCGGCGGCGGCGACCAAGCTCAGCGGTCGATGACGAGATCGCTGAGCGGCTTGGAACAGCAGGGCAGGAAGAGGCCGGCGTCGATTTCGCGCTGGCGGATGCCGCCATTGTGATTCATGTCGACAGTGCCGGAGACCAGCTTCGACTTGCAGGTGCCGCAGACGCCGTTCGAACAGGAGGAGGGGAGCTTGACGCCCGCCTTCTTGGCGCAGGACAGCACAGTCTGCTCGCCTGAAACCTCGATCTGGCGTGCCTGCTTGGCAAACGACACCTGGAACGTCCGCGCAGTCGCTTCCTCGATGACGGGAATGTCGCCCTCATCGATGACGGCGGCGTCAAAGCTTTCCTCGATATAGTTCGCCGATGGGACGCCGAGTTCCACCGTGATCGCGCGGGCCGCCGCCATGAAGGGCGCCGGGCCGCAGCACATGACGACGCGCTCGGCGACATCCGGTACGGTGAGCTTCATGTAGTCCGGCGAGATGCGGCCGGTCAGTCCCGGCCAGGAGGGTTCGCCATTCACGGTCTCCGGCAGGAACTGCAGGCGCAGCCCCTTCATCCGGCTGGCAAGCACGGTCAGGTCGTCGCGAAAGACCAGATCCTTCGGCGTGCGCCCCGCATGCAGGAAGACGATGTCGGCGGGCTCGCAGGTATCGGCGAGATCGCGCACCATCGACATGACTGGCGTGATGCCGGAACCGCCGGAAAGGAAAAGGTATTTCTTCGCGCTCGGGCGGATGAAGTGGCCAAGCGGGCCGTTGGCCTTCACCTTCGCATTCACCGCGAGATTGTCGTGCAGCCAGTTGGAAATCCTGCCGCCCGGAACGCGCTTGACGGTGACCGAGACGGCGTTGGTCCGCCTCGGCGACGAGGAAATGCTGTAGCAGCGGCTTTCCGGCTCGCCTCCGATTTCCAGGTCGAACAGGAAATGCTGGCCGGCCTCGAAGACGAACTGCTTTCCTTCCGCTGATGCGAAGGTGAAGGTCTTCACGTCATGCGTTTCCTGGTGGATGTCGATGCAGACGAGATCCTCGTCCGTATCGCGGTTCCACACATCGAAGCGCTCGCGGCGCGTGGCCGGCGCGAAGGTGCTCTTAGTATCCATGGGCGCGCATCCGGTCGATATACCACGTCGCGAACTTGTCGAGGTTCGTTTCGGAGAAGGGTGAATAGGGGCCGGGAATATAGGCCGGATCCTCGACGCCGGCATGCGAGCGGGCGACCAGTTCGGAATCCTGATCCGTCGTGGCGATCCAGACATTGGTCAGCTTTTCGAGATCGTAATCGACGCCCTCGACAGCGTCCTTGTGGACGAGCCATTTTGTCCGCACCAGCGTCGTGTCGGCCGACAGCGGGATGACGGTCGAAACCACGGCGTGGTCGCCCATGAAATGTTTCCAGCTGTTGTGGCCCCAGAGATGGGTGTCGCCGAGATCCTTGCGGGTCATGGTGCCGAGCAGCTTTGCGGAGGCGGCCGTCGCGTCCGGCGTCTGCGATTCACCGGCGCCGGAAATGATCAGGCGCTGGGTGCGGAAATTGGTGGTGCAATCGACCAGTTGTTCGACGGCGGCGGACGGGAAACCGTCGGCCTCCCAGCGCCTGGTGCGTTCTTCATAGAGCGCGAGATGCTCCTCGGCCTGCGCCCGGTCCTCGGGGCTCAGCGCATCCGGATCGAAGCCGAAGTCGAGATCGACGAAGGAGACGCAGAGTTCGGGATGGTTGGCCGAGCAATGGTAGCATTCGCGGTTGTTCTCGATCGTCAGCTTCCAGTTGCCCTTCTCGATGACGTCGGTCTCGTAGGCGACCTTGGCATTGGCGATGTCGTAAGGGGCAAGGCGTTCCGCCATCACCTGTTCGAGATGGGCGATATCCTCCGGTGGATTGTCCGAAAGACAGGCATAGATGAGGCCGCCGATCGACTTGAAGGCCACCTGCTTGAGGCTGCGGCATTCCTTGTCGAAACCCTTGCCCATATGCGGGGCGTAGCTCAGTTCGCCGGTCAGTTCATAGGTCCAGGTGTGATAGGGACAGACCAGCTTGGAGACGATCGACTTGCCGGTATCCAGCAGGCGCGATCCGCGATGGCGACAGACATTGTGCATGACGCGGATTTCATTGTCGTCGTCGCGTAGCAGGATCAGGCTGGTCTTGCCGATATCAACGACAGTGGCATCGCCCGGCTCCGGGACGTCGCATTCGAGGCCGATGCAGATCCAGTGCTTGCGAAAGAAGACGTCCAGGTCCGCCTCGAAGACATCCTCGCGCGTATAAAGGCCGGCGGGAAGCGAATGACCTTCGGCGCGCGCATCGAGCAGCGCCGAGATGGAGGAAGCGAACTTTTGCAGCATAATTCAACCTCATGTCTGCGGATTTCAAGAAATGTTTGAGTCTAGATTCGCTGATATGGAGCCATCGCTCAACGTCACAAATGGGCTTGACAGGCATTACTAAATGTAATGCCATATCGGAAGGTTCGGTTGGCCGCAAACGATGTCGCAGTCAGAGGAAAGCATGGTCAATCTGCGCAAGAAAATTCCGCCACTGACGGCACTTACGGCATTCGAGTCAGCGGCGAGGCTGTCGAGTTTCACTCGTGCGGCGCTCGAGCTTGGTGTTACCCAGGCTGCGGTGAGCCGGCAGATTCACCTGCTGGAAGAGGACTTCGGATTTCCGCTGTTCGAGCGGCTGCACCGGCGGGTCGAGCTGACGGAGAAGGGAAAGACCCTGGCTGGCGTGACAGGAGACGCCTTCAACATGATTGCCGACACGGTTGCCGATCTGCGGCTGGAAAAACCGGATGACCAACTGGTCATCTCGGCGACCATTTCCTTTGCCCATTTCTGGCTGTTGCCGAGGATCGGGTCCTTTTCCCAGATGCATCCGAACGTGAAGCTGCGGATCATCACGCAGGATTCGTGGACGAAGATCGATGGCGGAGACATCGATGTCGCGCTTCGATACGGCAATGGCACATGGTCGGACGGGCAGGCGCAGTTCCTGTTCGATGACGAGGTCTTCCCGATCTGCAGCGCGGAATATGCGAAGACAAATGCGCCGATCGTTTCGGTGGCGGACCTTCTGAAACACCCGCTGATTTCCAGCGATACCGATGACCCGACATGGACCGGATGGGACGAATGGCTCGCGGCGCATTCGATTCAGGGCGCGGCCAAGACGCGGGGTATCCATTGCAGCTTCTATACCGAGGCGATCTATGCCGCCTTGAACGGCCAAGGGGTCGCGCTGGGCTGGAAACGGCTGGTTGGTGATCTGCTTGAGCAAGGCCGGCTCGTGCGCCTGACCGAGGCGTCGATCAAGACGCGCGCAGGCTATTTCGTGGTCGTTCCCAAGCGCCGGGCCGGCAAGGACTATGTCCGCCAGTTCGTCGCTTGGCTCGGCGGGTAGTCATTCGAAATCGGTGTGAATACGGCGGATTGTCTGCGGTGGCTCTTTCATCCATGCACAAAGCCGCGATCGGGTGTAGCATATGAATGATCGCAACGCGTCCGTATCCGGGAGGGGCCTGATGGTAGACGACGACATGCCCGCCACATTTTCTTCGCCGCCGTGTTTCCTGCATGAGATCGATCCCGCCTATTCGGGGTTGCCGGGGCCGCTCGACCTGCAGGCATGGACGGACGTGAACCGCTGGCGCAAGGGCGAGCGGGAACGCCTGATCGCCGAGCGGATGGCCGTGCCGGCCGAAGTCCGCGCGGCCCAGGGTGAGGCGATCGCGGCCGGTGTGCTTTCCGAGATCGGCGATATCGGAGGCCGTACCGTCAGCGCCTATTGGCCGTTCCGCGGCGAGCCCGATATGCGGCCGCTGCTGGAGGAGATCAACCGGCGGGGCGGGCGAACGGCGTTGCCGGTCGTGGTGGAGAAGGGGCAGCCGCTTGAGTTCCATCTCTGGCGCGCGGGCGAAAGCCTGTCGCGCGGCGTCTGGAACATCCCGATCCCGGCCGAAAGCCGACCGTGCGTGCCGGATATCGTCATCGCCCCTGTCGTCGGTTATGATGCCGCCTGTTATCGCCTCGGCTACGGCGGCGGCTTCTTCGACCGGACGCTTGCCGCCTTCACGTCCGGGCCACTCGTCATCGGCGTCGGCTATGCGGCGGCGAAGCTCGCAACCATCTATCCGCAACTGCACGATGTTCCGATGGACCTGATCGTCCTGGAAACGGGAACTGTCCGGCCCGGCTGAGGTGATGCCGCGACCCGGCAAGATCGTTTGTTGCAATGCAAGCACCGTGACGCTGGAACGTGTCCTGGCTCGCCGCAGCGGGAACAAGCAATCCGATGTCACCCAAGGGATTGCAGCGTCGCGATCGGGTCGGTCCCGACCAGGAGCGCATGTCCGCCGTGCAGCAGGCACAATGTCGTCACTGCCGTGATGATCGCGCCGATGAGCATCGGGCGATCGATGCGGAACCGGCATTGCCGCAGCAGGAGCGCCTGGAGGGGAATGATCGCGGACCCTTTCGTGGTGCCCTGCCAATCCCCGCCGAGCCGTTTGCGTGCCCGCCGCTCCGCCATGGCGATCCCACCCAGCGCAAAGACCGCGAAGCCGCCGAAGAGGATGAGGGATCTGAGGTCGCCATTCGGCAGGACGTGCCCCAAGGCCCAGAAGGCGAACCCCCAGAGCACGGGATGGCGGGTGACGTTGACGATTGCGCCTTGCGCGCCGGTTTCGCGGCGCAGGGTTACTGAGAAGGGGTTGAAACTGATGAGGCCGGCGATGACGAGGAACAGTCCGAGCGGCGCCAGGATGAAGGTTGCCGTCGCCTGCCAGCGCGCGGGCTCCCACAGTTCGATGTAGTCGGTGTTGAGCGTTTCATAGAACAGCCAGACAAGCAGGGCCGTCGATACCGTCGAGTAACCGGCGAAATAGACCGGTCGGCCGACCCGACCGATGATGCCCGCCCGGATGGCCGGGATCGCCGG
This sequence comes from Pararhizobium sp., assembly GCF_035497515.1. Lineage (GTDB taxonomy): Bacteria > Pseudomonadota > Alphaproteobacteria > Rhizobiales > Rhizobiaceae > Pararhizobium. The sequence goes on along the minus strand of NZ_DATJDJ010000144.1, from coordinate 2,127 downwards.
CATTGAATGCAGCAGGACGAAGAGGGCGAAGGCGATGAACAAGCCGGTCATGATCCATCCTATTGCTGCAGGAAGAGCGTCGCCGCAATCAGGCAGGATGCCGCAACGGCGATGATCGTACTGTAGGCCTGCAACACGCCCATGCGGTTGAGAGCGATCGAAAAGCCGATGATGATCGGCGTCGTGACAACGAGGCCCAGTTGTGCGTCGGTCATGGTCTGTCTCCTTTTCTTCCTTCTCGCCCGATCAGCCTGCATTGTCCTTGCGTTTGGACAAAGAAGCGCGATCGGCGGCCGGGATAGGAAGGGTAAAAAGGAAACTTGTGCCATGACGCTTGTCGTTGACGGTGCCGCCGAGAAGCAATCGGATGGCGATCTCATTCTGTGGATCCTGGTCTGGAGCGAGCTGATCGCCTTCGGGGTGCTGCTTTCGGCCTTTCTGGTCATGTCCCTGCTGCAGCCCGAGAGCTATGCCATCGCGAAGCTGCATCTGAACGGCCGGCTTGCCAGCATCAATACGGTGGTCCTGATCGTTAGCGGCTGGCTGGCGGCGGAGGCCGATCGCGCCGCGTCCATTCGTATCCGCAGGCTGGCGCTTGTCGGCGCGGCGTGCCTCGGCTTTGCCTTCGTCGCGATCAAGCTCGTCGAGTATTCGGGCGAAATCCGCTTTGCCGGCGATGCCGCGTTCAGTTCGTTCTTCGAACTCTATTTCATCATCACCGGCTTTCATCTCGCCCATGTGATCTTCCTGGGGCTCGTCATGCTTCTGGTTGCACACCGGGCGGAACGGTCGAACGTGATGCTGGTCGCGACCCTCTGGCACGTCATCGACATCGTCTGGCTGGTCATCTTTCCAGTCATCTATCTCGGGTGAAACATGAGACACAACAGGGATATCTGGTTGGCGGGGCGCGCCATTGGCGCCATCTTCGCAGCCATGCTTTCAGGCCTCGTGGCGGCGCAATGGCATCATGAGGCGATGCCATTCGCGGCCTTTGCCATCATCCTTGCCCTGGTGATCGTCAAGGCGAGGTGGATCATCTTCGACTTCATGGGGTTGCGTAGCCTTCGCCCCAGGATGGCCGTCGCGCTGGTCGCCTGGCCGGTCGTCTTCGTCCTTGTCGCAGCAGCCCGGACGGCCTTCACGACGTTCGGCGTCTCCGGCTAGATATCCTCCGTCATGAACCAGAGCGCGGTCACGAGATAGCCGAGGCCGAACGTCGAGCCATAGGCGAAGATCATCAGCCAGAGACCGACCGGGCTGGTGCTGACAAGCTGTGCGATCAGAGAGGATGGCGCGACAATCACGGCCGAGAGCGCGGCAAACATGCCGAGCGCGAACCCGCTTGCGAAATTCCTCACGACGAACCAGACCAGCGGCGGCATCATCCGGGCCTCCTGTGGCCCAAACCGGCACAGGCCTGTCCGGTTCCCGCCTGCTTCAAATTTTCCGCAGCAAACTCCGCCGTCGCGTGTCTCCGATTTGTTTGCCTTTTCGCAAAGACCGATCGGCCGGATTCCCGCATCTGCCGTGGTGGAGGCTTTTGCGACCGATCGCACGGCCCGATCAATCCGACCCCTGAAGGCCAGAGGGACAGCGAATGTCAGAACATTTAACCAAAACAGGAGCGCGAAACGTCTTCTACGGCGGATCCGCTTTCTTCTTCGCGATCTTCGTCGCGCTCACCGCGCATAGCCATTATTACATGCGTACCACATCCACCGACGAGACCACGCTGACCGACGGGGTCGCGCGGGGCAAGCATGTCTGGGAAAAAAACTCCTGCATCAATTGTCACACGCTTCTCGGCGAGGGCGCCTATTTCGCCCCCGAGATCGGCAATGTGTGGAAGCGCTGGGGCGGCGACACGGATCCGGAAAGTGCCCGCGAAACGCTGAAGGGATGGATGGCTTCCCAACCATCCGGCATCGAGGGCCGTCGCCAGATGCCGCAGTTCAATCTGACCGAGCAGGAACTCAACGATCTCGCTGATTTCCTCGAATGGGCCAGCAAGATCAAGACGCAGAACTGGCCTCCGAACGATGCCGGCTAACCTCAAGGGACAGGGACAAGGAATTTCCAGATGAAGTATCAAACCCAAAAGGTCGCCATGCTGTATTTCTACGG